>JANNIB010000139.1:0-5627 GCA_031404695.1 Acidobacteriota bacterium
TGATTTCCGGCGCGGGTCGTCCTTACCGGTTCGGCGGGACCAGAGCCCGCGGCCCCGGTACGAGCACGATCGACACCGCCGGCATCTGGCAACCCTGGGTGCCGCAGGCAACAATGCTTCCGGCTCCCGTGACGATCGGCAGCCCCTCGCTCCCCACCACGGCCGCACCATTGGAAAAGCCAACGTCGAGCGTACGGGTCGGGTGGGCGAAACCCGTGCACGCCACGTCTCGACACTCGGTGACCTTCAGCCGCGCCTGGTTACCTCCGTGATGGCTCATCACCGGCACTCCGCGCGCGCCGATCATCAGGGCCACGTTGAGGCCCGGAAGCGTCCAGTCGTCGTTCTTCGTGCCACTTGCGCTGCTGGTGCACGTAGCGTCGTCGCAGTGCGCGGCCCACAGGCCCCAGAACATCCGGTGGCTGGCCACGATCGCCAGGCCGTCGCTGCCGATGGCGAGCGACAACCCGCAGCAGAACTTGTAATTCCGCGAGACGGTGTTCAACATGACCGGGCCCGACGTGCTGCCGCTCGAACACATGAGGTCGGCGCAGAAGTGGAGCTTGACGCCGTCTTCTGACTCGGGATCTGGCCGCGGCACGTCATAGCGAAAGGCGATGACCGGGAGACCGTTCGGCGCGATGGCGACCTTCGGCTCGACGGCGGTGGCATCCTGCAGCGGCACGTCCGTCGTCGTATAGCCCGAGGTACACGCCGCATCCCCGCAGTGGATGACGCGCACGAGCCCCGCCGACGAGCCAACGATGAGCGGAAAGCCGTCGGACCCGACGACGAGGGCGAAGGCCGGCCCCGGGTTGGACACAATCGACTCGAGCCCGGTGGTGCACCCCAGATCTCCGCACTTGGTGACCGTCATCGCTCCCGCCGAGAGCATGGCCACGACCGGTAGTCCGTCGAAGCCAATCGCGATGCGCCCGCCGGATGCAGTCGCGTTCACTACGACTGACGTACTGTCCGCGGAACACGCTGGATTGCCGCACTGCGTCACCGTCACGCCGGCTCCGCTACCGGGACCGACGAAGATGGGATTGCCATCCGATCCAAGTGCGAGATCGGCGACGCTACTCGGGGCGGGCGTGACCACGTCGCTGCACATAATCTCGGAGTTCTGGAGTCCGAGGAACTCGCGACCGTACTTGCAGGCGAATTGCGGGAAGAAGCTCGACCCCACGCCGTTTGACGGGTCGGCAGGCCAGAAGGCGGGGGGCCTGCCGACGCCGGCCGTTGTACCAGGCGCGTTGCGTGAGGCGGGTGCAGGGAGAGGTCCGCGCGTCGGTCGTCGCAGCGCCACAGCGCCGGGCGGCACGGCCATGCCGGCACGCCCGGCCGTGTCCTGCCACGTGCCCACGCGCCCGGTGGCATCGAGTTGCAGTGAGACGGCCTGCACCTCGCGGCCATCGTGCACGTAGATGACCATGCCGAGCGTGCCGTCGGCGTTTCTGACCGCGTGGCCCACGACCGGCGTCGGCGTGCCGACACCGCAGCGGTCGTCGGATCCGGCGGCGCCCAGCCCGCGGTGGTCTTCGGTGAGAGTGAGCGTCAGGACGTTGCAGAGCGGAGCGAGCTGCACCCGCGCGCCCGGTTCCCACCGGGCGTCGAGACGCGGAGACGAGAACAGCAGGCCCGCCGCGAGCGCGGCGAGCGAGGAAGCGAATACATACTGACGCATGAGCGTCCTCCTGGATGAAGGCCGGAAATCGTGCGAGGGGGCCTGCCAACTGGAGTCGCGAGCTTGAGCTGACGACATCATTCTGCCGCGGATCGTTGTCAAGGGTACGGCTGCGGCGATGGCGCGGATGAGCGACGGGAGCGAAGACGCCGCTCGGCTCGAGCCGGCCGAAGAGGGAGGACGCCGCGCCGTATGGCCGCTCAAGCCTAAGACTCGGTGTTGCTCACGGTTCTTACCGAGCTACGGACCGACTATCGTCACCGTACGGGGGACTGTTCCCCCCTCCGGTCCGAGCATGCCGCCGCCACAGACGGCCGATAAGGTCACGCGTCACCTCCGCTGACTCGCGTCAGCCCTCACGGCTATACTCGCAGCACGGGCTGCGGACGGGTGCTGTGAACGCATCCGCGACAGCCCGCCGCATCGACGTCTTCCATCTGTGGGAAGGACTGCTCACATGAGAATGGTCAGCCTCACGTTCGCCGCCGCGCTCGTCGGGTTCGTGGTGGCTGGGGTGCGGGCGCCCGCGGCCCAATCCGCCACAGGGCAGACAACCGCGGCCCAGAAGCCGGCGGCGCGGCCTGCCAGCGTCCCTCGTGCCAGCGACGGCCATCTGAGCCTCGAGGGGAACTGGACCAATGCCACCATCACGCCGTTCCAGCGCCCCTCACCCGCCCAGCCGCTGGTGTTGTCGGAGGCGGCTGCGGTGGCCGACGAGATCAATACCCAGAAAGGCGTCGATGCCCGCGAGGGGGCCACGAGTCCCGATCGCGAGGCCCCACCCGTGGGGGGCGAGCAGCGCAAGAGCCCCAATGCCGAGCTCACGCACCTCGAGCGCCAGTGGCAGCTCGGCGCCGGACCCGTGGGCGGCTACAACGCGTTCTGGATCGATCCTGGCGATCGCGTGTTGCGCGTCAACGGCCAGCCACGCAGTTCAATTGTGATCGACCCGCCGGACGGCCAGGTGCCCGCCTACACGCCAGAGGCCCGGGCCCGGCTCGCCGCGGCCGCTGCCCTCCGCGCCACCCAGGGCAGCGAATTCGACCACCCCGAGCTGCGGCCGCTGGCCGAGCGCTGCATCACGTCCTTTGGCAGCAACCTCGGGCCGCCGATGCTGCCGAACTACTTCTACAACAACAACTACACCATCGTGCAGACGAAGGATCACGTCCTGATCCTCACCGAGATGGTGCACGACACGCGCATCGTGCGGATGGGCGGCCAGCATCTGCCGGCGAGCGTCCGTCAGTGGTTCGGCGATTCGATCGGACGATGGGAGGGCGACACCCTCGTGATCGAGACCACCAACTTCCACCGCGACCACGGTTTTCGCAACTCGTGGGAGAACCTCAAGGTCATCGAGCGCCTGAGCCGCACGGACGCGACCTCCTTGTCCTACCGGTTCACTGTCGAAGATCCCACGACCTTCAGGGCGCCCTTCAGCGGCGAGCTGGAGTTCAAGGCGATGGCGCCTGGTGAGCAGGTGTACGAGTACGCGTGCCACGAAGCCAACTACGGCCTCGAGGGCGTGCTGAGTGGCGCTCGCTCGCAGGAGCGCGAGGCCGCCAGGAAGAAGTGAGCTGACCCCGCGGCCATCGCGGGCAACACGAGGCACTCCATGGGTATTCGCGATCTGTGGGCGCGGCGAGCGCTCCTCACGGGCTTTGGAGCGGTGGCCGCCAACGCCGCCCTCTCTGCCACCAGCCAATCCGCGCCGGGCACGACCCCGTTCCGCCCGGCGCGTCACGCCGAGGACGAGTGGCTCGACAGGATTCCTGGCAAGCACCGTGTCGTGGTTGATGCGGTCACACCCGACGGCGTCCGGGAGGCCGCACAATTCGTCGCCAACATCTTCACCGGCAACAAAGCCGGCTACAGCCTCGACGACGGCGACGTGGCGATCGTGTTCGGGCTGCGTCACTGGGCGGCGGCTTTTGCCTTCAACGACGAAATCTGGGCGAAGTACGGCGCGGCTATTGCCGAGGGCGCCCACTACACCAACCCCGAGTCAACCGGGGCACCTGCTGTCAACCCGATGAACAGCGCGCCGCGCCGTCCGCTCGACGCGCTCGCCAAGCGAGGCGTTCACTTCGCGATCTGCAACCTCTCCACGCGCCGGATCTCGCGAGAAGCGAGCCGTGGCGGGGGCGATGCCGAGGCCGTCTACAAGACACTGCTGACGAGCGCCGTGCCGAACGCGCACTTCGTGCCAGCCGGCGTGGTCGGCGTGACGCGGGCGCAGGAGTACGGCTACAGCGTGTTGTACGTCGGGTAACCGGCGCCGGGACAATCAGGCAAGCGGCCGCCTACGACTGGCGCGTTTCGCTGTGAGCGGTAGGCAACTCCGCCTGGAACATGCCCAGATGCCAGCTCAGGAGCCGCAGGCTTGATCCGAGCGCTTGTAAGATTTATGCTTACAGCATGAGAGAGACGCTGACCGTCAGTCTGCCGCCCCGTACTAAACGGCTGATCGCTCGGGCCGCGACCGAGAGCGGCCTGACCACCAGCGAGTACGTGCGCATGGCGATCCATCGCAAGCTCTGGCAGGACGCCTTGACCGAGGCGCGACGTGTCGCAGTGCCGCGGGCCAGGGCGAAGGGGATCTTCACCGACGAAGACGTGTTCGCGCTGATCTCGTGAGAGTCGTCTTCGACACGAACGTGGTGGTGGCCGGGATCGTGGCCGAGGGCCTGTGCCGCGAAATCCTCGAGATTCATATGCCGGAGCACACGGCGATTCTGTCGCCGGTGCTCTGGGACGAACTCGTGGCGACACTGCGACGTAAGTTCCGCCTGACTCCCGACGACTTGCCGATCCTGGCGCTCTACCGTCAACATGCATCTTGGTGCGAGCCAGCGAAGCTCGCCGAAACGGTCTCGCGCGATCCCGACGACGACTGGGTGCTGGCCACGGCAGTAACCGGCGATGCCGAGGCGATCGTGAGCGGTGATGCCGACCTGCTGACGCTCGGGAGTTACTCGGGCATCCAGATGCTGTCGCCCCGTCAGTTTGTAACTCGATAGAGCTCATCGAA
The DNA here is from genome assembly GCA_031404695.1 of Acidobacteriota bacterium. Lineage (GTDB taxonomy): Bacteria > Acidobacteriota > Vicinamibacteria > Vicinamibacterales > UBA2999 > CADEFD01. The sequence continues at coordinate 4,725 of JANNIB010000139.1, forward strand.
CAGCGTAGAGTCGTGCCGACCGAGGTGGGCTGTACCTTCGCCCTATCGCGGCTGGTCGCCGAGTTCCACCAGCGTGAAGGTGGAGAACTGGGTGCGATAACGCGGGCCAGCGCACGGCGACGGGCGCTGGCCTGGTTCCAACTCGCGTTTGGGGTCCGCGAGATCAAGCCTTCAGAATCAAGGACTTGGAGTTGGTGGACCTGACCGGGATCGAACCGGTGACCTCCTGAATGCCATTCAGGCGCGCTCCCAACTGCGCTACAGGCCCCCACGAGAGGAGAGACAGCGATCATACCAGATCCCGGCAGGCCCTCCTACGGCGCCGGCTGAGAGCAACGCGCGTCGGCCGCTGTGGCTGCCAGAGCCGCCACCATCAGCCGGTAGACGTGGAAGTCCTCGGACTCCACGATCGCGCCGGTGCGCGCGCCGATGAACACCAGCTCGGCCCACGCCGGAAGCGCGCGGTTGGCCACGAACACCACGTCGCGGCCCTCGCGGCGGGCGAGCGCCCGCGCCGCACAGCGAACCTCTGCATCCGGCAGTTCACGCTGGCCCGGACCCCAGTCGGGATGGGTGGCGTAGACGCCGCGCGAGGGCGAGAACAGCGGTCGATCGAGGCCGAGGGCCACGGTGGCGGCCGGTGGCTCGCGATGGCCGAAGAGCGGCGCGTCCTCGAGGCCTTCGGCGCCGAGGAGGTCGGCCGTGGTCAGGCCGTTCGAGAACGGATGCGCGAGGTCGACGGCGCTGGCGAATGCTGCCGCGACGACGTGCATTGCCAGGATCACGACGAGCAGCCCGCGTTGCCACGCCGGTCGTGCCTGCGCGGGCCGTGCCTGCAGGTCGAGCCACAGCGCGGCCACCAGCAGCAGCCACCAGTGCCCCTGATGGCGCGGCAGCCCGACG
>JANNIB010000140.1:0-7405 GCA_031404695.1 Acidobacteriota bacterium
GGCTGACCATCGCGACGTCAAGCTGCCGCCGGATCGGTGGCTGAAGTATCTATTTACGTTCGCCGATCAGCCCGGTTCGCAAATCGACGCTATCTTCTGGGATGTGGCCCTGGGCGATACCTACGCCGTGTATCCCAGCCGCATCCTGCCGCCGAGTCTGCGGCTGCGTATCGAGGAGCCCGGTCAGACCGTGCCGCAGGCGCGGCCGTTGACGCCGGCGCGGCGTCCACCGAGCCAGCCGCCCGCGCGCATCGTCGCCCCGCCGCCACCGCCGCGTCCCGGCGCCCCTGGCGCCGGCACCGGCGTGCGTCCGCCGATGGGCGCGCGTCCCCCGTATCCGGGTGGGCGCCCGTATCCGACCACGCCGTCGGCACTCGGCGGTCCGCGCCCGCTGCCCTCGCAGCCCGTGCGCCCCGGCCAGCCCGGGTTGCCACCGCGTCCCGGTCAGTATCCGCAGCGTCCGGGCATGCCGGGACGTCCGCCCATGGGCCGTCCCGGCATGCCGTTCCGGCCGGCCGGCCGCCCGACCGGTGGTCCGCGTCGCGACGGCGCCTCGCGTCAGATGCCGGCGCCGCCGCCGGTGGCGCTGCCACCCATCAGCCGCACCATCACGCTGGCTGAGGGCATGACCGTCAAGGACCTCTCGGACAAACTCGACGTGCGCGTCAAGGACGTCCTGAAAGTGCTGCTCGATCGCCGGATGATGATGAACATCAACTCGACGGTCGACATCGAGACGGCGCGCGAGGTCTCCCGGCACTTCGGCGCCGAGGTCGAGACGCGCAGCTTCGAAGAAGAACTGCTCGAAGTGCAGGCCGAAACGGCCGACGACAAGGACACGGTCGCGCGAGCGCCGGTCGTCACCGTCATGGGCCACGTGGACCACGGCAAGACGACGCTGCTCGACTCGATCCGCACCACCCGGGTGGCCGAGCGCGAAGCCGGTGGCATCACGCAGCACATCGGCGCCTATCTGGTCGGCGGCGTCGGCGAGAAGAAAGACAAGAGCATCGTCTTCCTCGACACCCCGGGTCACGCGGCCTTCACGCTGATGCGCGCCCGCGGCGCCAAGGTGACCGACGTGGTCATCCTGGTGGTGGCGGCCGACGACGGCGTCATGCCGCAAACGCGCGAAGCGGTCGATCACGCCGTGGCGGCGAACGTGCCGATCATCGTCGCCGTCAACAAGATCGACAAGCCCGGCGCCAACCCCGAGGTGGTCAAGCGTCAGCTGGCGGATATCGGCTTGATGCCGGAAGCCTGGGGCGGCACCACGGTGTTCGTGGAAGTCTCGGCCAAGCAGAAGACCAACCTCGAGGCGCTGCTCGAGATGATTCTGCTGGTCACCGAAATCGGCGAACTCAAGGCCAACCCGAAACGGGCGGCCGCCGGCACGGTGCTCGAAACCAAGCTGGATCGCGGCCGTGGTCCGGTGGCCACGGTGCTCGTCCAGGACGGCACGCTCAGCGTCGGCGACAACATCATCGCCGGTCCGGTGGTGGGACGCGTGCGCGCCCTCATCGACGATCGCGGCCGCCCGACCAAGACGGCCGGGCCGTCCACCCCGGTCGAAGTGCTGGGTCTCGAGACCCTGCCCTCCCCGGGCGATTCGTTCCAGTCGGTATCGGATCCGGCCAAAGCGCGGCAGATCGCGATGTTCCGTCAGGCCCGGGCCCGGGAGAAGTCGCTGGTCTCCAAGGGCAGCCGCCTGACGCTCGAGTCGCTCCAGGCGCAGATGGCCGACGGTGCCGTGAAGGATCTCCCGATCATCGTCAAGGCCGACGTGCAAGGTTCGGCCGAAGTGCTGGCCAACTCGCTCGACAAGCTGTCGACCGACAAGGTCCGGGTCAAGATCATCCACTCGGGCGTCGGCGCCATCAACGAATCGGACGTGCTGCTCGCCACGGCGAGCGACGCCATCATCATCGGCTTCAACGTGCGGCCCGACCGCAATGCCGCCGACATCGCCGACCGCGAGAAGGTCGACATCCGCCACCACACGGTCATCTACAACGTGACCGAAGAAATCGAGAAGGCCATGGCCGGCCTGCTCGACCCGACCTTCAAGGAAGTGCGGATCGGCGCCGCCCAGGTGCGCGACACCTTCAAGGTGCCGAAGGCGGGCGTCATCGCCGGCTGCATGGTCAGCGAGGGCATCATCACCCGCAAGGGCGATGCGCAGGTGCGCCTCATCCGCGACGGCTCGGTGGTCTGGGAAGGCAAGATGGCCTCCCTGCGCCGCTTCAAAGACGATGTCGGCGAGGTCAAGACCGGCTTCGAGTGCGGTATCGGCCTGGCCGGTTACAACGACATCAAGGTCGGCGACGTCATCGAGGTGTTCCAGATGGAACGCGTCGCGACCCCGGCGTAGCCGGTCGCAGCACCGCGGTCCGATCGCCGCGTGTCCGGACGGACACGCGGCGCCGCCCGAGCCTCGGGATCCAGTCCCTGGCCCCTGGTCCCTGTTCCCTTCTAGAATCAGTCAATGCCCCTCAGCCATCGCACCGAGCGGATCGCCGAGCAACTGCGGGAAGAGGTCAGCCAGATCCTCGCCACCGAGGTCGCGGACCCTGGGGTGGGACTGGTCACGGTGACCCGCGTCAAAGTGACGCCCGATCTGTCGCTCGCCCGCATCTACTGGACCATCATCGGCGACGCCGCCGAACGCAATCGCACCACCAAGGCGCTGCAGCGCGCGACGGCATTCGTCCGTCACGTGCTGGCGACGCGCGTCACGCTGCGACGGGTGCCGGAAGTGGCCTTTCAGTACGACGAGGGTCTCGCCGCACACCAGCGCGTGGAAGAACTGCTGCACGAGATCCACGAGGTCGAAGCGGCGCGGGCGCCGGCGGCCCCGGCCGACGCGCCTGCCGACGTCGCCGCGGACGCCGCGGACGCCGCGGTGACGGCCGACGTGGCGCCGGCTGACACGCATGACCCCGATACCACCGCCTGATTCTGCGCTCGGCGAGATCGTGGCGCGCCTCACGGGCGCCACCCGGATCGTGGTGTCGTCGCACGAGCGGCCCGACGGCGACGCCATCGGCTCGGGGCCTGGCGCTGGTGCTGGCGCTGCGCGCGCTGGGCAAGGACGCGCGCATGGCCATGTGCGAGGTGCCGCCCGCCTACCTGCAGCCCTTCCCGGCCGTGGACGGACTGTGGATCACGCGGCAGGTGGACGACAGGTTCGACGCCGCCGTCATCATGGAATGCGGCGACCTCACACGGACCGGTGTGACCGGCCTCGACCGCTCGCCGGTGCTGAACATCGACCACCATCCCGGCAACACCCGCTACGGCGTCGTCAACTGGGTGGACGAGTCGGCGGCCGCCTGCGGCGAGCTCGCCTGGGCGCTCATCGCCGCCCTTGGCGCCCCGGTCACCGCCGATATCGCGACCCACGTCTACCTGGCCATCCTGACCGACACCGGCTCGTTCCACTTCTCGCACCTGTCGCCGCGCACCTTCGACATCGCTGCGCGCTGCGTGGAGGCCGGGGCCCGGCCGGAGTGGATCGCCCGCACCCACTACGACAGCAACCGGATGGCACGGGTACACCTGTTCGGCAGCGTGCTGTCGTCGATGATCGTGGATCCGTCCGGGCACATCGCGCTGCTCACCATCACGCCGCAGATGACCGCGGCCGCCGGCGGCAGCTACGACGACACCGACGGCCTCATCAACTTCCCGCTGTCGGTGAAGGCGGTGCGTGCCGTGGCCTTCTTCAAGCAGGCCGAGACGCCCGAGCGCTGGCGTGTCAGCCTGCGTTCGAAAGGCGCGGTGGACATCGGACGGATCGCCGCGGCCCATGGCGGCGGTGGCCATCGCAACGCCGCTGCCTGTTCGCTCAGCGGCCCGTTACCCGAGCTGCAGGCGCGCCTCATGCAGGCGCTCGAGCAGGCCGTGGCCGCCGCCGGCCCGGACGCATGAACGTGAGTGCCGACGGCGTCCTGGTCGTCGACAAGTCGCAGGGGCCGACCTCGCACGATGTGGTGGCCGTGGCGCGACGGGCCCTCGCCACCTCGCGCGTCGGTCATACCGGCACGCTCGATCCGATGGCCACCGGCGTGCTCGTGCTGGTCGCCGGCCGTGCCACGCGCTTGGCGCGTTTCATGGCGCACGACGTGAAGGCGTATGAGGCGCGCATCACCTTCGGCCGCGCCACCACCACCTACGATGCCGAGGGCGCGACCACTCGGGAAACAGGCGAGCGCCCCGACCGGGCGGCGGTCGCGGCCTGGCTCGCGGCCAGGGTCGGCAGGCACCTGCAGACTCCGCCCGCCTACTCCGCCAAGAAGGTCGGCGGCGAGGTGGCGCATCGCGCGGCGCGGCGCGACGCCCCGCTCGACCTGCCGCCGGTGCCGGTCGTCGCGCACGCACTCTCGCTCGACGGGTTCGAGGACGGCGTTGCCACCGTGACGATGCAGGTGTCGGCCGGGTTCTACGTCCGCTCGCTGGCGCACGACCTCGGCGACGCGCTGGGCACGGGCGCGTATCTCTCCGGTCTCCGCCGGACCCGCGCCGGCGCGTTCGGGCTGGCTGACAGCGTCAGTTGGGAGGCGCTCGCCACCGCGCCGAGGGGCGGCATGGCGGCGGCGCTGCTCCCAATCGACCGCTTGCTGCCGGATCTGCCGGCGGCGACGCTGACGAACGAGGAGGCGGCAAAGGTCCGGCATGGCCAAAGCGTGCAGGCCACGCTCAACGGCGACGCCGGCGGGCCGATCCGGATCCTGGACGACGCCGGTCACCTGCTCGGCATCGCCCAAGCGACCGGCACCGCCGGCACGTCCGGAGGCGGCGAATCGGGCACGCGAAGACTTTTGCAGCCCGTCGTCATCCTGGGCTAAGATGAAGGGTCATCCTGCGGCGAAAATCGCAGACATACGGCGGCGTGGAGCAGCGGCAGACCGCGTTCTGGGCCGCACGTGGAGGTAGTAGACGTGGCACTCGCGAAAGACAAGAAGACCGCTCTCATCGATTCGTTCCGCACCCACGGCACGGATACCGGATCGCCCGAGGTCCAGGTGGCGATTCTCAGCGAACGCATCACCTACCTGACCGAACACTTCAAGAGCCACGCGAAGGACCACCACTCGCGGCGCGGTCTCCTGAAGCTCGTCGGCCAGCGCCGGCGCCTGCTCGACTACCTGAAGAGCAAGGACACCGACCGGTACGCGGAGCTCATCAAGAGGCTCGGCATCCGCAAGTAGCCGCGTCCGCCGTGCCGGGGTCCTCCCGGCGCAGGGCACCACAGCAGCATCGGCGACGGCCACCGCGCTCCGCACCCGGCGGAGGTCCGGGGCCGTCGCGCCGACAAGCCCGGGGAACGTGACCCCGGCATCGAGGTTTCCAATGATCAAGCGCGAGATTCAGATCGGCCAGCACACCCTCTCCGTCGAGACGGGCCGCCTGGCCAAGCAGGCCGACGGCGCCGTTGTCGTGCGCATGGGCGACACGATGGTGCTCGTCACCGCCTGCCACGCCTCCAGCGCCCGCGAGGGCATCGATTTCCTTCCGCTCACGGTCGAATACCGCGAGAACACCTATGCGTCTGGACGCATCCCGGGCGGCTTCTTCAAGCGCGAGGGCAAGTCCACGGAGAAGGAAACCCTCACCTGCCGGCTCATTGACCGTCCGATCCGGCCGCTGTTCCCCGGCGGCTGGAGCTTCGAGACGCAGGTCATTGCGTTCGTGGTGTCGGCCGACACCGAGCACGACTCGGATGTGCTCGCCCTGACCGGCGCGTCCGCGGCGCTGGCCCTGTCGGAGATGCCGCTCGAAAAAACCATCGCCGGCGTGCGCGTGGGCCTGGTTGACGGCAAGTATGTCGTGAACCCCACCTTCCCGGAGCGCAGGCAGAGCCGCCTCGATCTCATCGTCGCGGGCAGCAAGGACGGCATCGTGATGGTCGAAGCGGGCGCGCAGGAGGTCTCCGAAGAGGAGGTCATCCAGGCGCTCGACGTCGCCCACGCCGCCATCAAGGACATCTGCGGGCTGATCGACGACCTCGCGAAGGACAGCGGCCGCACCAAGCTGGCCAAGCCGGCCGTGAAGGTCGATGAGGCGTTCCAGCAGTCGATCGAAGCGGTGGCCCTGGCGCCGCTGACGACGGCCATGCGCATCAAGGACAAGCTCGAGAACTACGCCACCGTGGCCAGGGTCTCGAAGGACGTCATCGCCGCGCTGCCGGAAGACCAGGTCAGCCGCAAGGGCGAAGCCAAGGCCATCCTGCACGACCTCCAGGAGAAGGTGCTGCGCACCGAGATCCTCGAACGCGACGTGCGCCTCGACGGTCGCCGCTTCGACCAGATTCGTCCGATCACCATCGAGACCAAGGTGCTGCCCCGCGTCCACGGCTCGACCGTGTTCACCCGCGGCGAGACCCAGGCCCTGGTCACCGCGACGCTCGGCACCGCCGACGACCAGCAGAAGGTCGAGATGGTCGATGGCGAGACCTGGAAGCGCTTTATGCTGCACTACAACTTCCCGCCCTTCTCGGTCGGGGAAGTGAAGCCGATGCGCGGCCCCGGACGCCGCGAGATCGGTCACGGCGCCCTCGCCGAGCGCGCGCTCGCGCCGATGATGCCGCTCGAAGCCGACTTCGCCTACACGGTGCGCATCGTGTCGGACATCCTCGAGTCGAACGGCAGCTCCTCGATGGCGTCGGTGTGCGGCGCGTCGCTGGCGATGATGGATGCCGGCGTGCCGATCAAGGCGCCGGTGGCCGGCGTGGCCATGGGCCTCATCATGGACGAGGCGACCGGCAAATACGCGGTGCTGAGCGATATCGCCGGCGCCGAAGACCACTACGGCGACATGGACTTCAAGGTCGCCGGCACCAAAGACGGCATCACTGCTCTGCAGATGGACATCAAGGTCACCGGCATCTCGGCGGAAGTGATGCGCGCGGCGCTCACCCAGGCCAAGGCCGGCCGCCTGCACATCCTCGGCATCATGCAGGAACACCTGCCGGCGACGCGCTCCAACATGTCGGCCTACGCGCCGCGCATCGTCACCATCAAGATCCCGGTCGACAAGATCCGCGACGTCATCGGGCCCGGCAGCAAGATGATCCGCAGCATCATCGAGAAGACCGGCGTGAAGATCGACGTCGAGGACAACGGCCAGGTCAACGTGGCCTCGTCGGACGAAGCCGCGGCGGCCAAGGCGATCGGCATGATTCAGGAGCTGACCGCCACGCCCGAACTGAACAAGACCTACCTGGGCAAGGTGCAGCGCATCACCGACTTCGGCGCGTTCGTCGAGATCATGGCCGGCACCGACGGCTTGCTGCACGTCTCCGAGATCGCGAACCACCGCGTGAAGGACGTGCGCGACGAGCTCAAGGAAGGCCAGCAGATTCTCGTGAAGGTCATCAACATCGACCCGACCGGGAAGATTCGTC
>JANNIB010000141.1:0-5190 GCA_031404695.1 Acidobacteriota bacterium
ACCGCCCTTCAGCCAGTGCCGCCCATTCGACCACGATTGCGGTCACCGCGCCCAGCACTGCAAGAGTGGCCAGGCGCGGCGACCGGCCGTCCGTACGCCAACAGACGCCAGTTGCCAAGCCCCACAGCGCGAGTGTCCACAAGGCGTCAGTCCCCGCCATCGGCAGGCAGTGTCGCAGGCGATACAGAAACGGCCCCGTGGATTCCACGTAGGCCGCGGCGTGGGTCGCCTCCCAGATCCAGTTGAGAACAAAGGCCACAACGAGGACCCGTAAGGCCTCCTGCCACGACGCGGTCATCCCTCAACCTGCATGGTCGACATCATGCCCAGGTCTTCGTGATCGAGGATGTGACAGTGCTGCACCGTGGCTCCGACGAAGTCGGTGAACCTGATGCGAATCCGCTCCCGCCTGCGCGCGGGCACGACGATGCCATCGAGCCAGGCAAGTTCTGCCTGACCATCTGCCCCCACGCGCTGGAAAGCGTTGGTGTGCACGTGCATCGGGTGGTCCATGTCGGTGTTGTTGATGTACTCCCACTCCTCGATGTCGCCCAGCCGAACCCGGTCGTCGATCCGCATGTGGTCGAACTCGCGCCCGTTGATCAGGAACCGCATCCCCATGCCGCGGCCCCGCACCATCCCCATAGTCTCTGACAGCATGAACGTGCGGCGCGCACGCGCCGCTGGCAGACGTTCCACGTCGCCCAGCGCCTGCGGCACCTGGCGTGGTGAAGCGGCGCGCCCTTCATACTCCACTGAGGCGATCTCGAATGCGGTACGGGAGCCGAGCGTGCCGCCCCATCATCCCGGCAGAGCCACGGTTGTATGGCAGATTCATGAATCGGTACACGCCCCCAGCTCTGCTTCCCGGGATCAGGACATCCCGCCGCTCGCCCGGAGGCAGCAAGAGTTCATCGACCTGTTGTGGGACTGCCAGGCTTCCACCATCGGTCGCGATGATGTGCATCGCATGTCCTTCGAGAGAAAGCCGGTAGAAGCGGGACGCCGAGGCATTGAGCAAGCGGAGCCGGAGAAGACCATCCTGCTCGATCGCATATCTCGGCCGGGTCTGGCCGCTGATGGTCACGAGGGCCCCCTCGCGTCCGCCCATCAGGGCTCCCATCCCGGGATCTATGGGGCGTCCCGATCGGTCGAGTTCGAAGTCCTGCAGCACGAGCACGTGCTCGCGCGCGGCGGCCACTTCCGGGACGGCGTCCAGGGCTCCCCGGATGACCAAAGGCGCCGCCAGTCCGAGCGACACCTGGCGGGCGACGGACCCATGTAGATGGGGATGCAGCCAGAACAGACCAGCGGGGTGGTGCTCCGGAATGCGGAACGCATACGACGCCACCTCGCCCGGGGGCACCTCCAGGAAGATGTTGTCGGCTGTACCGGTCGGCGGCACGTGCAGCCCGTGGAAATGAAGGTTCGTCGACTCGTCGAGGTTGTTGGTCAGGCGAATGCGGACGTCGTCACCGGCCACAGCCTCGAGCAGGGGCCCGGGGACCTGACCATTGAACGACCACAGCCTGGCGCGGCCCTCGGCGAGATCTATCCAGTCGTCGCTGGCGACCAAATCGACGTCGAGGCGTCCATCAACGCTTGCCAGACGTGCGTCCCTCCTCGATGATTGGGCACTGGCGCGCAGCGGTGCCCCAGCCAAACGCGTGAAACCGCGAGCGGCCAGATAGCCAACACCGATGGCTCCCCCAACCCCCACGAACGCTCTGCGTGTGACGAACATACAACCACCACTCCTCACGAATTCTGGGACTGCCCACCTGATAGATACTGACGCACTCGGTCACGAACGGACGGGACTTCGTGACCGCGGCAGCACTCCGGCGGCTCACCTCGCAGGACATCGAGTGCGCGTGCCGCCTTGTCCAGAGAGTCCACGGACGACTCGATGAGCCACCGTCCTGGATGCCCCTCCCAAGCGTTGAGGATCAACGCTTCGACCTCCGCCCCGGGTCCTCCGGTAAGAACGATGCGGCGCCGGTCGTGGGGCGCGCTGCATTCGCAGGGTGTCATGGTGTCCACCTCGCTAAGGACGCGCGACCACGAGCTTCAGCACGTCGGACATCAGGTTGTCCTCGCGCTCGATCGCGAACCCGGCGGCTCGGATGTTGTCCATCGTCCGTCGGTTGATGTGTGGCCCGCTCCTTGACACGATCGGGTCGAGCCAGTCGAACACGCTGGCGAGCCATCGCGCCCCCGGCCGCATATGTTCGAGGAACAGGGCCTGACCACCCGGTCGCAGCACCCGGCGAATCTCGATCAGGCCCTTGACGGGATCGGGCACTGAGCAGAACACACAGGTAGCCACGACCGTGTCGAACGTGCCAGCTGGCCACTGGAGTTGCTCCACGTCCATGAGTGCCAGGTGCACGTTGGCCCGCGGTGGCCGACGCTGAGCGCGCTCCAACATCCGCGGGCTGAAGTCGATCGCATCCACGTGCACCGTCTCGGGATACAGCGGCAGATTGCGGCCGGTCCCCACGCCCACCTCCAGTACGTGGCTGCCCGTGATCCGGGAGATGAGCCGCGCGCGATACCGATCCATCGCCAGCACTTCCATCGGCCACGTCATCAGGTCGTAGCGCCGCGCCGTGCGGTCGTAGCGCTGTCGAACCACTGCGGTCTCGGACGGTGGGGTTCCAGATCGCACGTTCGCTTCATGAGTCGTCATGGCTGATTCCTCTTGCGGTCCCGGGCACCGCGGTCATGTCCCCCTGCGAGAGCGGCGCGCCGATGCCTCAGAAGCGATAACCCACGCTGACCGTGGCGCTCCCGACCGTATAGGTATCGCCGCCTCCAAAGATGGTCACGGCCCGAACGTCGGGGCGAACATAGAGTCGGCTCGTCAGATCGAGTCGCATGCCACCCCCGATGCTGACCGCCGGGTCCGTGAAGCCCGGCATGTGTCCGCGGCCCCCGGTTGCAGCCGTCATCCTGCCGTAGCGGCGCGCGTAGAACATCGGCATCGGGCCGGCGGCCTGATCGCCTGAGGCGAAGCCGCCCATCATCTCGGAGAACCGCTGGTCGTCGCCATCGAACATCGCGCGATACAGCCCGCCGCCCACCGACAGATAAGGCGCGGCCCGGCGCCCGGTCATCAGGTCCACGAGCACGCTGAGGTTGACGTCCATGGCCGACTGACTCGGCCCGCGGTCGAAGTACACACTGCGGCCCTCCAGCGACACTCTGTCGCTGACGTCCACACTCAGGGTGAGGCCAGCAGCCGCGCCAACGTGGCCACTCCCGCCCGACACGCCGCCGAGCGCGCTGATCGAGACCGGACCCTCTCGGACCGGTGTCGACTCCTGGCCGGCCCAACTCCATTGCGCTGCAGCCGTCATGACGATGGCGGCACTGATGGAGACGATGTTGATCGTGTTCATGATATTCACCTCTTTCGCCTTCGGCGACAGTCAGTCGCCTGAGGCACACTGACTTCCGTACTCAAGGCGTCGCGACCTGCGACCGTTCAACCTGCATCTCGTGCCGGCGTCGTGACCGTCGGCGGACGAGCTTGCCGATTTCGATCGCCGTCACCGGTCCCAAGGCCACGAGCAGCGTCAAGAGACAGTCCGCGGCCGACAGGGGCCCGATCTCGAACACCGCTTGCGCGGCAGGAATGTGATGGATCCCCAACTGCATCAGCACGGAGAACACGACGACACCGAGCAGCCGGACGTTGGTGAAGACCCCGACCTCCCAGAACACCCGGGTCGTGCTGCGGGCGGCGAAGGCCCTGAACAGCTCGCCAAAGACCAGTACCGAGAAGGCCAGATTGCGCGCCTCCGTCAGGTCGCGTGCGTTCAGGGCCCACACGAACACGCCCGGGGTGGTGGCGGCCTGCAACAGCCCCGTCGCCACGATGAAGCGCCACTGCTCCCGGCCCAGCATGGGTTCGTCCGGATGTCGTGGGGGACGCTGAAGGACATCGTCTTCGGGGGGATCGACGACCAGGGCGAGCGCGGGAAACCCGTCGGTCACCACGTTGATCCAGAGCAAGTGCAAGCGCCCGGGGCAGGACGTCGGTGCGGATCGCGGACTGCCGATCGCGGGCGGCCCGCACCTGGTGCACGGCGACCGCCGCGTCGCCCTCGATCATGCGCGTCATGGCACGCAGCTCGGCCTCGGACATGGCGCGCATGGCCTGCGCTTCCGCGACCCCGGCGCGCAGCTTGCCGCGCCAGATCGGCAGACTGACGCCTACCATCGCCATCCAGCCCTTCCCGTCCGCCATCGTGTACGACGGCCCGGTGCGGATCGTGGCCATGGGCCGGTACATGTCGCGCATGACTTGCACGTCGGCGTCTGCCCGCGCGATCTCCGCCCTCACGGCGACGAGCTCAGGACGGTCAAGTAGCGCCGCCCTGATCCCTGCCCAGTCGGGAACGGGTTCCGCGAGCACGAGGGTCGCCAGTGGCGGCACCGGCCGATCGGCGTCGAGCGCGAGGGTGGTGTTGAGCATGGCCTCGGCCCCGCGCACCTCGCTGACGAGCGCGCGCGCCAGTGCCTGGAGTCGGGCCACCTCCACCTCCGCGCGCAGCACATCCGACTGCGGCGCCGTGCCGCTGGCGTATCGGGCGTTGGCGGCGGTCACGACGTCGCCGGCGAAAGTCAGTTGCTCGTCGACGAGCGCCGACGTCCGCCGACGCTCCTGGAGCATCAGGAACGCGTTGGCGGCCTGCACGCCGACGTCGAGAACCGTCCGCCGCGCGTCGGCGCGCAGCCGAGCCACGTCCGCCAGGGCTGAAGCGCGACGGTGCCCTCGGAGGCCCGACAACGGAATGCGCCGCTCGATCGTCACGCTCACGTCCGCGCCTTCCAGCCTGAAGGGCAGGTGATCCAGCGACGGCGCGATCATGGGATCCTCGAGCGCCGAGACGATGTCGGGTCTGGCTTCGCCCGCCCGCGTTCGCGCACGGGCCGCCTCGATCTCGTCCCGGCGCTCACCCGCCAGGCGCACGACGTCGCTCAGGGTGAGCGGATCCGGCAGCGCACTTGGCACCTGCGCGACGGCCTGTGACGCCCCCGCGCCCAGACAGAGCACCAACGCGGTCACACGTGATACGACGTCGGTCATCATGAAGTCCACCTGCTCACCCGGCCAGCTGCTGCCAGGGCGTGCGAAGTCCAGCACTGAAGGTTGTGGGATGTCGGCCTGGAAGGTCGGGG
>JANNIB010000142.1:0-10985 GCA_031404695.1 Acidobacteriota bacterium
GCCACACAGGCCCAGCAGAAGGCTTACCAGGAGGCCGAGTACCGGAGGTTTCCCCTCGTCGGAAGCCGCGTGGCCATCTGGGCGGTCGCGCAGCTTCACCTGCTGTTCGCGGCGTTCGTCCTTGCGGTGCTGGCCGCCGAATTCCTGGACGAAGGTCGCAAGGACAGCGTCGCGGTCCTTGCCTTCCCCGACCAGCGTCTTGATCTTCGCCAGCTGCGAGGCCTTGCCTTCGCAGTTGGTCATGCCGCAGGTGCCGGCCGGCAGCCGGCAGCCGCAGGTGCACATCACCTCGTTGGCGAGGTCGCGCTCGAGCGCCGAGCGGAAGACGATGGTGCCGGTCGGTGGCTGGGCGTCGCTGGCGGTCTGCGCGTGCAGTCCGGCCGGTGCGAGGAGCGCCCCGATGAGCAGCAGCGTCGCGGCGGCTTCCGCCCCCACGCGCGCACCGGCCAGCGCGAAGACCGTTTCCGGCAGCAGCGCGACAACCGTGCCGATCGCCATCAGGCCGAAGCCGATCCAGATCCAGTTGACCAGCTCGTTGACGTGGACCTCGACGCTGGCCGACTGCTCCCCGAGCTCGTAGGCCGCCATCACGATGTAGAGGTCTTCCACCATCGAGCGCCGGATCGCGACCTCTGTGGTCGGCTCGTTGGGCCGGCTGCGGTAGGACCACTTGGCGGGATACATCGTGCCGAGTGCCTGGCCGGACGTATCCGACACGCTGATCTGCGCCGTCACCATCTGCTTCTGGCCGTCGTCGGTGACGCCGATCTTGTCGAGCTTCAGCACGTAGCTGTCGACCGTGACCTGCTGGCCGGGCTTGAGCAGCGCCTGTTCGTCGATGCCGAAGCCTTCGCCGGCAAAGCCCATGAACATCAGCACGATGCCGACGTGGACGAGGTAGCCGCCGTAGCGCCGCTTGTTGCGGCTGACCAGGCCCACCATCGCCGTGAACAGGTCGGTGCCGGTGGACTGGCGTCGTACCGCCGCGCCGCGCACGAATTCCTGCACGATGGTGCCAAAGACGAAGCCGCTGAACGCGAAGCACAGGCCCGAGCTCCACACGCGGATGCCGAGCGAGAGCGTCAGCGCACCCGCGGCAACGCCCGTCAGGAGCGGCCACCGGAACTGGTGCCACATCTGCCCCACCGGCGACGAGCGCCAGGCCAGCAGCAGGCCGACGCCGGTGAGCAGCAGCAGGATGAGGCCCACCGGCGTCATCCAGGTGTTGAAGAAGGGCGGCCCGACGGTGAGGCGCTCGCCGGTAATCGCCTCGGTGATGGTCGGGAACATCGTGGCGAAGAGCACGAACACCGCCGAGAACAGCAGCACCCAGTTGTTGGCCAGGAACGCCGCTTCCTTCGAGGTCCACGAGTCGAGCTCGTTGCGCGCCTTGAGCATCGGCAGGCGGTAGATCACCCAGCCGAAACTGAACACCAGCAGCGCGCTCATGAAGATCATGAACATCATGGCCAGCTGCTTGTCTTCGCCGAACGCGTGCACCGACTGCACGATGCCCGAACGCGTCATGAAGGTGCCGAAGAGCGTGAGGAAGAAGGTGGTGATGACCAGCGTGACGTTCCATACGCGGAGCATGCCGCGGCGCTCCTGCACCATCACCGAATGGAGGAACGCCGTGGCGGTGAACCACGGCAGCAGGCCGGCGTTCTCGACCGGATCCCAGCCCCAGAAGCCGCCCCAGCCGAGTTCCTCGTAGGCCCAGATCATCCCCAGCGTCAGCCCGAACGACAGGCAGAACCACGACACCATGGTCCAGCGGCGCACGGCCCGCAGCCAGCTGTCGTCCAGGTGCCCGGTGATGAGCGCCGCGATGCAGAAGGCGAACGGAATGGTCATCCCGACAAAGCCCAGGTACATCGTGGGCGGGTGGATGGCCATGTAGAAGTTCTGGAGCAGCGGATTCAAACCGGCGCCGGTCCGCGGCGTGTCGGTGAGATAGGTCGCAAACGGGTTGTTGTGCGCGATCATCAGGAACAGGAAGAACATCTGCACGACGCTCAGCGTCGCCACGACATACGGGATGAGCTCCCGATGCCGCTCCTTGTTGATACGCACGGCCGCCGCGCCGAAGAGCGACAGCAGGAACACCCAGAACATGACCGAGCCGTCGAGGCCGCCCCAGTACGACGCCAGCTTGTAGCCGAGCGGCTGCGCGCTCTCGGAGTAGCGCTGCACGTATTTGATGGCGAAGTTGCCGACGACAAACGCGTGGATGATGACGCCGGAGGCCACGGTCATCACCGCGGCCACCAGGTACAGCGCGCCGACGCCGCTTTCGACCAGGCGGGTGTTGCGGCGCCGGGCGCCGACCACCGAGGCCGCCGCCGCGTAAGCGGAGATCACGAACGCCGACAGGAGCAGGACTGCGCCGAGTGTGGCCATGGGTGGATCTCTGAACGGACGGACGTGGGGCACGCCTGGCGCGCCCCGGACACGCGACCTACTCGGTGCCCGACGTGGCGCCCGGCGTCACCGCACCCCGGCCCTTGGTGTCGACCTGCGCCTCGTACTTCGAGGGGCACTTGGCCATCACCCCGTTGGGATGCACCGCAAAGCCGTCCTTGCTGAGCACGCCCTTCAACACCACCTCGGCGTCGTTCTTGAAGGTGTCGGGCACGATGCCCTTGTAGGTGGCGTCGACGATGTGTCCCTGGCTCTGCACCTTGAAGCGGTACTCGAGGGTGCTCTTCTTCTGGTAGATCGACTCAGGCACGACGAAGCCGTGCAGCTGGAGCGGCTTGCCGTACCACTCGCCCGGCTGCCCCATGACCTCGTCCACGTGCTTGTAGTATTCGGTGCTCTCGGCCATCGTCGAGTACAGGAGGCCGCCGAACGAGAGGATGAGCACCAGGCTCGTGATTCCGACCTTGATGGCTTTGTGCTTCATGGTCAATGACTTCCAGAGACAGAGTCGAACCGGACTCCCTGTCTAGAGTATCCCCGCCCCGGCACCCGGTCAACCAGGGCAGAGGCAGGAATCGTGCCTGACGCCGGTCACGTTTCTTTCGATATTCCGGACCCGGACAGCCCGAACTGGCCGCCAGGTGCGGGAACTTCCGGGGCGCGGCCCGGATATTCCGCGAGCAGGTCATGCACCAGCGCCACCGGCAGGCCGACGACGTTGCTGTAGGAACCCTCGATGCGCGTGACGTAGCGCGCGGCCCGTCCCTGGATGCCGTAGGCGCCGGCCTTGTCCATAGGCTCCCCGGAGGCGACATAGGCCTCGATCTCGGCCGCCGACATCGGGCCGAACCAGACGGTAGTCGCGGCGACCGTCACCCGCGACCAATTGGCCGAGACCAGGGCCACGCCGGTCAGCACCTCGTGGGCGCGGCCGGCCAGGCGGCGGACCATCCGTGTGGCATCGGCGGCGTCGTCCGGTTTGGCGAGGATGTCGCCATCGACCACGACGGTCGTATCCGCCCCGAGCACCAGCGCCTGCGGCCGGCGCGCCAGGACCGCGCGCGCCTTGGCCTCGGCGAGCCGCGCCACGTAGACATCGGCCGTTTCTCCCGCGAGCGCCGTCTCGTCCACGTCCGCCGACTCGACGCTGAAGTGGAAACCGGCGGCGGTCAGGAGCTCCTGACGACGCGGCGACTGCGATGCGAGGACGAACGGGGGCGGCGTCGGCACCGGACGATTTAATCACGTGCGCTACGATGCCGGCATGTTGTCCGCTCGCCTCGCCGCATCGCTCGTCCTGTTCCTCCTCAGCCTTGCCGCGCCCGCCGGCGCGCAGGCGCCCGATGCCACCTCCCCGCCGCTGCTGCCCTGGTCGCAGCAGATCGCGCTGCGCGAGGGCTGGGTGCAGCAGCGGCATGCGGCGCTGCTGCCGATGATGCGCCGGCACGCCGTCGCGATGTGGATCGTCGCCACCGAAGAGTTCCACGACGACCCGCTCGTGCAGCACATCGCGCCGCCGCGTCCGTACGTGGGCAACCGCGATCTGTTCGTGTTCATCGACGCCGGCGAGGCCGGACTGAAGCGGGTGGCCATCACCGGCTACACCGAAGACAACCTGCGGCAGTTCTTCGACACCGGCGAGCCGGTGCCGGCGGAGGTGCGCCTGGGTCAGCTCGTGGACCAATACAAGCCGAAGACGATCGGGCTCGCCATCGGCGGTACGCGCGGGATGACCCGGTCGCTCACCTACGACACCTACCGGATGATCACCGGCGCCATCGGCACGCCGGCCGGCGTCTCGATCGTGAGCGCGCAGGACCTCATCGAGGAGTACGCCGACACGCGGCTGCCCGGCGAGATGCCCCACTACCGCACGGCCGTGCAGCTCACCGAGGCGCTCACGAAACGCGCGCTGTCGAGCGAAGTCATCCGCCCCGGCACCACCACCGTGGGCGACGTGCGGCGCTGGCTCTACGATGCCCTGTGGGCGCACGGCGTGCGCACCTGGTTCCAGCCCGACCTGCGCGTGCAGCGCCAGGGCGCCGCCGGCGCGACCTCGCGGGGCTTCCTCGCCGTGGCGCCGGAAGCCACCGTGATCGAGCGCGGCGACGTCGTGCACGTGGACTTCGGCCTGAGCTACATGGGCTTCGATACCGACTGGCAGAAGATGGCCTACGTGCTGCGCGAGGGCGAGACCGACGTGCCGGCCGGCCTGAAAGCGGCGATGAAGAACACCAACACCCTGCAGGACGCGCTGATGCGCCGCCATTCGCGCCCCGGACGGCTTGCCGCCGACGTCTACACCGACACCATGGCCGAGATGAAGGCCGCCGGCATCGAGGCGATGATCTACTCGCACCCGATCGGCCTGCACGGCCACGGCCTCGGCGCCTCGATCGACTTCCGCGCCGCCCAGCGCGTGGACATCGGCCAGCAGGCGCGGAAGCGCCTTCGGCCCGGCTCCTACATCTCCATCGAGCTCAACACCGCGACGGCGGTGGCGGAGTGGAACGGCCAGAAGGTGTTCGTGATGATGGAGGACGACGCGCATCTCACTGACAGCGGCTGGGAGTTCTTCCGGCCGCGCCAGGAGGCCTGGTACCTGGTCCGCTGAGCGGGTGCTATCCTTCGAAGGATGGATCACGCCAGCCGCGTGCTGCCGGCGGTGCTCGCCAACGCCATCCGCCAGGCGCCGCTCACGCCGGAGAAGGTCGCCTTCGCGTGGCGCGCCGCCGGCGGCGCCGCCATCGCGCGCGCCACCGAGGTGACGCTGGCCGAAGGCGGCGTGCTGAAGGTGCAGGCGCAGGATCCGCAGTGGGCGAAGGAAGTGCATCGCCTGCGTCATGACCTGGTCCGCCAGCTCGAGCCGTGGCTCGGGTCTGGTGTGGTCGCGAAGATTGAAATCGCCGCAGGCGCCGCGCGTCGGCCACGCCGCACGAGCCTGGGCGCCTCATAGAGAGTGGAGACAGCCGTCATGCAGGAAGCCGTCATCGTCAGCGCCGTTCGCATCCCCACCGGCAAGTTCCTCGGCACGCTGAAGGACATGCCCGCCACCGACCTCGGCGCGCTGGCCGTGCGCGAAGCGGTCGCGCGGGCCGGCATCGATCCGGCCTCGGTGGACGAATGCATCATGGGCAACGTGGTGTCGGCCGGGGCCGGCCAGGCGCCGGCGCGTCAGGCGGCGCTCAAGGGCGGGCTGGCGCATCACGTCGCCGCGCTCACCATCAACAAGGTGTGCGGCTCGGGCCTCAAGGCGGTGATGCTGGCGCAGCAGGGCATTCAGACCGGCGACATCGAGATCGCCGTAGCCGGCGGCATGGAGTCGATGAGCAATGCGCCCTATCTGCTGGCCAAGGCGCGCGAAGGCCTGCGCATGGGCCACGCGCAGATGATCGACTCGATGATTCACGACGGCTTGTGGTGCCCGTTCGAGAACTGGCACATGGGCAACGCCGGTGAAACCGTGGCCGCCGCCTTCAAGGTGACGCGCGACGAGCAGGACGCGTTTGCCGCCGACAGCCACAAGAAGGCCGCCGCCGCGCAGGCCGCAGGCCGGTTCACCGCCGAGATCCTGCCGGTCGCGATCCCGCAGAAGAAGGGCGACCCGGTGACGTTCGACAAGGACGAATCCGTCCGCGCCGACACCACGCCCGAGACGCTGGGCAAGCTGAAGCCGGCGTTCAAGAAGGACGGCAGCGTCACCGCCGGCAACGCGCCGCCGGTGAACGACGGCGCCGCCGCGCTGGTCGTGATGTCGGCCGCCCGCGCGCAGGCGCTCGGTCTGACACCGCTGGCCCGCATCGTCGCCCAGGCCACCAGCGGCCTCGAGCCGAAGATGCTGCTGATGACGCCGGTCGAGGCGTCGCGCAAGGTCGCGAAGAAGGCCGGCTGGAACCTGCAGGACGTCGACCTCTTCGAGCTGAACGAGGCGTTTGCGGTGCAGGCGGTGGCCGTCATCCGTGAGCTCGGCATCGACGGCGCCAAGGTGAACGTGAACGGCGGCGCGGTCGCACTGGGTCACGCCATCGGTGCCTCCGGCGCGCGCGTGCTGACGACGCTGCTCTATGCGCTCAAGGACCGCGGCGGCAAGCGCGGCATCGCCACGCTGTGCCTGGGCGGCGGCAACGGCGTCGCGCTCGCGGTCGAACTCGTGTAGCGGCGAATTGTAACGGGGTCTGTCACGGTCACCGATTGTCACGGCTCCGTGACCGTGACAGACCCCGTTACAATTCAGCCGGCCGTCGTGGTCGTCATGTAGCGCGACGAGTTCTTCGCCACGTGCGTGACGGCGTCGATGAGGCGCTCGACTTCCTCGGGCATGTTGTAGATGTGGGTAGCGGCGCGGACGCCGTTCAGGTTGCCGGTCGCCATCGTGCGGATCCAGACGCGGTTGTAGTCGTAGATCGCCTTGACGACGTTCTCCATCGGAATCTGGTGCACAGAGAAGAGGGTGAGGCCGGCGGCGAACTGCGGGTCTTCCGAGGTCCACATCTTCACGCCGGGAATCCCCTTCAGCCCGGCGCGCAGCTTCGTGCTGAGCTGCCGCACGCGCCCTTCGACGTTCTTCCGGCCGATGGCGTCGTGGAAGTCCATCGCCTCGGCCATCGCCATGAAGCTCGGCACGTTGCGCTGCCCGCCCAGTTCGTAGCGCTTGGCGCCGTACGAGGTGGACTTCGGATCGTTCATGGTCTTCTGGTCCGCATATCCCATGAGCGGCCAGATGCGGTCCTGCAGGCTGCGCCTGATGTAGCAGACACCGGTGCCGGTGCCGGCCAGCAGCCACTTCTGCCCCGCCGCCGCGTAGTGGTCGATGCCGGTCGCGCCGAGGTTCAGATCGAGCATGCCGAGCGGGTGCGCGCCGTCCACCGAGATGAGGGCGCCTTTGGCGTGCGCCAGGTCCGACAGCGCCTTGATCGGCGTGATGAGGCCGGTGACGTAGGTCATGTGGCTCACCATCAGCAGGCGCGTCTTCGCCGTCATCGCCCGCTCGTAGATCTTCACGACCTGA
The DNA here is from genome assembly GCA_031404695.1 of Acidobacteriota bacterium. Taxonomy (GTDB): domain Bacteria; phylum Acidobacteriota; class Vicinamibacteria; order Vicinamibacterales; family UBA2999; genus CADEFD01. The sequence goes on from JANNIB010000142.1 coordinate 7,430, forward strand.
TCGACGCTTTCGGGCGGTGACGGCACCTCCACCTTGACCAGCTTCACGCCGTAGCGGGCTTCGATCTGCTGCAGCGGCTGGATGCCACCGCCGTGTTCGTGGGTGCAGTAGACCACTTCGTCGCCGGCTTTCCAGTCGAGGCCCTTGATGAAGATGTTCATTCCCTCGCTGGTGCTGCGGGTGAGCGCGATCTCGTCGGCATTGGCGCCGACAAACGCCGCCATCTTCGCGCGCACCGCGTCGCGGCCCTCGTTGCGGTAGTTGTCGGTCGGGTCTTCGGCCAGTTCGCGTTCGTAGCGGCCGAGCGCCTCGGTGACCACCCGCGGCGTCGGGCCGTAGGTGCCGTTGTTCATGAAGGTCAGGCCATCGACCACGTTGAACTGGCCGCGCACCTTCCACCAGTAGGCCTCATCCACGGCCCCCGACGGCACCAGCGTCGAGAGCGGCCTGGCCAGCGGCGGCGCCTTCGGCTGCGCGGCGAGGGTGTCGCCGAGCAGGCCGGTGGTCAGGCCGCCGAGGGCGGCGGCCGAACCGCCGAGGAACCGCCGTCGCGACACGTGGAACGAACCGGCCATGGCAGCCCCCTGAGAGACGCCGGTGCGGCACGTCGCCCCCGGCATGTCGGCGGATTATGGCTCCCGCGGCGTGAATGTCAACGGCGAATGCAGGCGGTCGCCCGGTCGTCCCGGCGGCACGTTCACACGCGCGGCGTGCACGCCAGGAAGCGCTTCGGGTTGTCGGTCAGGATGCGCGTCAGCGTCGCCTCCGGCAGGCCCGCCTTGACCAGCATCGGCCCGAACACGGTCGCCGTCTGCGCCAGGCCGGCGCCGCCGTTCTTCTTGAGCGACCGGGCAGACGCGAAGTCCGACGACAGCAGCAGCCGATCGGCATGCCCCGCCTCGATGAGGGCCATGGCGGCCACCACCTTATCCGCGTCGGGCACCAGCGCGAGGGTCACGCGGTCGAAGCCGACAAAGGCGCCGCGTCTGGCAATGGCGATGGCAATCTCGGCCTTCGGATCGTGCAGACAGCAGACGTGACCGATGGCGAGCGCGGCGGGCGAGGCGCCGGCCTTCTCGAGGACGTCCAGTTGCCGGAGGGCCGCGTCAGGCGGGATGTCTGCGGCGCCCGGTCGCATGCCGAGATACGGGTTGTGCGTGAACACCGGCAGCCCGGTGCGCACCGACGCCAGACCGACCGCGCGCAGCACTTTCGCTTCAGTGGGCGTGAGCGTGCCGCCCTGCTGGCCGATCTCGCCGAAGGCGCCCAGCCGGTCGCGCGCCGCGTCGCGGGCGAGATCGTCGGCGATCTCGTCCGCCGACTGCGTCTCGAGCGCGGCCGGATACGTGCGCTGCATGTAGAAGCCGCCGCTGGCGACCACCGGCAGGCCGCTCTCGCGATTGATCCGCATGAGCGCGTCGAGCCGCCGGTGCATGTCGGGGTGGCCGCCGTCGACGATGAGGCCGAGCCCGTCCGCCTTCGCGGCACGGGCCTCGTCCACCATGAGGGCAATGTCGTCGGTGAAGTGCGACGCCGCATCGAGCGGGAAGCGCATCGACAGGTGCTCGTGGAACAGCACCGAGCCGCGGATGTCCGCCGGCCTGAGGTCGCCGCCGAGCGTGCGGATCACCCGCGAACTGCCCGCCCGGCCGGTCTGGGCCTCAGCGCCCGGCGTGGCCCACCAGACGGCGGGACCGGCTCCCAGCAGTGACAGCGCGGCGCGGCGGGTCATGTCAGGCATGGCCGGTATCTTATGCCCGCAGCCCCACGTCCGCGGTGCCCAACCCGGCCGGGCCGCGTTATCATCGGCACATGCCGCGTCCTCACCGCGTCGCCCCTGTTGCCCTCGTCGTCGGCTGGCTCGTCGCCTTTTCGGCGACCGCCTTCCATTCGCACGCGCAGGAGCAGGACCTTCCGCCGCTGGTCTACGTCTGCCCGATGCACTCCGACCAGGTGGCACACGAAGATGGCGAGTGCCCGATCTGCAAGATGGGCCTCGAGCCGATGCGCCTCGACACCGTCCACACCTGCCCCGTGCATTCGGTCGTCGCCGAGAAGAAGGCCGGCAAGTGCCCGATCTGCGGCCGCACGCTCGGCGAGATCACGGTCTCGGTGGCGTGGCGCTGCACCGGCATCGACAAAGATCTGATGGAGCCGCAGCGGTGCAAGGACGGCGCGACGGCGGTGCGTGTGAACAAGCCGGCGGCGCACGGCAATCACAATCCGCAGCACGGCGGCCAGTTCTTCATGGCGCAGGACTACTGGCACCACGTCGAAGGCGTCTATCCCTCTCCGGGCGTCTTCCGGCTGTATCTCTACGACGACTACACCAAGCCGCTCGCGGCCGCCAGGGTCAAGGCCGTGACGGCGCGCCTGGTGACGAAAGAAGAGACCAACCCGACGACGTTCGTCACGAAGGAAGTGGCCTCGGTGCCGCTCACCGTGGCGGCCGACGGCGCCTATCTCGAGGCGGCCATCGACCCGCTGACGCTGCCCGCCAATCTCACGATGCAGGCGGTGTTCGCCCCAGGCGGCAAGGAACAGCGCTTCGACTTCGCCTTCGGCGAGTTCTCCACCGATTCGATGCCGCCGGCGATGGACGTCGCCACGCGCCTGATGATGGACATCCCGGACACGCCGTGTGCGCACCTGAAGTTGCTGGTCGAACGGCGCGACACGCTGAACGAGGTGGTCGGCCGCGGCGGCCTCAGCGAGGTGTGGGTGCCGGCGCTGCAGGGTAAGGAACTGGCGCTGGCCCTCGAGCTGCATGCGCGTGAGTTCCCGGCGGCCAGACGCACTGTGGTCGAGGGTGCGAGCCGCGCCATCGTGCTGGCGGCGTTCCGGCTCGACTCCGCTGGCGACCGCGGCGAGCGCGACGTGGTGCAACGGGCCGCGGCCGAATTCGCTGCCGGCGTGAAGACGATGGAATCAGCCTTCGGAGGCCGCCGATGACCTGCTGGACCCGATATACGCGACGTGCGATGGCGGCCTCGGCGCTCGCCTTCGGGGTCGCCTTCTCGCTGCACGTGCCTGGCGAGGCGCACAAGGCCATCACCTCGAAGTATCACTTCAACGAAGATCTGTTTGCGCTCTTCCGCGACCACTGCGGACGCTGCCATATCGACGGCGGCGTCGCCCCGATGTCGCTGCTCACCTATGAAGATGCCTCGCCGTGGGCCGAATCGCTCCGCCTCGAGTTCCTGAGCGAAGACCCGCCGCCGCCCTGGCATCAGATGAAGCTCACGCCGCGCGAACTCGACATGATGCTCGTGTGGGCCAACGGCGGCACCCCGCGCGGCGACGTCGAGAAGGCGCCGCCCGCCGTGCCGCTCGTGAACGCGTGGGTCGCCGGCCCGCCCGATGTGTCGCTGCCGCTGCCGGCGCCCTTCACTCTCGACGGCCCGGTCAACGAAGCCACGCACGACGTGACGCTGCCGCTTGCTGCCGCCGCCGGCCGCGAGATCGTCGCCATCGACCTGCTGCCCGGGAATCCCGCCATCGTGCGCAGCGCCACGCTCTCGCTCAAGACGGCCGACGGCGCGACGCGGCCGCTCGG
>JANNIB010000143.1:0-12394 GCA_031404695.1 Acidobacteriota bacterium
CAGACCGGAGGGCCCGACTTTCTCGTCATCGGCACGGCCATCCGCGAGGCCGTCTTGCCGCTGGTCGCAGGCTGGGCAGCCCTGGTCCTTGCAGCGATGCTCTACGCTCGAGCGCGAAGGCGGGCGGCAGGTCTCGCCGGATAGGCGTTGCTGGATCCAGCGTCGCCACACCCCGCTCACCCGCGTGGAGTGATGGCGGGGCGGCTCGCCTTGCCCTCGTCGCGCTTCTGCTCTGGCTGGCGCCCTCTCAGCCAACCGCGCCGATTCGAGTGCGGTTCATCGGTAACAGCCTGACCTGAGCCGCAGCGGAAAGCAGGGCCCGGGGAAGGCACATCGCACCCTCCTCGCTCAGCGCCGGCGCGCCTGACCGAATCGCAGGTAGATCGCCGGCAGCAGGAACACGTTGAGGATGGTCGAGGTGGCAAGCCCGCCTAGAATGACCACGGCCATCGGGTGCTCGATCTCGTGCCCGGATCGGTCGCCGCCCAGAATGATCGGGACCAGGGCCAAGCCAGTCACCAGCGCCGTCATCAGGATCGGCGACAGGCGTTCTTCGGCGCCTCGGAGCACGAGCTCTGGTCCGAACTGCATGCCCTCCTCATGTTCGAGATGACGGTAGTGACTGACGAGCATGATGCCGTTACGGGCGGCGATGCCCAGCACCGTCACGAACCCCACCAGCGACCCCAGCGACAGGACACCGCCCGTCAGCACGACGCCAATCACTCCACCGATGAGGGCAAACGGGATGGTCAGGGCAATCAGACCGACCATCCGCATCGACCCGAAGTCCACATGGAGCACCAGCAGGATGCAGAGGAGCGACACGGCACCAAGCGTCAGCAGGCGACGCTGCGATGCGGCGCGGGCCGCGTACTCGCCCAGCACCTCCGCGTGGTAGCCGCTGTCGAACTGCACGCGAGCCAGAGCGGCCTCGATCTCACGCGCCACGGCGCCCAGATCGCGGCCCCGCACATTGCTCGTGATGTCGATGCGTCGCGATCCCCCCTCGCGCGTGATCTCGTTTGGGGTGGGCGTGACGCGCACCTCGGCCACGGACGACAGCGGCGAATAGCCGCCGGCTGGCAGTTCGACCGGCAGCCGGCGCAGGGCGAACAGGTCGTGACGCACGTCGGGCGTGCCCCACACGACAACGTCGAAGATCTTCTGCGCGTCGAAGACTTCGCCCACCTTGGTGCCCCGCACCATCGTGGACACCGTCTCGCGCACCGCGGCGGGCGTGACGCCGAGCTGTTGGGCCCGGACGGGATCGAACGCCACTTCGATCTGGGGCACGAGCGTGAGCGCCTGCACCTTCACGTCGGCGGCGCCGTTGACACCGGCGATCGCCGTGCCGACTTCGGCCGCTTTCCGCTGCAATTCCCCGAGGTCTGGGCCAAACACCCGGACCACGATCGTCGCACTGGCGCCGGTCAGCACCTCCTTGATGCGCTCGCGCAGATAGGTGAGCAGGTCGCGCTGGAGGCCGGGATAGCCGTCCACGACGGCCTGCAACTTCGCCACGGTCGACTCATAGGGTGCCGAGGGATCGAGGCTGATCCACAGTTCCGTGAAGTTGATGCCCACGACCTCGTCCGCGACCTCGGCTCGGCCGATGTGGGCCCCGAAGTTCCGCACCCCTGGCACGGCGCGGAGCTCCTCGCTGGCCCGCAGCGTGATGCGCCGCATGGCGTCCAGGGAGGTCCCCGGCTTCTCGACCCAGTGCATCAGGAAGTCGTACTCCTTGAAGTGAGGCAGGAACTCTTCGCCGAGGAATGAGAACGTACCCAGCGCGACCGCCATCGAGACCGCGATGATGCCGAACGCTTGGCGCGGCGCGCCGATGAGCGACGGCAGCACCCGGCGATACCAGCCCTTCAGCCGCGTAACGACCGGGGCTTCGTGTTCGTGGACCGCCTGCGGCAGCAGCATCAGCGATAGCGCCGGCGTCACGATGAGGGCGACCAGGAGCGAGGCGGCGATCGCCAGTACGTAGGCGAGCGCGAGTGGTCGGAAGAACGAACCGGCGAGTCCGTCGAGAAAGAACACCGGCACGAACACCAGCACGACGATCAGGCTCCCGTAGACGACGGCGCTGCGCACCTCGAGTGACGCGTCGAGCACGACATCGAACGCCAGGCGGGGCACCGGCGCGGCGCGGTTGAGGCGCAGGCGCCGAACGATGTTCTCGACGTCGATAATCGCGTCGTCCACGACCTCGCCGAGCGCGATGATGAGCCCGGCGATCACCATCGTGTCGAGCGTGCCGCCGAACCGGGCGAGCACCACCGCCGCGGCGACCAGCGACAGGGGAATCGCGGTGAGACTGATGACCGCTGTGCGCCAGTCCCACAGAAACACCGCCAGCACGACGACGACGAGCGCGCAGCCGATGAGCAGCGCTCGATTCAGGTTGGCGAGCGACATTTCGATGAAGGTTGCCGGCCGGAAGATCGTCGAGTCGACGTCGACGCCGGTCAGGCCTGGCTTCAGGGCTGCCAGCGCGGCCTCGACGTCTCGTGTCACCTGCAGGGTGTTGCCCTCGGGCTGCTTCTCGACGATGAGGAGCAGCCCGGGACCGCCGTTGATGACGCCGTCGCCGATCGGCGGCTGGAACCCCTCCACGACATCCGCGACATCCGCCAGCCGACGCAGCGTTGGCAGCGCGCTGCGCGGGGCCGCGCCACTGGCGCCGATGGCCATCAGACCCAGGTCGGCGGCCGTCTTGACCGGTGACGTGTGCGTGACCGCCAGGCGCTGATTGGGACCTTCGATGAACCCGCCGGCGGCCACCGAGACGGCATCGCGAGTGGATGTGACGACGTCCTGCAGCGTGACCCCGTTGGCGCGAAGGCGGTCCGGATCGACCAGCACCTGGAGTTGCCGGTCGCGCTGGCCCCAGATGGCCACGTTGGCCACGCCGGGCACGGCCATCAGTCGCGGACGCACCGTCCAGCGCGCGAGCGTCGTCAGGTCGACCTGCGACACGGTCGCCGACGACATGCCGATCTTCATCACGCGGCTGAGGGACGAGAGCGGCGACAGGATGACGGGCGGTCGCGCGGCGGTGGGCAGCGTGGGCGCGACGCGTGCAAGGCGCTCCTGCACCAGTTGGCGTGCCGGAATCCGTTCGGTGCCGTTTTCGAAGATCAGGACGACCGACGAGAGCCCCAGCACGGACTTCGACCGCAGCACGGTGAGTCCCGGCACGCCGTTCATCGCCGCCTCGAGAGGCACGCTGATGAGGGCCTCGACGTCGGAGCTCGAGAGCCCCGGCGCCTCGGTCTGGATCTCGACCAGCGGCGGCGCGAACTCGGGAAAGACGTCGAACGGGGCGTCGCTCGTGCTGCGTATGCCGATCACCAGCAGGATCACGGCGAACGCCACGATGGGCAGCCGAAGCCGCAGCGACGTGCCGATCAGGGCGCGCATCATGGCACGCTACTTTCCCACACCGAACTCGGTACCGAAGAGCTCAGCCGCCCCGATCGTCACCACGCGCGTGCCCGGAGCCGGCCCCTGGCCCAGCACGGCCGTCTCCCCGATGGTGTCGATGAGGGTGACGCGCTGGCGGACGAAGACGCCCCCATCTCTGGCCTCGTACAGCCACGTGCCGCCGAGGGCATCGAACAGGACGGCGCTGCGCGGCACCACCAGGTGCTCCGCGCCGGTGGCCAGGGGCACGCGAACGCTCACCCGCTGGCCAGGACGCAGGCTGCCGTCGGCGTTGGCCAGACGATAGAAGAGATCGACGCCGGCGGTCGCGAGGTCGGCGGTGGGGGGCGCCGCAACCGGCGTCGCGGTGCGGCCGCTGGCACCTGGGGTCGCCCCGAGGGAGACGACCTCCACCGGCGCGCCACGGTCGATCGCATCGAGGTCGCCGGCAAACACGGGGACGCGCAGCCAGACGGTGTCGAGACCGACCACGTCGAAGAGCGGCGCGCCGGCCGCCACGGTCTGTCCCGCGTTGGCATAGAGCGCACGGAGCACGCCCGCGCGGGGTGACGTCAAACGAATCGCCCCCGATGCACTCACCCCCTGGCCGGCCAGGGCCAGTCGGTCCCGTGCGGCGGCGAGCGCCGCGTCGGCCACGGCCAGATCCGCCGCGGCCTCCTCGGACGCACGGACGCTTCCGGCTCCGTCCTGTGCCAGCACACGCGCGCGCTGGGCGCGCTTGGCCGTCATTTCCTGCCGGCCCGTGGCCTCGGCGACGACACGCTCGGCCTCGACCCGCACGTCGCGCTCCGCAGGCGCCAGCGGTACGAGAGTCAACACGAGCGCGCCGCTCGAGAGCCCCGAACCGACGACCGGTGCAGGCGTGGGAGACGCAAGAGTGCCGGCGACCGGGGCGGTCACTGTCACCTGTGCCCCGCCCGCAGGAAGGACCTCGCCGCCGAGGCTGCGCGTGGTGGCGATGCGTCGGCGCTCCACCGGCGCCGTCTGAATGCCGAGGCGCGAGGTCGCGGCGTCCGTGAGGGTCAGCGTAGCCAGGGCGGCCTCCGGCACGGCGCCCGACACTTTGGCGGCAGGGGTTGACGCGGCTGGAGGGGCCGCATTCGGACCACACGCCGCGAGCAACGCGGGAGCGAGCATCAGCAGTCGTCGCATTACCAGGGGCCTCCCGCAGGGGGCGCACACTTCGCGCCGGTTGCGCGTTCGATGCGAGCCAGCGCACGGGCTTCGTCGGCGGCGAGTTCCCGTTCGCGCAGCCGCGCCTCGATCAGACGGCGGCTGTTCTCGAGGACGAACAGGAACGAGCTGTCGCCGGCGCGATAGGCGTCCTCGGCATCGGCCAGATTCGCCTGGAGCGGTGTCACGAGCGTGGTGCGCCAGGCCGTCCGCGATTCCCTGGCTTGGTCCAGGAGCGTGACGGCCTCCCGCACGTCGAGACCGACTTGCTGCTGAATGGCGACATATGCGGCAGATGCGCGCTGCAGTTCGCTCTCGGCCCGCAGTCGCCCACCCTGGTTCCGGTTGAAGATCGGCAGCCCCACGTCGATGCCCGGTCCGGCCTCGAATCCCTGCGTCCCCTGGCCGTTGGCATCGAGCACCGCGGTGAGCGCCAGCACGCGGCGACGTTCCCACCCGAGGCGCGCTGCCGCCGCCTCGACCGCAATCTCAGCGGCGCGCACATCGGGCCGCGCCGCTAACGCGCGCGGAAGCAGGTCCGCCGCTGCGCCGCAAACGTCAGGCGCCGGCGACGCTTGAATACGATCCACGGCAGGGTCACCGGCCGCCAGTCCCATCAGCAGGCGAAGCCGTTCCCGTGCGAGGCGGACGTCATGGGCCGCGCGGTCGGCGTCCTGACGGCCCCGCGCCGCATCGACGCGCGCCACCCGCGCCTCCAGCGCACCAATGTCGCCCGCCGCCAGGCGCGACTGGGTGAGCGCGTCGATTCTGTCGAGGGCCGCCGCCGTCTCCGTGGCCAGCCGCTGCCGGTCGGTGGCCAGTGAATAGTCCGTGTGCGACAACCGCACGGCCAGCGCGAGGTCGAGACCTGACTGCACGAGGGAATTCGAGGTGGCGTCCAGCGCCAACTGCGCCGCCGCCCGACGCTTCGGCCGTTCCCACAGCACTTCTATCGGCCAGCGCAACGTCGGCTCGAACTGCTTCGGACCGAGCGGAAACAGCAGCGACAGCACCGGATTCGCGAGCATGCCGGCGTCCACCAGGTCGGCCCGCGCGAAGCCAAGCTGGCTGAGCGTCACCTGAAAGGCAGCGTTGTTCCACAGGGCTGTTGCGACCGCTTCGTCGCTCGACAGCCCGTCCTGGGTGTTGACGCTCGGCGGCAACTCCGCGAGGCCGGGCGTATGGATCCGTGTCGCGGCCCCGGTGGCGCTCAGGGTTCGATCGGTGAGCGGCGAGCCCACTGGCGCCCGGGGGCTCGCGCACGACAGAGTCGCCACCGCCGCGCCGACAAGCATGAAGAGCCGTGCCATTCCGAGCTCCATGCTCTCACGGCGTCGATGAACAGTCGATGACAGGCGCAGTGGGGAGCCTCACCGCGAAGGTGGTCCGCCCGGGCTCGCTGCTCTGGCCGACGCCAACCCAGACCTGCGCAAGCAGGGCATCGGGGTCAGAATTGCGGCTCTCTCGCCGGCAGCAACTCCCGTCGGTCGAGCCGCCGGCAGGCCCAGCCGACCGCCGCGAGCAGGATCATCGCCCCCGGGGCAAGTGCGGGCGTTGCGCCGGTCATCGCCTCGCGAAGGAGCGCGCCACCCGACAGGTCAGGGTCCAGCTCTTTCGCGAACTCGACATTGCTCTTGACGTGCAGCACCGCCCCGATGACGCCACTCGTGGCGAAGATCACCATGAGGCCGAGGCATACACGACGCACCGCCTGGCGGGGTCGGCTGTCATGTACCAAGAACGCCAGGCAACCTGCCCCGAGCAGGACCAACGGCATCCTCTGCCAGGCGCCTTCCGTGTGCGCCATGAGGAGCAACTCGGCTCCGGTACCGAGCGAGCCCCCGACAAACGTCAGCTCGAGCAGGCGTTGGGTCTTCAATCGAGCGTCACGTAGCGCTCGAGCCGCGCCACTTCCCTGGCGTCCACGTACTTGCCGATCTCCCGGCGAAACTGGGCGAGCGCCTTATACGGACGGTATTCTTTGAACTCCCGCAGCATGCGCTGTCCCATGCGGGGGATGCTCATGATGTCGGCGTCGCTGGCCGTGTTCAGATTGATCGGGACGAACACGAACGGGTCGAGGGCCGCCACCGCTTTCTCGCCGATCGCCGTGCCCACTTCGTTGCGGAACTGGACGAGCGTCTTGTACGGGCGCCCCTTTCTGACGGCGGCCATGACGGCAGGCGTCATGCCAGGTACCAGCTGGAGTTCTTCATCAGGCGCGGCGTTGACGTTGACCTGCACGAAAAGCCGACGGTAGACCTCCGCGCGTTGCGCCAGCGTGAGCGACTGCAATGCCGCGTCGAGCTCGATCGCGCTCAGAAACGGCCGGCGGCCGAGGAGACTCCTCACCAGCTCCGGCGTCATGCCCGGAACAGACGCCACGTCCCTCTCGGACGCCGTGTTGACATCGAGCACGTCGCCGCGGCGCCCGGCCTGGCCCTGCGCGATGCCTGGCATCAACAGTGTCAGCAGCACGACGACAACCGCGGCTCCCACCAGTGGGTTCACTCTGCTCACGTCTGTTCCACCTCAGAACCGGACCTTGACGCCAGCCTGCACCAGACGGGGCATCCCCGGCAGGATGCCGCGCGTGCGGTCGACGATGTACAGTTCGTCGAACACGTTCTTCACGGTCAGAAACAGCGTGCTGCGCGCCATCGTGTAGTTGATGGCAGCGTTCCACACGGTGTTTGCGGGAATCAATCCCCGCTGACCGTCGGGCGTGGGCGCCACGGTATTGAGGTCGTCGCCGAACTGGGCCCCCGTGCGGACGGCTTCGACGGACATGTCGAGACTGTTCACCGCATAGCCGAGGCTGATGGCGGCCATCTGCTCCGGAGCATAGGGCAGGCGATTCTCGCTCACCCGCGTCGCACCGAATCCGGCAATGCTGCTGAACCGTGTGCCGGTGAACTTCGCGGTCGGGAGGTAGGTGTAGGCGACGCGCAAGTAGAGATCGTGGATTGACCCGGTCATCGGGGCGCTGTCGACCTGCGCCCGCAGTTCGAGGCCCTGGTGCCATGTCGAGCCGCCGTTGGTCAGCGTCGCGCCGACGCCGCCCGCCAGACTCGCTGGTACCAGCTGGTTCTCGTAGTCCATCCGGAAGAACGTCGCGTCGAGGCTGATGCCTGGTCGCATCGAGCTCCGGAAGCCGGCCTCGTAGTTCCAGCTCAGCTCGGGATCCAGATCGATCACACCACCCGTGTTGGAGATGACATCCTCGGTACGGGGCGGGGCAAACCCACGGTGGGCGCCGGCAAACAGCGTGATCCGTTCGCCCATCGTGTGCGACACACCAATGCCGGGGATGAGACGGGTGAGGCTCGTATCGCCGGTTACGCCGAGACCCGCGCTGGCCAGGCGGTTGGTGCGTTCGAACGTCACATGCTCCAGACGAACGCCCGGCGTCACCGTCCACCGGCCCAACACGAAGCGGTTCTCGAGGAAGCCCGAATACGCCTCGTTGGTGCGTCGATTGCTTTCGACGAGCGCTCCCGAACGGGCGGTCGGCGTGCTGCCGTTCTGCTGCCGGCGGTCCTGATACTCGAAATGCGCACGCACCCCGAACTCCGTCTCGCTCGTGACGCCGAACGCCCGATGGAACACGCTGACCCGAGGCTCGACGCCCCAAGCGTGATACTGGCGCAGGCGCCCCTCGTTGCCGCATGTCGTGTCGAGGTTCGCCATGCCGGCGCACAGGGGGTCGGAGGCGTCGTTGGGCCGCTGCGCGGAGTTGCTCGACTGACGCCACCAGTGGCGTTTGAAGGTGCTCCAGTAGAGGTTGGTCGTCAACGCCACATTGCCGTGGAAAGCCAGCGCGTGGGTGGCAGACGTGCCGATGCGATCGGCATAGAAGAAGTCGTTCTTGAACGGGTTGGCCCGGGGGTTGGCGGCATACTCGTCCTGGCGAAGCCCCGAGTAGGTGACGTTCGAATCCTCGCCGTAGTAGTTGCCGCGGAACGTCCAGTGCTGGTTGTGGCCGGCGGCCTGCACCAGCTTCAGCGTGACGTCGTTCACGCCGAAGTCGAGGTGGTCGCGGGCCCCATTGCCCTGCTTGCGCATGTAGTCGAAGAGCAGGCCGGTGCGACCCAGCGTAGTGCCGACCGTGCCATGGCCGTTGAGGTAGTCGCGGTTTCCGCCGACAAACGCCAGCGAGCCGCCAGGCATGGCTGGTGGTTTCGGGGTGATGTAGTTCACGACGCCGCCGATGGTCTGTGGCCCGTACGCGAGCTGCGCGCCGCCCTTCAGCACTTCGATGCGTTCGAAACGATCCACCGGCGGGTGATAGTAGCTGGCGTTGTCACCGTAGACGGCATAGGTCAGCGGGATGCCGTCTTCGAGCAGCAGGACCTTGTTGGAACGCGTGGGGTTGACGCCACGGATGCCGATGTTGGGGCGCAGGCCGAAGCCCTCTTCGTCGCGTACGAGCAGACCGGGCACCTTGCGGAGCGCTTCATTGGTGGTCATCACCCGGCTGCGTTCGAGGGTCTCCCTGGACACGACGTCCACCGCCCCCGGAAACCGGCGAAGACGCTCGTGACTTCCAACCAGCTCGCCAGCCACCACGACGACGTCCTCGGTGAGTCCGCCGACGCGGAGCCGAAGCGGAACACGGCGCGTCTCGCCAGGCTGCAGTGTCAAGCGCAGCACGGTGAGCGAAAACCCGATGCTGACGACCCTGATCTCGTAGTCGCCCGGCGGCAAGTCGGCAAGGGCGAAGGCGCCAGTGCCGCCAGTCTCGACCTTCGACTCCACGCCTGTGGCGACGCGGCGAGCGGTGACCGACGCTCCAGCCACGACCGCACCGCTGTCGTCGGTGACGGCACCGATGATCGACCCGTGCCGCCCCTGCCCGGACGCAGGCGGCGCACCCGGCAGCGCAGCCAGGAGGACAAGCAGAGCGGCCACGCGACCACCGAACTGAATCATTCGATCACTCCGTTATATGAGACTGAGTCTCAATTTCAAGAGGGATCGTATATCCGACCGTCTGGGTCGGTCAAGAGGAAGGCCTCCGCACGGCCGCATTTTGAATCCGTCACGGTACGAGCCTTCTTCCCCGGCCGCCCGCGACGTGGAAACGACAACAGCGTCTCGGGCGCTTCATCGGTGGATGACGATGGCCAAGAGCAGGCTGGATCTGAACGCGTTCGTTGCCGAGCTCCTCGACGAGCAGGACGGCGACGTGCTGCGCGAGGGCATCCGCGTGCTGTCCCAGGCGCTGATGGAGACCGAGGTGGCCGGGCTCATCGGGGCCGAGCGCCACGATCGCGCGCGAATCCAGCACTCTCGCGGCGACCGGTGATCCATCTGCGTCACGCCAAAGGATTTCGCGGTGGTCAGGGCTCTAAGGCACCAGAGGAGGCTTTCGTGATGTCCAATTCCATTCGCACGTCGTTGGCCCTGTCCTTCGTTGCCGCCACCCTCGCGTTCCCGGTCGGAGGTGCTCGCGCCGTACATGGTCAGGAGCGCGCGACGCCGTTTCCGGTAGCCAGTGTGTTCTTCGAACTCAACAACAGCGCCGGGGATCTGGGCATCCACGGCGAGGTCGACGGTGGGCCCTGGACCACGCTCGAGATCGAGGGGCCCGGCGACCGGAAGCTCCTCAGTCTCGTCAGCAAGGGGCGCTTGCGCACGCAAGGCATGACGCAGCTGGCGTTTGAAAGCGCCGAGCCGCCCTTCTCGGAACTGGCGCCAGAGGTCTTCTTCCGACGGTTCCCAGAGGGCGAGTACGAGATCGAGGGACGCCTGCAAGACGGGGGCACGCTCGAAAGCACCGTGCGGCTGTCGCACGTCATGGCGGCGCCTCCTGGCAACATCACGGTGAACGGCCTTCCGGCGGCCGAGAACTGCGATGCGCTGCCGCTGCCGGTGGTGCCGTCACCCGTGCTCGTGCGCTGGGATCCGGTGACCACGTCGCACCCCGACATCGGCAAGACCGGCCCGGTGACCATCTCGCGCTACCAGTACTTCGTGGAACTGGTGGGCGGGAAGCTCTCGATCGACCTGCCGCCGTCGACCACCGAGTGGCTCGTGCCGTTCACGCTGGCCGACCTGGGCAGGACGTTCAAGTTCGAGATCATCGCCCGCACGTCCACCGGCAACAACACCGCCGTGGAGTCGTGCTTCGTGCTGAAGTAGAGACGCCGGTCGAGGAGCGACGCCATGAACACGTCACTGGGTTTGCGTGGAACTCGCCGGGTCGTGGCGTCGCTGCTCGTGTTGCTGGCGCCCGCCCTGCCCCACTCAGCGCAGGAGGGACATCCTCGCCAGCCACCCGTCCCGCCAGCCGACGTCGCCACTCGCGACGAACAGGCCGACGCCGAGCTCGTCAGCCGCGCGCTGATGAATCCCGACGACGACGCCCGCGAAGAGGCGGTGCGCCGTCTGCCTGAGATGGCGCCGGCGCTGGCCCTGGCCGCGTTGCAGCAGGCCCTGCTCGACGTACGGGCGCGCGTGCGGTCGGCAGCCATCGACGCGATGGCCGACATCGGCGGTGACGCGGTGGTTGAGATGCTGGCCGCCGCACTGGTGGATGCGCTCCCCGAGGTGCGCGAGGATGCCGTCTACGCGCTCGGACGCCTGGGCGGCCCACTCGCCCAGGAGGCGTTGGCCATGGCGCTCGGCGACCCCGACCCGTCCGTGCGCCAGGCGGCCACCCAGGTGTCGCGCGAGCTGGCCCGTCGGCGATCGGCGCGGCCACTGTCACCACGGCCCCGCTCGTAGTGGCGTGTAGTGGCGGGCAGATCCGGCCCCCGAAGGATTTCCGGGCCTCGCCCACTCATACACCCAGACCGCTATCATGAACATCGTGTCGTATCCGCCGAATCGAGTGAACGGCGATGTCTGAGCCCTACGACGACGACCGCCGTCTCACCGTGCGGTTGCTGCGCGGCGACGAGACCGCGTTCGAGCATTTCTTCGACACCTACTCGGCGCGGCTCTATCGCTTCGCCGCCGCGCGCGTCCGCAACGACGGCGATGCCGCTGAGGAGATCGTGCAGCTCACGCTCAGCAAGGCGCTGGCAAAGGTGGCCACCTATCGCGCCGAGGCCGCCCTCTTCACCTGGCTGTGCACGTTCTGCCGGCACGAGATCAGCGCCTACTTCGCGCGGCGCGAACGCCTGGCCCCCGAGACCTCGCTGGTCGAAGACTCGCCCGACGTCCGAGCGGCGCTGGAGTCACTCGGCGCGATGAATACGAGCGGCCCCGACGAGCAGTACCGTCGGCGCGAGGTGGCGCGCCTGGTGCAGGTGACCCTCGACAGCCTGCCAGCGCCCTACGGCGACGCGCTCGAGTGGAAATACATTCAAGGGTGGTCCGTTGACGAGATCGCCCGCCAGCTGAGCTTGGGGCCCAAGGCGGCCGAGTCGATGCTGACGCGCGCCCGACAGGCGTTTCGCGACGCATTTTCCGCCCTTCAGCACGATGTCGAGGCGTGGGGACGATGACCGACCAACAACAGTGGCCAGAAACCGCCGGTGGTGGTGCCCAGGACGACGGCGCCGTGGAGTCGCTGCTGCGACTGGCGGGGCCGCGTGAACCCGTGCCGGCCGACCGGATGCAGCGCCTGAAGGCGGGCGCGCACGCCGAGTGGCGGCGACAAGTGACGACGCGGCGACGACGACACCTCCTGAGGTGGTCGCTCGGTGGGCTCGCGGCAGCCGCCGCGCTGGTGCTCGCGCTGCGGGCAGCCATGGGTCTCGCTCCAGCGTCACCGGCCGCGGTAGCCTTCGTGCTCGTGGAGTCACTTGGAAGCAAC
>JANNIB010000144.1:0-3280 GCA_031404695.1 Acidobacteriota bacterium
GTGGAATTCTTTCCCGGCGCGTTCGACGTGGCCTACGGCGACCGGCTGTCGTCGCTCCTGGTCGTGAAGAACCGCGACGGCTCGCAGGCCGAGGCGTTCCAGGGCGCATCGTCGGCCAGCCTCGGCGACGCGAACCTCACCGTGGAAGGCCGGCTGCCACAAGGCGCCGACGGTTCGTGGCTGGTCAGTGCGCGAAGCACCTACCTGGGTCTGCTGGCTGAACGGGTGACGAGCACCGCGCTGCCGACCTTCACCGACGTGCAGGCGCGCGCCACGTGGGTGCCGCAGCCAGGGCGGCGCCTGTCGTTGGTGGCGCTGGCCGGACGCGAACGGCTCCGCCAGAGCCCGGCCGCCAATGCCGATGCCGGATCGAGCGCCGCCACCGACAACTCGGTGGCGGGCCTCACGTTCGAGACCAGCCTCGGTGGGCGCGGGTTCTCGCGCACCGTGGCGTCGTACTCGGGTTTCACCGACGGCCTCGACGCCTACGAGCGGTCGTTCGACAACAGCCGCGGAGCCAACACGCCCGACAGCATCACCAGCGGCGGGCTGCTGCAGTTCCAGGTAAATCGTGGGATCGAGGTGAACGATCTCGCGGTGCGGCAAGACCTGATGTTCGTGCCGTCCGCACGGCATTGGCTCGATCTCGGCGCCGAGGTCCATGTGCTCGACACGGGTTGGGTGTGGAACATCGCCGGCGATCGCAGCCTGCAGCAGGCCAATGGGTCGAGCATCCGGCTTGGAGCGGCGCTACCAAGCCGCCTGAACTCGACGCGGCAGGCCCGGCGCGCCGGCCTGTGGTTCAACGACCGCTGGCAACTGGGCGCGCGCGCCGTGGTCGAACCAGGCGTGCGGCTCGACTACAGCTCGATGACGGGCGCCGTCACCGTGTCGCCCCGTCTGAGCGCCGCCGTGCAACTGGGCCGCGGATGGCGGCTCGACGGCGCCGTGCGGATGCACGCGCAGAGTCCGGGCTACGAGAAGCTGCTGCAGGCCGACTACTTCGTCGACTTGAGCGTAGACGCCAGCCGGCGCCTCACCGCCGAACGTGCCCGGCAGGCGGCGCTGGGCGTGCAGCGGTCGTTTCGCGGGGGCGTCTCCGTGCGAGTCGATGCCTACTACAAGCGCTACGACGATCTGATCGTCGGGCGCCTGGAGTCGGAGGCCGAACGCCTGGCCCGGCTAGCCACCTTCGACGTACCTCCTTCCCTGTGGTCCTCCGTGCAGACCGGCCCGCAGGTCACGACGTCGCCCGTCAACGCCGGGCGCGGGCGCGCCTACGGCGTGGAAGCCCACGTGTCGCGGCTGGGGGGAACGAGCACGCCGGTCACGGGGTGGATCACCTACAGCTTCAGCCACGCCGTGCGTACGGAGTACGGCGTCACTCGGCCCTTCGACTACGACCGACGCCACGGCCTCACGGCGGCCGCCAACGTGAGGGTCGGTCCCCGCCTGGATGTCTCGTTGACCGGCCGCGCCAGAAGCGGTCTACCGCGGACGCCCGTGCGCGGAGTGCGGCTCTCGCTCGACGAGGACACGTCGGATGCCGACGGCGACGGCAACCGCGCGGAGTTCCTGCCACAACGCGACGGGTCTGGCTCGCCAGTGTTTCAGCCCGACTACGGCGACATCAGCTTCTTCAACAGTGCGCGGTTGCCGCACTTTTCGCGCATCGACGCCCGACTCACCTACCGGCCCGCCTGGGGCGGCGAACGCTGGGCGTTCTTCGCCGACGTGGTAAACCTCCTCAACACCAAGAACATCACGCAGATCGACTCGATGCTCGCCGTCGACCCCGGCGCCGACCGCCCGCGCATCATCGAGATGGCACAGGACCGCGGCTTGCCGTTCTTTCCGTCGGTCGGCATTCGCTTCTGGTTCTGAAGCGCACGAAGGATTTTTACACGACCGTGACTCTCACGGGGCATGACAACGCCATGCTCTTTCGTCCAGCGCGCACTGTGCACGTGGCTTCTCGTTGCCGGCCTGCACGCGAGCCCCGCACGGGCGCAGACGCCTGGGGCCGGTGACGCCGCGCAACCAGCCGACGTCGTGTCGCCATCGCCAGGCCCGAAGGCCACGTTCTTCGGATTCGTGCAAACGCACTACCGCCATGCCTTCGAGACCGGCGATGACGGCGTGTTCGACGCGCCGAATTTTCGCGTGCAGCGCGTGCGTCTCGGGGTGAGGGGCGATCTCAATTCGTGGCTGTCGTACGAAGTGGACGTCGACCCGCGCGCACCTGCCGTCACCGGTTTCCTGCGCGATGCCTACCTGGCGTTCAAGTTCATCCCCAGACACGAGCTACGCCTGGGCCAGCAGAAGACGCAGTTCGGCTACGAGAACCGCGAGTCGTCGAGCGACCTCTTCGTCGTGAATCGGTCCGAACTCTCCGACGCGCTGTCGCGCGGCCCGAACCTGCGTGACATCGGCGTCGGACTCATCGGCAACGTCAGGCTCGGCCAGGGCTGGCGGTTCGAGGATGCCCTCACGATCGTGAATGGCGACGGCCTGAACGTGCAAGCCGATGCCACCCGACGGAAGAACATCTGGGGTCGCGCCGGCTTGCGCTACCGCAACGACGCGGCGGACCTCACCGTACGCGTCGGCGTGTCGGGCGCCACGGGCGACGGCATCGTCGAGGGTGTCGACCCGCTCGATCCGGCCGATGACTACCGGCAATCGTTCTCACGCACCGGCACCGATTTGCAAGTGAGCCATCGCCGGTTCCTGGCGACGGCGGAGTATGTAAAGGGCACCAACGAGAACACCTTCACCGGGGAAGCCGACGACCTGAGCGGCTACTACGTGAACGTGGTCGGCAAGACGCGGTGGCGCGTCGGACCCACCGTGCGACTCGACACGTTTGCCGACGAGTTCCGCCGCTGGACCATCGGCGCCTACTACGGACTCCCCAACGTGCCGCTCCGGGTGATGGTCAACTACGAGTACCGTGCGCTCAAGGACGGCGTGCGCGGCGACGACAAACTCTACGTGTGGACCCAGGTGCGGTTCTAGCCATGGTGCAGCACTGGCCGTCCGCGCTGAATGACCTGACTCGTGCGAGCGACGCCCTGGTCGCCGACCGGGACATGCAGCAGCGCACCGAGACGAAGTTCGTGGTCTCCGAGGCGACGGCGGCGGCGTTCGTGCTCGCCCTGCACGGTCAGTTCGCGGTCGTGCCGGCCGGCGACGCCCTGGTCGCCAGCTACCGGTCGCTCTACTTCGACACCGACGACCTGTCGTTCTTCCACGCGCACCGGTGCGGCCGCCGGGTTCG
>JANNIB010000145.1:0-1973 GCA_031404695.1 Acidobacteriota bacterium
GGCGCTGTCGGTGTCGCCCGCGTTCGCCACCTGGTCGGTCATCGCGGTGGATGCGGCGACGGGCCGCGTCGTCATCGCCTCGGCCACCTGCGTGGATCGCGACGACCAGTTCCTGATGGCCGTGCAGGCGGTGGTCGTGCCAGGCAAAGGCGTCGCCGCCTGTCAGGCCGCCGTCGATGGCACCCACAAGAACCAGATGCTCGTCTTCGACGAACTGACCAAGGGCACCGATCCGGCCCGCATCATCGAACTGCTCAGTGTGGACCCGGCGTTCCAGAGCCGCCAATTCGGCATCCTCGATCTGCAGGGCCGCGCTGGCGGGCACTCCGGTCTCACCAACGGCTACGTCTCCCAGGACCTGCACGGGCAGGTGCCGGGGACACGCATCTTCTATTCGATCCAGGGCAACATCCTGCGGCCGGG
The DNA here is from genome assembly GCA_031404695.1 of Acidobacteriota bacterium. Lineage (GTDB taxonomy): Bacteria > Acidobacteriota > Vicinamibacteria > Vicinamibacterales > UBA2999 > CADEFD01. Next base: position 424 of record JANNIB010000145.1, read on the forward strand.
CAACGTCGTGCCCAACGCCGTGCACGCGTTCCTCAAGACCACCGGCGCCTTGACCGATCGCGTGATGGCGGCGATGGAGGCGGCCGACGGCTCGGGCGGCGACAGCCGCTGCGTGTGTCCGCCGTGGCCCGCGGATGGCACCAGGCCCGCGATTCCCTGCGATGGCCGCACTTCGCACGTCGCCTACATTCTGATGGCGGACCCGGCCGACACCAGTGGCGACTCGCACAACAACGGCAAGTACGCGATGTATCTGACGGTATCGCAGCCGGGGGCCGACAAGGGGCCCGGGCAGATCAAAGCCAACGCCGGCGAGAACCTCAACCCGGTGAAGACGCTGCGCCTGCGCTACGACGCCTGGCGCAAGACGCAGGCGGCGTCGTTTCGATGAGGACGCCGTCGATGCCAACCTGCCGAACCGCTGTGCTCGCCCTGATCGTCGCGCTCGCCGGCGCACCGTTCGCCGCTGTGCAGCCGCAACCGCGCCTGCTGCCTCCCGCACCGATCACGCCGCCGCCGGTGCCCCCCGCGCCACCGTTGCCCTCCCCCGCGGCGCTGCGTCCGCGTCCCGTGCAGGTCATGACGCTCGAGTCGCCGGCCTTCGCCGATGGCGGCCTCATTCCCGCCGCGCATACGCAACTGGGCCGGGACGTCTCGCCGCCGCTCACGTGGAGCGGGGCGCCCGAAGGCACCGCGACCTTCGCGCTGGTGATGCGCGACCTCGACGCCATCGCGCCAGGCGGCGGTGACGACCTGCTACACTGGCTGGTCTGGAACATTCCAGGCACGACCTCGAACCTGCCAGCCGGCGTGCCTGAAGGCAACGCGCCGGCGCCGCCGCGCGGGCCCGGCCCGATACCGCGTCCGCCCACCGATCGCCTGCGGCAGACGAGCGCGACCGGCCCCAACTACCGCGGGCCGGCGGCTCCGGCGTCGGGCCCGTTCCACCACTACGTGTTCGAGCTCTATGCGCTCGACGTCTGGCTCGACGTGCCGGCCGTGGGGCTGTCGCCGGCGGCGGCGCGGGCGGCCGTCATGGCGGCGATGGCAGGGCATATCCGCGGCAAGGGCGTGCTGATCGGGCGCTATCGACGACCGCCGCCGTGACGCCGCGGCGACCCGTCACGGCGGGACGGCGCTGAAACCCGCCTCCGGCGCCGGGCGTCGAACCCCGAGGACGCCGGGTCTGGCTGGCGCGATACTATCGAGTTGGACATGCCACAAGTCGCCGCGTCGTCGTTTGCTCTTCGCCTGCTCGCCGCAGCCGTCGTGCTGGCCGTCGAGGCGTGGCCCGCCGGCGCGCAACTGCGCCGCGTGCCGGTGGACATCGTGCCGGTGGTCGAAAGCACCCGCGTCCGCGCTGGCACCACGATCAAAGCGGCGCTGCAGGTGACGCTGCCCGAAGGGCTGCACGTCCAGTCGAACAAGCCGCGTGATCCGGCGCTCATTCCGACCGAACTGCTGCTGCAGCCGCCCACCGGCATCACCGGCGTCGAGGTGGTCTTTCCGAAGGCGGTGGACTTCCCGCAGGAAGGCCTGCCCGAGCCGCT
>JANNIB010000146.1:0-22191 GCA_031404695.1 Acidobacteriota bacterium
CACCGGCTACTACGACAACACCGCGAAGAACAAAGGAAACCCCGACCCGGACCAGTGGGTGGGCTACGGCAGCCGCACGGCCGACGAGATGTCGCACGCGTGGATCACGGTGACCCATCTCGACGACGCGGGCTATCAGCAGATTCTGGCCGACCGTGAAGCCAAGGCGGCCGCCAAGGCGACGACCAGTAATCCGCAGGCTCAGAAACAGTAGCGCTGCTGCGCGCTTGTTCGCGCAGCCTTGGTGTGACCGGACGGAGCCTCTCGGGCGTCGAGAGGCTCTTTCTCGTTTCGCGCCGCTCGATTTCGAGGAGACGTCACCGTGCTGAAACGATCGATCGTCGTGTGTCTCGGCGCTGCCGCCGTCATCGGCTCCGCCCAGCTCTCCGCGCAGCTTCCGCGACCACTCATTCCCCTGCCCGGTGATGGCAATCGGGTGGCGCCGTTCTTCGACGGGTGGTACGAGAATCCCGACGGCACGATTACGTTTTCCTTCGGCTACTCCAACCTGAACAAGGACCGGGTCGTCGAGATCCCGCTTGGGCCCGACAACCTGATTACGCCCAAGGAGTACGACGGCAGACAGCCGACGACTTTCGTGGTGCTGGGGCCCGACCCTGCGCTCGGAGGAGGTGGCGGTGGCCGCCCCCCTGCGGTGTCACCAGCCACGTCAGCCGCCCGGGCACCAGGTGCCGGCGGAGGCACGGTGCCAAGCGAACGAGACCGTGAGCGCGGCGTCTTCACCGTCACGGTGCCGGCCGGTTTCAAAGGTGATGTCGTGTGGACACTGCGCTATGCCGGTCAGACGCATTCGGTGCCCGCCCGGTCTCGATCGACGTCGTATCAACTCAGTTGGCCGGCGGCGATGGGGTCGACGCCACCGCTCGTGCGCTTTGCCGACAAGGGCCCGGCTGGACGAGGGCCGACCGGCATTCAGGCGCCCGTGCTCCAGGCCAAGGCGGGCGTGCCGATCGAGCTGAAGATCTGGCTCACCGACGACGCGGTGCACGACAAGGAGCCCGTCAAGTTCGGGATTGAGCGGCCGGGGATGAACGTGACCTGGGCCAAGCACACCGGCCCGGCTGGCGTGACCTTCGAACCCGCGAGGATGGGCTTCCCGGCACTTTCCGGGCCGGCGGCGACGATGGCCACTTTCGCGGAGCCAGGCGAGTACGTGGTGCGCGTCAAAGCCGATGCCTTTGGCTATTCCGATTCCTCCGCCGGCAACCAGTGCTGCTGGACAAACGGCTACCAGAAAGTGTCGGTGACGCAATAGCGGCCCGCGCCGGTGCCGTTGCGCTCCTCGTGGCCGCCTTGGCGGCGGCGTCGCTGACGCGCGCGACGGCGCAGGAGACGCCGGCCCCCGAGCGCCGCCTGGCGGCGTTTGAGCAGGGCTACCCGGGCGTCTATGCCCTGCTGGTCGGGGCGGCCCGCGCCCACGGCGTGCTCTACGGCGAGCTGGCACGCGGCCGGGGAAAGACACGCGAAGCGGAGACGTTCGAGCGGATGACCCGCCGCACCGCACCGGGAGGGCTGGCGTCGCGCCGTGACCTTGAAGCCGAGGCGGGTTACGCGGTGTTGGGTGCGAGGGGAGCCGAGCTGGTCCGCCGCACGCAGGCGTTCCAGCTCGAGGCGCTGGCGATCCTGGCTACCGTAGCCGCAGCGGAACGGACCAAGGCACTCGATGACGCTGCAGACCGCTACCTGAGCCGCGCCGATGTGTCGCTGCCAGACGTGCCCAAGGACATGACCATCCTGTACGACCATCCGTACTCGTCCATCGTGGTGCCGGTGCCTGGCGCGCCCAAGCCGAAGACCCCTCGCCTCAAGGGCTTCGTCTGGGCCACCACGTGGCTCCAGCTCGCGGCGGAGGAGCCCCTGGAGCTCTCGACCGGCGACGATCGTGCGCGAGGCCTCAAAGTTGTCACTGACCGCTTCCATCGCAAGCTGGCGTATGGCGCCCCCCCGCACACCTTTCCGAGTGAGCTGCCGCTGGCGCCGTCGATCGCTCCCGAACTGGTGACGACTCACGCTCGTACGGCCGCGATCATCGACAACCTGAACATGATGCACGCCGTCGTCGCCGACGTGCTCGAGAGCAGCAAGGTGAAGAACACTCGTGCGGCGCTCGACGAGGTCATCGCCCAGTTCACGAGCCGTACCTACCGCGTCGTCGACGAAGAGGACTGGATCCGGATGGCCCTTCGCCACAGCATCTTCGAGCAGGGCGGCCCGGCCATCGGCGTCATGACCGTATCTGACCGCAACAGCTCCGGCCACTTGCAGCACCTGAACGGCGGCCGGGGCATTCTGCCGGGGATGAAGTGAGGCGCCGTGGCTACTGGTGGTGGAGGATTCATGACACGAATGAAGGTGGCGGCGGTGATGGTGGTCTTGTTGGCTGGTTCGGGCCTGGCGCAGCAGCCCGGGTTCACGCGAACCGTGCTGCAGCAGGTCGACCTGTCGATCCCCGGCCGCGAGGCCATCACGGCGCGCGCCGAGTTCCACGCGGGCGGGTCGGTGGGCCGCCACACGCACTTCGGCGAGGAGATCGGCTACGTCGCAGCCGGCGCGGTGACGATCGAAATCGACGGTGTGACCAAGGTGGTGAAGGCTGGTGAGGCGTTCATCATCCCCGCCGGGCGTCCGCACAAAGCGACCAATGCCGGGCCGGGTACCGCGTCACTGGTCATCACCTATGTGGTCGAGAAGGGCAAGCCGCTGGCAACGCCCGTGAAATGACAGCGCGCCGTCACCGCGCCACCGAGGCACCGTATCGATGGTATCGATGGATGCTCTGATGCTGACCTTTGCCCTGACCGCCGCCGCGCTGCTCGCCACCAACGGCACGGCCTGCCTGCCGCCCGTCGCAGCCTACACCCAGGTCGTCTCGGCGGTGACGTCCGCCGCCCTTCGCGCGCATCTCAAGGCTGAGCGCTTCCAGGTCGTGACCTCCGTCAGAGGACTTCCGCTGGGCGTCCGCGACGGCCTGCAGGCGCTGTTTGGCGGCCCGGTCCTCGAGATCGCCGAACCCGGAAGCCGGTTTCAGGCCACTGACCTCGCCATGCCGCAGTTACCCATTCGCCGGCTGGTGGTGGCCGGGTGCTCGACCGATCACTGCCTTGTCTACTACGAGCGCGGCGGCATCGCGCACACGTGGCAGGTCGCGGTGTTCCACTGGACGCCAGCGGTAACGCGGCTCGAGGGTGGCGGCGCCGCGCCAGGCGGCCTGGCCTCCGTCGAGGAAGTCCGCAGCGCCCTGCTGTCCGGAGCAGTCAAGGGACCGAACCGGTTGTGGTAGTCAGTCGCCGTCGAGCCCTTCGGCGCGCATCGCGCGGCGATAGGCCACGGCAACCGCGTCGAACTTCAGGTGCAGTTCGTCAGCAAGGTCGAACGGCACCTGCTCGGGTCGCTGCGACTCCACGATGCGCTGATCCTGGCCGAAGATGACGCGCTCGAACTCCTGCAGCGTGCTGTCGGGATCGTCGAAGTCGTAGTTGCGTCCGATGATGCAGTAGCCGCGGCAGCGGTCGGCCTTCTCGGGCTGCGACGCGAAGAAGTAGACCATGCCTTTCGCGCCGCCCCAGCCAAGGCGCAGCACGATTGTGTACGGCAAGTGCAACTCGTAGCGGCTGCGGCGCTCCGGCTTCACGGCTTCGTCGTTGGCGAAGACCGGGAAGTCGTCGCTGTTGGGCGCTTCGGGGCGGACGATCGTGTAGTGCAACACGTGGCCGCATGTCTCCACCGTGTGCTCGGGTACCACCGGCCGTTCCGGATCGCCGAGCAGACCAGGATGCACCCACGGGAAGTGGCCGAAGTCGGTGAAGTTCTCCACCTGGCGCGAGGCGTGGGCCTGCCACGTGAACGGGCCGGTGTTCACGAGCTTCCACCCGCCGGTCTCGAACTCCGGAATCTCGGGCAGCGGATAGGCCGGCGCGTCGGCGCTGAGGCACACCCAGATGAGCCCGTAGCGCTCCTGGCACTGGTAGACGCGGGTGCGGGCCTTGGTCGGAATCGTGGCCGCAGCCGACTGCGGGATGCGCACGCACGCACCCGACGCATCGTAGCGCCAGGCGTGGTACGGGCACACGAGGCAGTCATCGGCGATCCAGCCAAGTGACAGCGCAGTGCCGCGATGGATGCACAGGTCGCGCATCGCGTGCGCGCGGCCATCGGCCGTGCGCCAGACGACGACCGCTTCGCCGAGAAGCGTGGCGGCGACCGGCCTGTCGCTCACCTCATGGCCATAAGCCACGGGATGCCAGCACCGCCACAGCTTCTCGTGGGAACTCGACGTCGCGTCAGCCATGCGAGGCGGTATGCTACCACTCGCGCGACGCGACGAGCGCTCGCTCCTGGAGAAACGATGTCATCATCCGCCTGCTCCCTTGCCGTGGCTGTCGCTCTCAGTCTGCTGGCCACCGGCTGCGGCGGGTGTCACGTGGACCCGCCCGTGGTCGTGGGCGGCACTGGAGGGTTTCTCGCGACGCCTGTGCAGACGTTGCAGCCTGGCATCGTGAAGATCGCCATCACCGGCACCGCAACCGGCGAGCTCGATCCCGAGGCGTGGATGAATCGCTACGCCGAACGGCTCGCGGCCGACCTCGCGCTGAAGGCGGAATGGGTGGTCGTGCCATTCGACAAGTCGTGGGAGCTGGCCGGCGAAGATGCGGTGGACGTCGTGGCCACGAATCTCGCGAACTTCCCCGATCGCGTGAGCCCCGGCGGTACGTTCTCGGCGCCGTTCCTCTACGAGCAGCGGGCCCTGCGTATCCGCGCCGCCGACCGCGAGCGCTACTCCACGATCAGTGACTTCAAGGGCCGGAAAGTCGGTGCCGTCACCGGCATGGCGGCCCACCGCGACCTGCTGAAACGCGCGCCCGAGGGGGTGCAGGTGGTCACCACCACGACGTTCCCCGCGCTCTATGCGATGTTCGACCGAGGCGAGCTCGACGCCGTGGCCCAGGCCGAGTACTTCGCGCTCGACGGCCGCGTCATTCCGTCGTACGGGCCGACGCTCACGCTCATCGACCACCACGACCTCAATCCCGGTCAGCGCGAAGAGTCGGTGTTCGTCGTGCGCGACCACAGCACCGGTCTACTCGAGGCCGTCAACGCGTTCGTCAGGCGAACGCCATTCCCGCTGCACATGCCGCCGCGGCCGTAGACGCCGTCACATCGCCACTCCTGCTTGTCGCAGTGCCGCGAGCAGCGCCTGCGGTTCATCGGTGCCGATGCGGAAGCGCGTGCCGTTCCTGAGCTGCAGCTCCACCGCGTCGAGGCCCCAGACGTTCCACAGCCGGCCGTGGCGGATGTAGCGCATGCCCCAGCCGTAGACGGGGGAATTGCGCACGGCACGCGCAGTGACGATGTCCGCCAGGGAGAAGCGCTCGCGAATCCAGCCAAGCGGTCCGAACCGGCAGGTGACCGCGGTGTCGTCGATCGAGGTGGTCAGCGTGCCGAACAGGCTGCCGGCCACCAGCATGATGAGACCCATCAGGCCGAAGACCAGCACGGAGCCGGCCCGCAGCGAGATCAGCGAGGCGAGCGCGAGGCTGACCGCCAGCATCTGATAGCCCGTCTGCGTGTGTTGATAGCGCATGGTCCGTGGCGTGCCGCCATCCTATCGCAGCCACGGAGCTCCCGCCCCGCCGAGCGGCGGTGATACCCTCCACTCCGAAGCGGCGCGACACCGCATCCACGGAGGGTGGCCATGTCGAACCGAATCGGACGCCGAACGGTCGTGGGAGGGGCGGTGGGCGCCGTGCTCGGCTCGTGGCTGCGTCCGTCGTTGGCGGCGGTCACGCAGGCCACTGCAGGGAACGGACGCTTCACCCAGTCGGTGTGCCGCTGGCCGTTTGCGAAGATCCCCCTCCGCGACTTCTGTCAGAGCGTCGCCGGCATGGGTCTGACCGCGATCGACCTGCTCACGCCCGACGAGTGGCCCGTCGCGAAGGAATTCGGGCTCACGTGTTCGATCGGGTCGGGCCTGGGTGGCACCATCGTGGACGGCCTGAACGACCCGGCCCACCACGACGCCATCGTCAACGGACTCACCGACGGCATCCCGCGCGCGGCCGCCGTCGGCGTGCCGAGCGTCACGGCGTCACGGTGTGCATCGAGCTGCTCAACAGCAAGGTCGACCACAAGGACTACCAGGGCGATCGCACCGCTTACGGCGTGGAGATCATGCGGCGGGTCGACTCCCCGCGCGTGAAGCTGCTGTACGACATCCACCACATGCAGATCATTGAGGGCGACGTCATCCGCACGATTCGCGACAACGCGCCGTGGATCGCGCACTGCCACACGGCCGGCGTGCCGGGCACGAGATCGACGACACGCAGGAGCTGCACTACCCGGCGATCTTCCGCGCCATCCGCGACACCGGCTTCCGTGGCTATCTCGCGCACGAGTTCGTGCCGCTACGCGATCCACTGACCTCGCTGCGCGAAGCCGTGACGCTCGGCAACGGCTGACGAGAGCCCCGAGCCGCGGTTCCTGATCCCTGGTCCCTACTGTCCTCTGGCCTGCGTACCTGTCTCACCGGGCCAGAGGTAGCGCCCGAACCAGTCCCAGTTCTGCTGCATCGCGGCGCGGTTCGCCTTCGGCTTGTCGAGGCCGTGCCCGAAGCCGCGGAAGATCATCAGCTCCACCGGCACCTTCTGATCCCGCAGGCCCTGATACAGCTCGAACGCGTTCGGGATCGGCACCCGCGGATCCTTGTCGCCATGCTGGATGAGCGTCGGCGCCTTCGCGCTCTTGATGTAGGTCATCGGCGAGGTGTCGGCGTAGACCTTCGGATCGTCCCACGGCGTGGCCTTCAGATACTGCCGCGTGAACGGATGGATGTCGGTGTTCACGTAGTAGGTCACCCAGTTGGAGATGCCGGCGCCCACCGAGAGCGCCTTGAAGCGGTCGGCGTGTCTGGTCGTCAGGAACGCCGAGATGTAGCCGCCCTGGCTCCACCCCATCGAGCCGACGCGGTCGTTGTCCACGAGGCCCTGCGCCACCAGGTGATCGATGCCGGAGAGCACGTCCCACGCGTCGCCGATGCCGAGGTTGCGCACGTTCAAGGCGCGGAACTTCTCGCCGTAGCCGGCGCTGCCGCGGTAGTTCGGCTCGAGCACCAGCGCGCCCTTCGCGAGCCAGCCGTCAATCGGGTAGAAGCTCGCGCTGCCGTACGGCTGCGGACGTGACACACCGGTGGGCCCGCCGTGGATGGCGACGAGCAGGGGATAGCGGCGCCCGGCCTGAAAATCCGCCGGCTTGTGCAGCACGCCTTCGATCTCGGCGCCGTCCTGACTCTTCCAGCGCACGACCTCGCGGCCATGCACGGGCCACGATGCCACCTGCGCGCCGAGGTCGCTCAACTTCGTCGCCGCGAGTGTTGGCGTCACCGGCGCGGCGAACACATCCGGGAACTCACGTGGACCGCTGGCGACAAACGCCGCGTGTGTGCCGTCCGGTGAAACCGCGAACGACTGCCCGATCCAGTCTTCGCGCACGCGGTGCATCGCGGTCTGCCGGCTGCCCGGATCGAGACGATAGAGGTACGACCAGGTGCGCTGCGCGGCGCTGAAGAAGATGCCGGTGCGTGTCCACGCCACCAGCGACGGGTTCTCGTCGAAGCGCGCCGTGAGCGATTCCGGTGTGCCGCCGCTCGCATTCACCACCGCCAGCGCGCCGTTCTCGAAGAAGTAGAAGGGCTTGGCCATCGCCGACTGGAAGGCGATGCGCCGGCCGTCGGGCGACCAGCGGGGATTCGAGTCGGGCCCCTCCTGTGTCACGAGGGGCGTGACCGCCCCGGCCGCCACGTCGACGAGCGAGATGTCGGCGGTGCCGCTCTGGCCGGCATCGCTGTTCAGGCGGTGATCGAAAGCGATGGCGGAGCCATCCGGGGACCAGTCGAAGGCGCCGACCACGAAGGCGCCGGAGGTCAATGGACGCGTCGCCCTGGTCGCCACCTCCAGCACGTGAAGCTGCGCCATGCGCGCATCGTGGTCCTCGTGCGTGTACTCGCCGTACTTCTCGGTGCGCTCTTTCATCGCCGCGGTGACCGGCTCGGTCATCGTGTAGGCGATGCGGGTGCCGTCGGGCGCCCACGCAAACGCGGTTACGCCCTCGGCGCCGCTGGTGAGCGCTTCGGCTTCGCCGCCCTCGAGCGAGAGGCGATAGAGCTGGCGGGTGTCGCTACGATCCGAGATGAACGCGAGCCACTTGCCATCGGGCGAGAAGGCCGGCTGCAGGCTCGACTTCTTCGCCATCGTGAGCTGGCGGCCGCTGCCGGCGGCTCGTGAATCCGCCAGCCAGATCTCGGTCTCGTAGGTGTTGTCGGTCCAGTTGGTCTCGCGCACGGCATAGGCGACCCAGCGCCCATCGACCGAGATCGCCGGCGTGCCGCTGGTGCGCTTGAGCGCGATGAGGTCGTCGATCGACTGCGCGGACGAGCTGGAGGCCGCTAGCGCGGCGACGACGGCGAGGACGATGGCACGCATGCCGCCAATCCTAGCGCCGATCAGGCGCGCCGGCTGCTCCGGCTACCTCAGCTTGAGCCCTGCCGGGAGCGCCACATCGGCATCGGTGGCGCTGGGCGTGATCTGCAGCGTTTCGGTGGTCGTCGTGAGCACCGTTGCGCGGCCGGGCGCTGCGGCAGCCGCAGCCGGCGCGGGCGCCGGCGCGTCGTTGCCCTTCTTGCGGAAGCGGCCAAGGCCACCTAGCAGTCCGCCCAGGCCGGGGGCCGGCTCTGCCTTCTGCTCGCCTTGGCTGCCGGGAGGCGCGGCGACGATGAAGATGGCCTCGGTGAGCAGCGGCGTGCCGTTCAGCTTCTTGCCTTCCTCGGCCAGCTTCGCCATCGCGTCTTTCATCTGCGGATACATCGCCAGGGCCTGCGTCATGTTCGGCGCCGCTTGCGCCATCATCGGCCCGTAAACCTTCTGCGCGTAGCGCATGCGGAAGTCGGCGAGTTCCTGAAGGGCGGCGACCTTCGGCGTCATCCACAGGTGCGTCTCTAGCACCAGGCCGCCGGCCTCCTCGAGCGTCTTGCCCTTTTCGCGCACGGTGATGGTGGCCACCGATTCCTTCGTGTCCATGCCCGCGATCTGCTTTGCGCCGGCGCCGTCAGCGATCGTGAAGTCCACGTCGTATTCCTTCTTGGGCTCGTTGCTGGCCGGCTTTTCGGCCTCGGGCTTGGCAGCCGCGGCGTCCTTCTCGGCCTTTGCCATCGCCTCTTCCATCCGCTTGCGCATCTCGGCGAAGGTCATGACCGAATACGACTTGCCCTTCAGGTCGAGCGTGTAGACCTTCTCTTCGGCCAGATCGACGATCTCGCCGGTCTCGCCCGTGATCGAGAGCATCCGCTGACCCTTGAGCGAGACGGTGGTGGTCAACCCTTCGCGGGCGCCCTTCCCCCCGAACATGTTCACCATCTTGCCGATGGCGCCTTCGAATCTGACCTGCGTGCGCTCCTGCGTCTTGACGTCGGCGCGGGCGGCCGCGGGGTACAGCAGGGCAAGACCAAGGACGGCGAGGGCGAAGGTGCGGATGGACATGATTCAAGTGTAGCAGCGCGGAAAAACCGGGAAGCCCCTCCGCCGGGGGCAGCCAGCCGCGGGGGCCGGCGACGTTGCACCGGAGCCCGTGCGTCGGCGGCCTAGCCGCCCGACGCACGGGGCACGTCTCCGGTGGCACGCGGTGCCTGGCGGCCCACGTGTCTAGCTCGAGGATTTAGCTGGAGATCCGGGCCAGATCCGCCTTGGCTTCCGCGCGGGCCCGGCTGACCTCCGCCGATTCGTCCAGCTCGGGCCTGGACTCACGAATCGCCCGTCCAAGCGACATGCGCTCGGTGAGCACGCGGTGCTTCAGCAGCACGAACGGGATGTCGGTGTTGCGCGAGGCGTAGGCCACCGTCATCAGCTCGCGGGCGTTGTGGAAGCCGTCGGCGGCCACCTCCAAGTCGGCGCCGTCGTTGAGAAGCCGTTTCACCTGCTGCTGCACCGGCTTGGCCGACGCTGGCAGCACGCGCTCGAGGCGCGGAGCCGCCGGCGCTGGTGCCGGCACCTCCGCGGGCGTCGCCGCTTCCGGCGCCACGCTGGCGACCGGCGCCGGCGTGAGATCACGGTTGGCGTTGATCTGCGGACCGACCGTCAGGCCGAGCGCGAAGGCGCCGACCATCCCGAGAATGACCGTCGATGTTCTCGCGAACATGTGTGTCACCTCCTGTCTGTCACTCAGTGCAAGATGCGTGACAGCCTCGATCGGCACGTCTTTGCTGGTGAAATGGCGCCGGTCGACTACGGATGAGCAAGTCCTACCGTGTAGCCTTTGCACGGCTGGATCTGCGGCTGGGCCGGCTCCGATTAGTCGAGGCGGCTATACTCCGCCAGCTGCCTCATGCCGCGCCTCCTGCCCCGTCCGCCAAGCGCCCCCGCCGTCACGAGCGACTCCTCGGCGGCGCGGCTGCCCGACGATCTGCTCGACGACCAGGCCAAGCGCTTCACCGTGTTCGCGCTCGTGAGCGGCGGGCTCTGGGGCATCAGCCTGGTGATGGATGCACTGGTGCTGCCGCTGTACTTCGGGGCACAGGCCCCGCCGGCGGGGCTCATCATCGAGGGCTCCGCCGTGGTGCTCGCCGTGGCGCTCTACGCGTGGGTGCGCTTCTCGCCGCGGGCCGCGCGGGAGAAGTCGGATGCCGGCCTGTGGCTGATGCTGCTGAATGCGGCCGGCATCGCCCTCATCGAGACCTGGGCCAGCGACCCGACCCTCACCATGATCGGCCACCTGTCGTGGACGACGATCGTGATTCTGCTGTCGGCCATGATCGTGCCCAGCACCCCGGCGAAAATGCTGGTTGCGGCGCTCGTTGCCGCCTCGCTCGGCCCGCTGGGCGTGTGGCTGGCGCACCTTCGCGGCGTGGACGTGCCCTCGCCGCTGATCACGATGCTGATGTACATGCCCAGCTACTCGTGCGCGCTGGCGGCGGTGATTCCCGCGCGCATGCTGCAGCGCTACGGCCGGCGCCTGCGTGAAGCCCGCGACCTGGGCAGCTACGAGCTCGAGGAACGGCTGGGCGGCGGCGGCATGGGCGAGGTGTGGCGGGCCCGGCATCGGCTGCTGGCGCGTCCGGCGGCGATCAAGCTCGTGAGGCCGGAAATGCTCGGCGGTGGCGACGGCGCCGGCGTCGATGGACGTCAGGCGCTGCGCCGGTTCGCCTCGGAAGCGCAGGCCACGGCGACTCTCACGTCGCCGCACACGATCCGCCTCTTCGATTACGGCGTCACCGACGACGGCCGCTTCTACTACGTGATGGAACTGCTCGACGGCCGCGACATGGCGGCGCTGATCGCCGAATTCGGTCCGCTCCCGGTGCCGCGCGCGCTGTATCTGCTGCGGCAGGTCTGCCATTCGCTCGGCGAAGCGCACGGCCGCGGGCTCGTCCATCGCGACGTCAAGCCGGCCAACATCTTCGTCTGCCGCATGGGCCGCGATGCCGATGTGGTGAAGGTGCTCGATTTCGGGCTCGTGCAGTACGCCGAGCGCGACCCGGCGCAGGACCTCACCGAGACGCTGACCACGCTGCAGGGGCTCGTGGGCACGCCGGCCTTCATGGCGCCTGAGGTGATCGTGGGCGGTAGCCAGGTCGACCACCGGGCCGATATCTATGCGCTCGGCTGCGTGGTGTACTTCCTGCTCACCGGCCGGCACGTGTTCCAGGGCGGCACCCAGATGCAGTCGCTCATCGACCACGTGAGCACGCCGCCGCAGCCGCCGTCGCAACACGCGCCTGGCGTGCCGCCGTGGCTCGACGCCCTGGTGCTCGCATGCCTCGCAAAATCCGCCGACCATCGGCCACGTGATGCCGACGCCGTGCTGCAACGGATCGCGGCCCACGACACCGCGCCGGCGTGGACCAACGCCAAGGCCCGCGACTGGTGGCAGACGCACGTGCCAGCGGCGACCGGCGTCGTGGCGCCGAGCCTCACGCCATACCCGCGCTGAGGCGGCGCCGGCCGCCAGTCACCTCGTTCATCCCACCGGCCATCATGGTGCTACGCTTCGCACCATGCGCAGCAGACGAGAAGTCCTGCAGCTTGGCGCGGCAGCGCTCACCGGTGCGCTGCTGCCCACGCCGGGCAGCGCGCAGACGGGGAAGCCGCTGCGGATCCTGTTCCTGGGCGGCACCGGCTTCGTCGGGCCGCACCTGGTGCACGCGGCGCTGGCGCAAGGGCACCGCGTGGCCATGCTCAACCGCGGACGCCGCACCCCGAACCAGCATGCGGACGACTTCGCGAGGGTCGAGGCCCTGCGCGGCGATCGGTCGCAGCCGGATGCCTACGCGAGCCTGACGGGGCGCCCGTGGGATGTCGTCATCGACACCGCCAACAGCGTGCCGTGGACGCGCGAGGCCGTCACGGCCGTGAAGGACACCACCAGACGCTACGTCTACGTGTCGTCCACCGGCGCCTTCTGGCCCTATCGCACGATCGATATCGCGGAAGCTGGCCCGGTCGCGCTCGAAGACACGCCGCCGCAGACGCTGCCGAGCTTCGGCGTGATGAAGGCGCAGAGCGAACGCGCCGTGCGCGAGGGGTTGCCCGGTCGTGATCTCATCATTCGGCCCGGCTACATCGTGGGGCCGGGCGACACCTCCGATCGCTTCACTTACTGGCCGGTGCGGCTGGCTCGTGGCGGCCAGGTGCTGGTGCCCGGACGCCGGACCGATCGCGTGCAGTACGTCGACGTGCGGGATCTGGCAGCGTGGATGGTACGCCTGCTCGAGCAGGACGCCGCGGGCACCTTCAACGCGGTGGGACCGGCAGCGCCGCAGACGCTGGCGCAGTTCATCGACGGCCTGGCATCGCTGGCGCCGACCGCCACGCGCTACACGTGGATCGAAGACTACGCGTGGCTGAAAGCGTATCCGCTGCGCAAGGCGTCGCCGGGCGATCCGGGCGGCCTCATCGAAGCCATCCCGTGGGTCATGGCGGATGGCGACGAACTCGGGCACATGCAGATCAGCAACCGGAAGGCGCTGGCGTCGGGTCTCACCTGCCGGCCGCTCCTCGAGACCGCCCGCGACACCCTCGTGTGGCGGCAATCGGAGGCTGCGTCGGAGGCGCTCAGGACCCAGCCGCGCTACGTCATGACCGAGGAGCAGGAGCGCGCGATCCTGGCCGCGTGGAAGTCCCGAGGCTGAGCCATGGACCGCCTCCTCCAGGATCTCCGCCACGCCACGCGCGTGCTGCTCAAAACGCCCGGCTTCACCTTCATCGTCATCTTCACGCTGGCGGTGGGCATCGGCGCCAACACGGCGATGTTCAGCATCGTCAACGGCGTGCTGCTCGAAGGGCTGCCGTTTCGCGACGCTGAGCGAATAGTCGATCTGAACGAAGTCGAACGTGACAACCGCACCCGTGGCGCCGTTGCTCCGGCGACCTTCGCCGACTGGCAGCGGCTGTCGACCTCGATCGAGACGATGGCCGCCTACCGCCAGCGCACCTGGAACGTGGCGCTCGACTCCGGCGAGCCCGAGCGCCTGCCGGGCGCCATGACCTCGTCCACGTTCTTCGACGTGCTCGGCGTGAGCCCGATCCTCGGCCGGCAGTTCACCCGCGACGACGCGGCGCCGGGCAAGGGCCAGAACGTCGTGCTCAGCTACGGGTTCTGGCAGCGCCGGTTCGGTGGCTCGGAAGGCGCGATCAACCAGACGGTGCGCTTCAACGGCAGTCCGTTCACGGTCGTCGGCGTGATGCCGGCGACGGTCAACTTCCCGCAGAACGTCAACTTCTGGGTGCCGGCCGCCTACGACCTGCCGAACGACGGCCCGAGCGACGTCCGGCAGGAGCGCGGCGCGCACTACCTGCGCGCGATCGGGCGCATGAAGGCGGGGCAGTCGGTCGCCAGCGTGAACGCGGAGCTTGCGACCATCTCCGATCAGCTCTCGAACGCCTACCCCGACGAATCGGCGAATTTCATCGGCGTGGCTCGTCCGCTGCAGGAGCAGCTCACTGGCAGCGCGCGGACGCCGCTGCTGGTGCTGCTCGGGGCCGTGGGCTGCGTGCTGCTCATCGTGGTGGCGAACGTGGCCAACCTGCTGATGGCGCGCGCCACCGTGCGGGCTCGCGAGCTGGCGATCCGCGCCGCCGTGGGCGCCGACCGATCGATGTTGATGCGGCAACTGCTGACCGAGAGCGTGCTGCTGGCCGTGGTCGGTGGCGTGCTCGGCGTGCTGTTCGCCTTCTGGGGCGTGGACCTCATCCTGGCGCTCGATCCCGGCGATGTGCCGCGGGTGACGCCGATTGGCGTCAACGGTCAGGCGCTGGCCTTCGCGCTGGTGCTGTCGATGGGCACCGGCCTGCTGTTCGGACTGGTGCCGGCGTGGCAGGCGTCACGACCGGAGCTGCAGTCGGCCCTGAAGGACAGCGCCCGCGGCGCCACCGCTGATGGCCGCCGGCAGTACGCGCGCGCCGGTCTCGTGCTGGTGGAAGTGTCGGTGTCGCTGGTGTTGCTGGTGGGTGCCGGGCTGCTCTTCCGCAGCCTGATGACGCTGCTCGACACGCCCCTCGGCTTCACGACCGATCGCATGCTCACGATGCAGATGGCGCCAACCGGCGAGAACTACCGCACGCCCGGTCAGCTCATCGGCTACTGGGATCAGGTGGTGGAGCGCGCCAGGGCGGTGCCCGGCGTCGAGGCGGCCACACTCACGACCGGCTTGCCGATGACCGGAGGACGCAACATCACCGGGTTCACCGTCGAGGGCCGGCCGCAGCCACCGCCCAGCCAGCAGGCGCTCGCTTACCGGGTCGAAGTCTCGCCCGCCTACTTCGAGACGATGGGCATTCCGGTCGTGCGCGGCCGCGAGTTCGAGCGCCATGACGCGGTGGAGTCGCCGACCGCCTTCCTCATCAACGAGGCGATGGCGCGGCGGGAGTTCGCCAACGAGGACCCGATCGGCCGACGGCTCTCAGTGGGCCCCGACCAACAGGGCGAGCCGCGGTGGTCCACCATCGTCGGCGTGGTCGCCAGCGTGCGGCAGTACCGCGCCGACGAGGAACCCGTGGCGATGATCTACGGTGTGCACACCGCAGCGCCGCAGGCGGCGCAGAACCTGATCGTGCGCACGACCGGCGAGCCGATGGGCGCGGCCTCGGCTTTGCGGGCCACGCTGCAGGCGCTCGATGCCTCGCTGCCAATCTCGCCGCCGCGCACGCTCGGCGCTGTCATCGGCGCCTCGCTCACCCAGCGCCGCTTCAACATGACGCTGCTGGCGGTGTTTGCCGGCATCGCGCTGGTGCTCGCCGTGGCCGGCATCTACGGCACCGTGTCGTACGCGGTGGCGCAACGCAACTCCGAGATCGGCATCCGCGTGGCGCTCGGCGCCACCAGCGGCGAGATCCTGCGCCTGGTGCTGGTGGACGCGCTCAAGCCGGTGGTGGCCGGTCTGGTCGTCGGCCTCGGCGCCGCCTTCGCACTGACGCGCGCGCTCGAGCGGCTGGTGTTCGGCGTGAGCACGACCGATCCCCTCACGTTCCTGTCGCTGCCGGCGCTGCTCGCGCTCGTCGCCTTCCTCGCCAGCCTGGTGCCGGCGCTGCGGGCCACGCGCGTCGATCCGCTCGACGCCCTGCGGATGGATTGACGCGGCCCTCGACCAGCCGGCGCGTCACTCGCGCACGTAGCCCATCGCCGCGCTGCGTTTCCCGCCCTCGCGATGGGCGTCGTCCGAGAGCGCGTGCACGCCGGTGGCATCGATCCAGCGGTTGTAGAAGTTGAAGAGCGCGCACACCGTGATGGCGAAGTAGAGCTCGTCGTCGTTCCAGCCGGCGCCGCGCGCCGGCGCGAAGTCGTCGGGCTGCATCACCGGCGACTCGTGGTTCACCCGGTCGATGAGCCGGAAGAGCACCTTGTGCTTGTCATCGAGGCGCGAGGACTCCAGGTCGTGCATCACGCTCGCCACCAGCGCGTGGTCGCCGAGCAGTTCCGCCGCAACTGCGGCGTGCGACTTCGTTCAAAACGGGCAGTGATTCCTGACCGACGTATAGGCGGCGATGAGCTCGCGCAGCCCCGGACTGAGCGGCGCCGGGCCGCGCAGGATCGCCTGGGTGAAGCGCGCCAGATGTTGGGTGGCGTCGGGCAGGTAGGCGAACAGATGCCAGATCTGCGGATATTCGGCGTCGCGGGCCCGCATCATGGCGATGGCGTCCGCATAGGCGCTGGGCTTGGCGTCGTGCTCGACGCCGGACAGGAACATCGGATCCATGCGGCATGATCCACGCGCCGGCGGCTGCGTGTCCACTGCAATGCATCAGGCCCCCGTCCGGGTGGCCGCACGGGCGAGCTGCCGTGTGCGGTTGAGCACATCGTGTGCGGCTCCAGCCCGCTACCGTAGAGGGGGGAGCACGACATGAACGACACGACAGACCGACGCGGCGCCTTCACCTTCGCTCTGGGTCTCGCCGCCGGCACTGCCATCGGCGCCGGTCTCATGATGTGGCTGGCGCCTCGGGTCACTGGCGAAATCCGTGAACGCCTCAACGCCTCGGCTGACGCGTTCGGACGAGGTGCGGCCGAGCGCTACGAAGAGGCCACCGCGCGCGCGGGGGCGGTGGTCGACGAGTGGAGCGCCCGCGGCAACAGCGTGCGCGACGACCTTGCCGACGCCGTGGCCGACGGCGCCCACGAAGTGGAGCGTGTCGCGCGCAACGCCAAGTCGCACCGCACCACGGGGACGTCCTGACGAGGCGTTCGACGCCGCTGGCGGTGCGGGACTTCCCGACGGCACTCGGGCCCTGCTCGACGCGCTGACTCTCGGCCCCGCCAGCGCGCCGACGCCCGCTCCAGCGGCTGTGGTAGAGTCCGCGTGTTTCGCGGCTCGATTCCACGGAGGCCAGGCGATGGCGGGCGTGCGCACTCGATCACGGGCACTGAGGGCACTGCCGGCGCTGCTGTCGCTGCTGGCGCTGCTGGCGCTCGCCCTCCCCGGGCTGGCGCGGGCGCAGTATCCCGCCCCCGTGCTCGAGCGACCGCTGGCGGCTGCCGCCGCCGCGGATCTCGCCGAAGGCAAGCGCCTCTACAACGCGCAGTGCGCGCTCTGCCACGGGATTGACGGCGGCGGGGGTTACGGGCCGTCGCTACTGACGCCCACCTTCGCCCGCGCCGCCGATGATGCCGGCCTGTTCACGCTGGTGCGCGTCGGCATTCCCGGCGTGATGCCCGGCTTCGGCGATGCCAATGGCCCGCGGCGCAGCTGGCAGCTGGCGGCGTTCGTGCGCTCGATGACACGCGAGGGCGGCGCCGCGGCCACCGGCAATGCCACCAGCGGCCGCGCGGTCTATCAGGCCCGCGGCTGCGCGAATTGCCACGTTCTTGGCGGCGTCGGCCGCGCCTTCGGTCCCGATCTGACCAGCATCGGGCTGCAACGCGGGCCGGCATACCTCAAGCAGGCGCTCGTCGAACCGGCCGCGCGTGTGCCCGACGGGCACGTCGTGGTGACCGCGCGTCCGAAGACCGGGGCGGCGATCCGTGGCGTGCGCGTCAGCGAAGACGCGTTCTGGGTGCACGTGCGCGACACCGGCGGCCGCCTGCACGCGCTGCGCGTGGCCGATCTCGCGGAGCTCACCCGCGAGGCCGGCGCCAGCCTGATGCCGGCCTTTGCCACGCTGCCAGCCGGCGACCTCGACGATCTGGTGGCCTACCTCTCGACTCTGCGGGGACAACGATGAGACGTTTGGCGATCGTGGCAGCGGTGGTGGGGATCTCCGGCGCGGCGCTCGGCGGGCAGGTGCCGGCGCAGCGGATCGTCGATGCCGCGAAGACGCCGGGCGACTGGCTCACCTACAACGGCGGCTACTTCGGGCACCGCCACTCGACGCTCGACCAGATCACGGCCGCCAATGTCGCCGGACTCACGCCGTCGTGGATCTATCAGGTGGCCGGGAACGGCCAGATGGAGACGTCGGCCATCGTGGCCGACGGCATCATGTACGTGACCGAGCCGCCTACCACCGTCACCGCGCTCGATCCGAAGAACGGCCGGCCGATCTGGAGCTACGTGCGGCCGATGCCGTCGAACCTGCGGCTCATCGGCTTTCCCGCCACCAATCGCGGCGTCGCCATCCTCGACGACAAGGTGTTCGTGGGCTCGCTCGACGGCGCCCTCATCGCCCTCGACGCGCAGACCGGGGCAGTGCGCTGGGAAACCCTGGTGGCCGACAACGGCACCGGGCACTCCATCACGATGGCGCCGCTGGCAGTGAAGGACAAGGTCATCGTCGGCATCAGCGGCGGTGAAGCCGGCATCCGCGGCTTCGTGGATGCCTACGACGCGAAGACGGGGAAGCTGGCGTGGCGCACCTACACGGTGCCGGCGGCGGGCGAGCCCGGGGTGGAGACGTGGGCGGGCGAGAGCTGGAAGAACGGTGCCGGCGCCACCTGGCTCACCGGGTCCTACGATCCCGCGCTCAACCTGCTGTATTGGGGCACCGGGAATCCCGGGCCCGACTGGAACGGCGACGTCCGCAAGGGCGACAACCTCTACACCTCGTCGGTGCTGGCGCTCGATGCCGACACCGGGAAGATGAAGTGGCATTTCCAGTACACGCCGCACGACGTGCACGACTGGGACGCCAACCAGATCCAGGTGCTCGCCGATCTCACCCTCAACGGGCGTCCGCGTCAGACGCTCATCACCGCCAACCGCAACGCCTTCTACTACGTGCTCGATCGCGTGACCGGCGAGTTCCTGCACGCGGCGCCGTACGCGAAGCAGACGTGGGCGAAGGGCATCGACCCGAAGGGCCGCCCGCGCGTGGTCGAGGGCACGGAGCCGACGCCGGAAGGAAATCTCGTCTATCCGAGCCTGCAGGGCTCGACCAACTGGCCCAGCCCGTCGTTCAGTCCGCAGACCGGCCTCTTCTACGTGCCGGTGCGCGAGATGGGCTCCTACTACTACAAGACCGATGTGGAGTACGAGCCCGGCCAGCCCTTCACCGGCGGTGGCGAACGCCGGCTCGCCGACGAAGCATGGGGCGCCGTGCGGGCCCTCGACGCGAAGACCGGTGCCAAGGTGTGGGACTTCCGCCTGCCGTCGCCGTCGTGGTCGGGCGTGCTCTCGACCGCCGGCGGTCTGGTGTTTTCGGGCTCGAACGAGGGCAACTTCTACGCGCTGGACGCGAAATCAGGCGCGCCGCTGTGGCAGTTCCAGGTGGGCGGGATCGTTCGCTCGAATCCCACGACCTTCCTGGTGGACGGGCGCCAGCACGTGTCGGTTGCCGCCGGCCGCGCGGTGTTCATGTTCGCGCTGCCAGCGCGCTGACCGGCTCGCCGCCGGATCTCACGGCGTAATGAGCGGCACCTGTGGAGCCGCCGTCCGCGGCAGCACGCCGGCCAGACGCGGATCGTCGTAGACCTCGACCTTGCGGGCATAGGGCACGAAACCCGAGCGCAGATAGAACGGCAGGGCCGCTGGCGCGTCGAGCGTGCACGTGTGCAGCCACAGGCGGCCAATCGGCTGCGCCCACGCGAGCGCGACGGCGCGGTTCATCAGCCAGCGCCCGGCGCCATGGCCGACCAGTGCGGGCGTCACGCCGAAGAACACCAGTTCGCACTCGCCGTGGACACGGAAATCGAGCTCGAGGAGGCCCTCATCCCGCCCGTCCACCGCCAGCGCGTGCACCACGACGCCGGCAGCGCCAAGGGCGGCGGAGAGCTCCGCGTCGGTCAGTGACAGCCGCGAGCTCCACAGCCAGTCTGCACCCACGCGGCGGTAGAGATCGCGATACCAATCGAGGGCCGGCGGCACCACCGGCCGCAGCGTCCACGGCGCCGCGGCGCGCTCGGGCCGTGCCGGCGCGGCCGTGGTCATCTCGAGATAGGTCACCACGGCGGCAAGGGAGCCGGTGGGGACGTCGTGGTAGCCGTCGGGGAGGAGCATCGGAGTTGGCGACCGGCCCTGGTTATCTGCGGTCGCGGTAACCGGGCCCGCGCAGCGCCTGTCCGGGCCTGGCAGCGGTGATGCGCCCTGCGTCCACGACGAGCTGCCCGTTCACGGCCACCCAGCGCACGCCCTCGGCGTACTGGCGTGGCTGCGCGAAGGTGGCCTTGTCGCGGATGGCGGCCGGATCGAACACGACCAGATCGGCGGCGGCGCCCGGACGGACCACGCCTCGATCCCAGAGCCGCATGCGCTGCGCCGGCAGCGACGTCATCTTGCGCACCGCCTCTTCGAGCGTGAGCAGCCGTTCCTCTCGCACGTAGACGCCCAGGATCCGCGCCGCCGAGCCCCAGGCGCGCGGATGCACCCCGGCCGTCGGCGGGCCGCTGTCGGGCGCCATGCCGCCGGAATCGGTGCCGAGCATCACGAGCGGATGGGCGAGCGCCGCGCGCATGTCGGTCTCGTTGATGAAGAACATGATGCCGCTGCCGGTGGTGTCGTCCTTCGCGATGAGGTCGATGAGCACGTCGAGCGGATCGCGGCTCTCGGTCTTGGCGATGTCGGCGAGCGTGCGTCCCTGGTAGGCCTTCAGATCGGCGCGGCCCACGGCCGACACCAGGATGCCGGCGGCGCCGCCGGAACCCAGATACTGGTTTTCCCAGGAGGTGGACGGCTGCAGGATCTCGGCCTTGATCTTCGCCCGCGTCGCCGGGTCGGTGAGGCGCGCGACCATGGCGGCCCGTCCACCCTCGCGGGCCCACACCGGCAGGCTGGCATCGAGCGGATTGCTGCCGGCCGTGTAGGGATAGAGGTCCGCGGCCACGTCGAGACCCTCGGCCCGCGCGCGCTGGAAGCGCTGCAGCACCGACGGCATCCGTCCCCAGTTCTGCGTGTAGGCGGTCTTCAGGTGGTGCACGATCGCCGGCACGCCGGCCTCGCGCGCGATGCGGAAGACCTCGTCGAGGCTCTCGTCGATGGCATCCGCTTCCGAGCGTTGATGCGAGATGTAGCTGCCGCCGTAGCGGCCAGCCACCCGCGCCAGCGAGACGAGTTCCTCGGTGCGCGCAAAGCGGTCGGGCACGTATTGCAGCGAAGTCGAGACGCCGAAGGCGCCGGCTTCCATCGCCGTTGCCACCTGCGCTTCCATGGCGGCCAGTTCGGAAGGCGTTGCCGCGCGATCCTCGCGACCGACGACGCTGTCGCGCACGCCGCCGGCGCTGATGAAGGTGCCGAGGTTGATGGTGGCCGGCCGCGCCTCGAGCACGCTGAGGTAGCCGGCGAGGTCGTTCCAGGTCGGCACGCCTTCGCGGTCGAACATCGCCGCAAACGGATGCAGTTGCCGCGCGCGCACGTGCGCGGCGCTGCTGAAGCTCGCCTCGCCGGTGAGCTCGGTCGTGATGCCCTGCATGATCTTGCTGCCGACGCGGCTGTCGCGCAGCACCCAGTATTCGGACTGGCCGAGCATGTCGATGAAGCCCGGCGCCACGACCAGCCCGCGGGCATCGAGCCGGCGGGTGGCCGTCGAGGTGTCGCGCTCGCGCACCGTCCGAATCCGGCCGCCCGCGACGCAGACGTCCGCCGCGAACCACGGCGCCCCGGTGCCGTCCACGACGCGCCCGCCGGCGATCAGCAGATCGCACGCCGGCGCCTGCGCCCGCGGCACGGCCGCAAGCGCCGCCACTACGAGCGCGAGTGAGCTGACAAATCGTGACACAGCCGCTAGCGCCCGGGCACGGCGCTCATCAGAATCTCCAGCGCCTTGGCGAGCGTGGGCCGCATCTGCCGCGAGCCCTTGAAGTTGCCGATGCGCACGACCACCAGGTCGTGTGACGGGATCATCCACACCACCTGACCACCGGCGCCGTTCATCGAATACGCTTCCTTCGGAATCGGCCACGCGCCGTCGCCGTTGATCCAGAAGAAGCCGCCATACACGGGGCGCTCGTCTGCCACCCAGGCAGGCGCGAGCGTGCTGACGAATCCCGCGTAAGTGTCCGGCAGGATTCGCTCGCCACCTGGCGCGACGCCGTTGTTCAGATACAGATTACTTAGCCGCGCCCAATCGCGGCCCGACATGAACTCGTAGCCCTGGGTGAGGAAGTTGCCGAAGGGATCGGTCTCCATCACCATCGTGCGGACGCCGATCTTGTCCCACAAATGGCGTTGCGGATACGACAGGTAGTCTTCCTTCAACGTCTCGATGCCGAGCTTGTTCAAGTAGTTGACGAGCACCGGATCGGTGTTGCGATAACGGCCCACCG
>JANNIB010000147.1:0-1695 GCA_031404695.1 Acidobacteriota bacterium
CCGGGCGTGTCGATGATGTTTATCCGGTGATCCTTCCAGAAGCAGGTGGTGGCCGCCGACGTGATCGTGATGCCGCGTTCCTGCTCCTGCTCCATCCAGTCCATCACCGCGGTGCCTTCGTGCACCTCACCGATCTTGTAGGTGATGCCGGTGTAGAACAGGATGCGCTCGGTGGTCGTGGTCTTGCCGGCATCAATGTGGGCCATGATGCCGATGTTCCGCGTGCGTTCGAGTGGTGCCGATCGAGCCATGATGTAAGTCAGCAGTCCGTGATCTGGTGGCGACGCGCTACCAGCGGTAGTGCGCGAACGCCTTGTTCGCTTCGGCCATGCGGTGCACGTCTTCGCGCTTCTTGACGGCGCCACCGCGCAGGTTGGCCGCATCGAGGAGCTCGTTGGCCAGCTTTTCCTTCATCGTCTTGCCGTCGCCGCGCGAACGCGCGTAGCCGACCAGCCAGCGGATGCTGAGCGACAGGCGGCGGTTCGGGTTGACCTCGATCGGCACCTGGTAGTTCGAGCCGCCGACGCGCCGCGATTTGACCTCGAGCGAGGGCTTCACGTTGTCGAGGGCCTTCTTGAAGATCTTGACCGGGTCGTCGCCCGACTTTTCCTTCACGATCTCCAAGCTGCCGTAGACGATGCTCATCGCCGTCGACTGCTTGCCGTCGCTCATCATGCAGTTGATGAACTTCGTGACCAGCTGGCTGCCATACACGCCATCGGCGGGGAGCTCGCGCTTCGCTACAATTCGTCTGCGTGGCATAACGTCGTTCCTACTGCTTCGGGCGCTTGGCGCCGTACTTCGACCGGCCCTGCTTGCGGCCTGCGACGCCGACTGCGTCGAGGGTGCCGCGCACCACGTGGTAGCGCACGCCCGGGAGGTCCTTCACACGGCCGCCGCGGATGAGCACCAGCGAGTGCTCCTGGAGGTTGTGACCGACGCCCGGAATGTAGGTGGTCACTTCGATCTTGTTGGTGAGGCGGACGCGCGCCACCTTGCGGAGAGCCGAGTTCGGCTTCTTCGGGGTCTGAGTGAACACGCGCACGCAGACGCCGCGCTTCTGCGGGCTTTCCTGCAGCGCCGGGCTCTTCGTCTTCCACTTCACCGCGTCGCGGCCCTTGCGAACCAATTGGCTGATCGTCGGCACGATCTCTCCACTCGCGCGGCGTTGGTCAGGCCCGCGCTGCCCTGCGACGGCTCACGCCATCGCATCGCCCAGCCGCCAAGGCGGGCGAGATCTCAAAACTGCTGACACGACCAGACACCGCCCCAAGACGCCGGCGGCGAATCGTGTGGCATCAGGCCTGAAAGCCTCGCGGCTTGGCACCTGACGCGCAACTACCCTTGACTGTCGAATCTGCGGCACCGGCGGACGCTCCACACTCCGAGGGTGACTCGGCGTGCGACTGACGGCGTCACGGTGCTCCGATCGTGGTCGCCCCCGCAAACCGGGGAAAATGTCGACGCTACGAGGAGCGGACGGTCCTAGATAGGGTGTCCTAGGACCACGAGAACCTGACGAGCATAGCACAGACTCTCACTGGCTTTGCAAGTCCTCCCGCAGCGAACCCATCGAGGATTCCTCTGCCGGACCGCTTTCGCTGGTTCTTTGAGAAGCTGCTCAGCATACACCGGATTCTTGGCCGGTGCTCAAAAATACACACCAACACGCGGCGCTGCCCATCGTCGCCCGCC
>JANNIB010000148.1:0-1854 GCA_031404695.1 Acidobacteriota bacterium
CCATCATGATCAGGTCGGGTTGCCCGGACTGGGCCAACAACAATCCGGCCTCCGCGTCAGAAGCACTCAGCACGGCATAGCCCGCCGATTCGAGCAGCAGTACGGTCAGCGTCATGTTGTCGGCGTTGTCTTCGATGATCAGAATGGTGGGCATGTCTTAGACCGCTCGCCGGCGTCGCGACATCGCGCGCCGGACTTCGCTGATGAATTGATCGGTGCGGAACCCGGCTTTCTCCATGATCGCCGTCACATATCCGTTCAACTTCGCACGGTCTTCGGCAGTGAGCTGCTTGGCGGTGATCACGATGATCGCGATGCCGACGGTCGCGGAGTCCTGGCTGAGCGCGTGCACCACGTCGAAGCCGTTCACCTCCGGCATCATCAGGTCGAGCACGATCAGGTCGGGCTGTTCGCGACGGGCGACGGCGATCGCCTCCTGACCGCCGTAGGCGCGCAGCACCGAACTGGCCATGCCCTGCATGCGGACGGCGGTCAGCTCCACGGCATCGGCATCGTCATCGACCACCAGCACCTTGAGGGTCTGGCCCTGTCCAACGGGCAACAACCCGAGTTCGGCCAGCGAGTCGGACAGCTCCTGCCGCGACATGGGCTTTTGCATCACCGCGGCGGCGCCGACCGCGAACCCGCGGTTACGCTCCGCGACGATCGAGATGATCACGACCGGAATGCGCATCAATTCCGTCACCTGCTTGAGCCGGGCGAGGAACTCCCAGCCATCCATCCCCGGCAGCATGATGTCCAGGGTGATCAGCGACAGCCGGTGCGTCGCCGCCAGCTCCAGCGCGGCCTCGCCGGACCCGGCGTGGAGCACTTCGAAGCCCTCGGCCTCGAGTTGCAGGCGGATCAGATCGGCCGACTTGGGGTCGTCTTCGACCATCAACGCCGTTCGCACGCCGTCCCACACCAGCGGCAACCCCTGCGGTATGGTGCCGTCTGCGGTCTCGTCGCCGTGCAGGCGCAGCGGCAGCCAGACCGAGAAGGTCGACCCTTCGCCGGGGATGCTCTCAACGGCCAGCGTGCCACCATGCAACTCGGCGAGCACCTTCACCAGCGCCAGCCCCAGCCCCGTGCCCTCGAATTTTCGCGCCAGCCCGCTGTCGATCTGGCTGAACGGCTTGAACAGCTGCTGCAACCCCTCTGGCGAAATCCCGAGGCCGTTGTCGCTGATCGAGAGACGAACGAAGTCGGTGTGGTCGCTCTCGGCCAGGGGAAACGTCCGGTTCGCACCGAAGCAAGCGCTTTCGCCGACACTCGCCCGGGCGACGCGCGCGGCCCGCAGCGTCACCTGTCCACCCTCTTGCGTAAACTTGACCGCGTTCGACAGCAGGTTATAGAGGATCTGTTTGACCTTGCGGCCATCGGCGTGCATCGACCCGAGGTCGTCGGCGACATTCAGGTGGAGGACGATGCGGCGGGCGGCGGCTTTTTCTCTGATGATCGACAGGCTGTTGGCCAGTAGCGACGATAGCGACACCAGTTCCAGGTCGAGCGTCATCTTGCCGGCTTCGACCTTCGACAGGTCGAGCACATCGTTGATCAGGGCCAGCAAGTGCTCGCCACTGCCGAAGATGCTGCGGATCAGGCCGCGCTGCTGTTCGGTCAGGGCGCCGACCAAACCATCCCTCAGCACCTCTGAGAATCCCATGATCGCGTTGAGCGGCGTCCGCAGCTCGTGCGACATGTTGGCGAGGAACTCCGACTTCATGCGGCTGGCCGCTTCGAGCTCGTCGTTCTTCTGCTGCAGCGCGTGCTCGAACTGCTTCAACTCGGTGACGTCACGGGCCGAGGCAAACACGCCCTGCAGCCGCCGGTCGCGGTCGTGAAAGGTGGTGG
>JANNIB010000149.1:0-35655 GCA_031404695.1 Acidobacteriota bacterium
GCGCCATCAGGTTGTTGAACTCGTGCGCGATACCGCCGGCCAGACGGCCGATGGCCTCGAGCCGATCGGCCTGCCGGCGCTGTTCGCGTGCGGCCTCGGCCCGGGAAAGCTGCGCCGTTTGATGGGCCGAGAGTAGCAGGCGGACGGCCAGCAGCAGCGAGATGGCCACGAGGGTGGCGGCCAGCGGGAGCGCCCGGCTGGTGGCCCCGGTCGCCAGCGTGGCGAGCAGCGCGACGCCCACCAGCAGCGGCATGGCCAGCGGAATCGGATTCAGATCGCGCAGCCAGGGCGGGCCGGCGTGGGCGGCGTGGGTCATCGGATCGGTGCGGATCGCATGACACGCCACCAGCGTTGGCAGCACGCCAGCGTAGTACACGATGTCGAGCGGCCAGCCCGGCGCCAGCCCGGCCCGGTGGAGCTGCGCCAGCACGACCACCGGCAGGTAGAGGGCGAGGCCGCCGATGTACCACCAGAAGGCGCGCGGCGACGGCACGGCGAGACCGCGCACGATGACCACGTTCAGGCCGGCGATCATCGCCAGCTGCGCGAGTCCAAATGACTGGATGAACGACTGCGTCGTGGCGTCGCTCGCCAGATCCGCGCTCGTCTGGGTGACGAAGGTCCAGCTGAGCAGGCCCAGGCCGCCAGTCGTGACGAGCGTGTCGATGGCCAGCGCCCAGTGCTCACCGGGCCGTGCCACGGCCCGCGGGTAGACCAGCAGCGACACCAGCGTCGCGATGTAGCCGGCGGCGGTGAGGGTCGAGTCCACCGCCGGCGCGACCAGCATGGGACCGCCCAGTTGCGCGGGCACCAGCAGCGCGTAGTTGGCGGCGGTCGCAAACGACGTCCAGCCGGTGATGCGGAACGAGAGCACGAAGCGCCGTGGCAGATCCGCTCGGCCAATGGCCCAGAACAGGGCCGCCCCTTCGATGCAGAGGCGGATCGCACTGGCGAGCGACGACGCGGCCGTGCCGTCGACCCGCGCGCCGGTCGGCGTGAGCAGGAACAGCGTGTAGCCGACCAGAGCGGCAGCCGCCCACCGCATCCAGTCGGGCGCCGTCTCGAACACATTCGGCCACGCGGGCGTGGCCGGCAGTGCGAGCGGTGGCGGCAGGCGGGTGCTCATCGCTTTCGCGGCCTCGGCAGGCACGCCGTGGCACGTTAACACTAATCGGCGTGGCAGGCCCGGCCTTGACCGAGTGCGCCGTGCCACGCGCCGGCGGTATCATCCGGGCAGCAGGTGCCCCATGGAACCGCGACGGTCAGCAGCCCAGGCGACGCCGAAGACGGCCGCCACACCCAAACCAGCCGTGCGTGTGGCCAGGACCACCACGAAGCCGGCGTCGAGGCTCCTCGACGAGCGGAATCGCGACGTGGAAGGCTGGCGCGGGCTGACCTTGGAGCGCATGCGGGCACTGATCGTCGACGCCGCCCCTGACGTCGTCGAGGAGCGGAAGTGGAAGAAGCCGTCGAACCCTGCCGGCGTTCCCGTCTGGTCGCACCTCGGGATCATCTGCACCGGAGAGACCTACGCGAAGGTCGTGAAGCTCACCTTCGCTCAGGGAGCCAGCCTCCCCGACCCCGCCCGCCTCTTCAATTCGAGCCTGGAAGGCCACACCCGCCGGGCCATCGACATCCATGAAGGCGAGCAGGTGGATGGGCGCGCGTTCAAGGCCCTCGTCAAAGCGGCGGTCGCGCACAACGCCGCGTCCTCGAAGGCGTGACGTCGGGCCAACCCGCGGGCCTACCGCGGGTCACACGGCGGTGGCAACCGGCGCGGCCCGTAGTGCTGACCGTGCACGCCTGAGAAGGCGTTGCGTTCGCGCGCGGTCATGACCGCCAACGCGGGCCCGCCCTGGGCGAAGATGCTGTGCCGCAGGGCGACCACGATCCACTCGTCCACCTGCACACAGCGATACTGCCGGGTGCTGAACTGCTCGATCACCGTAGCCACCGCGGCTCGGCGATCGGGCACCGTCGGGTGCACGAGCACGTCGGCGATCACGTCGAGCATCATGTGCAGGTTGTCGATGATCGAGGCGGCGCGGTCGTGCAGAGCCACCAGGCCCGGCGCAATCGCCGGGGCGAGAGGGAGCTCGGTGGGTGGAGCCTCCGGCAACGCGCCGAGCGACAACTTGGCGCGCAGCCGGCCCTCGACGGTCTCCAGCGCACGGTCGCGTTCCGGCCCGGCAAGGAAGTCTTCGAGTGGTGTGAGCACGGCCAGGCCGTACCAGCGCGCCGCCCACATGGCCCCCGTGAGCGAAGGGTAGGCGAGCTCGCGGTGAGGCTCGGCCTCCGGCGGCACCGGCGGCACGAACGACGTATACGGGTGGTCGTACAGAATCGACATGTCCTTGGCGGCGTCGGCGACCGCCAGGCCCGGACCACGCTGGTAGCGTTGCACCGCGGCGTCGAGCGCCGCCTTGCGATCCCCCGACGATCGACTGGCGTAGATCGCGGTCACGTCACGCTGAAACGCGAAAGCGCGCTGAATGAGCTCGGCCGCCCGTGGACCGAGCGCGTCGAATCCACGACCGGAGTCCGCATCGGGAGCAGGACTGATTGCTGATGCCGAGAGTTGGCGCGTCAGGCGCTGACGGAGCTCTCGTTCAGCGATCCGGCCCCGGCGAGTCATCAGCGTCTGGAAGAGCAGACCCTGCGCGCGCTCCTGACCGACCAGGCGCGCATGCACGGCCGGCGCAATCGTCTCGAGCGAAAGCTCCAGTTCGGCGCTCGGCGCGGGTTGTGCGCGCGGCGAGGACGCACACACGGCGAGCCCGGCAACGAGCGCGAAGAGGATGGGCCTGTGCACGGTCAGGCCGCTACGGAATCGGCTGCGCGGGCATCCGGGAGCGCTGGCGCCGGGTATCCTCTGGCGTCGGCGCGGTCGTCATCGGCCGCGGGCGCAGGGTCACTCCACCTGACAGCGCCGCCCTCCACATCCCCCGGCCGTGCGTGGCAGCGACGAGGTAGCCGTTGAGCCCGTCGATCTGCGCGTCGTAGACCGCCACACTCGGCAGGTTGGTCGATTCCGGCACCCACCGCGCGCCGCCATCGCTGGTCGAGTACATCCCGTAGTCCGTCCCCAGATAGAACGTCGCGGTGCTGAAATCGACGGCCAGCGACATGGCGCGAATACCGGATGGCAGCGTGCCGGTCCTGTCGACCCAGGTCACGCCGCCATCGCTGGTCTCGAACAGCCGTCCGCCCGACGCGGTGTCGACCGACAGGTAGGCTGTCATCGGGTCGGTCGGACTGACGACGATATCGGAGATGATGCGGCCCGCCGGAAGTCCGGTGTTCCGGAGCAGCCAGCTCGCGCCCCGGTTGACCGTCGCATAGACCCGGCCGTCACTGCTGCCGCTGTAGATGACGCTCGAATCCGTCGGCGCGATGGCCAGGGCCCGCAGGTGGCCGCCGCCGGTGAGGTCGGGGCTGATCGTGCTCCAGGTGGTGGCGCTGTTGGTGGTCTGCCACACGCGGTGGGTGCCGGCCAGCAGGGTGGTCGGCAGGTTCGGGTCCACGATGAGCGGGCCGTTCGCCCAACTGGCGCGGTCGCCGGACCAGGGCCCGGTCACGGTGCCCTGCGAGGTCAGGGGCCGCAACCATCGATACACCGGCGACATTCGGACGTAGGTCGTGAAGTAGCGGCTCGGGTTGCTCCACTCGACGGCCACCGGCCCGCCATCGCCGCCGATCACCTGCGGCCACGCCTGCGCGCCCTGAAACTGCAGCGACCCGTTGTCCTGCGTGCCGGCCACGAGGAAGTTCGGGTCGGTCAGGTGGGTGCCCACGGTATAGAACTGCGTGATGCTCAGCCCCTGATTCAGGTTCACCCAGCTGGCGCCACTGGTGGTCGTCTTCCAGACGCCGCCGTCCGACGCCACCCAGAGCGCGCCATCCGGCCCGAACACGAAGTAGTGTTGATCGGGGTGCACCTGCGAGCCGTTGGTCCCCACCGTGACGTAGCTCCACGAGGTTCCGCCATTGGTGGTTCTGGCGATGCCGCCGCTGCAATACGAGAACACGCCGCCGGCGAAGACCAGGTTGGGATTGGTCGGCGAGACGGCCAGGCCGTTGTCGTACCAGCCCTGCGTGCACACGTAGTTCGGCGTGTTCGACAGCAGCGACCAGGTGACGCCGCCGTTGACGGTCTTGTACATCCCGGCCAGCGAGCCTGACGCGCTGATCAGGCTGGCGTAGACGATATCGGCGTTGCTGTCGGCGATGGCGAGGTTGAGGCGTTGAAAGCCGGTGGTCGGCAGGCCGCCGCCCAGGGCGCTCCACGTGGCCCCGTCGTCGATCGACTTGTAGATGCCCGTTCCGTAGAAGCCGGCAAACAACGTCAGCGGCGCCGCCGCGCTGCGGACGAGGTCGTTGCACCAGGCGGTTGCGGCGCCCGGCTTGAACGCCGTCCACGAGGTGCCGTCGTCGATCGACCTGACGTAGCCTGAATCGCTGCACACGTGCAAGGTGCCGGGCGAGAGGCCGACCCGGGCGATGTAGTTGCCGACGTCGGCCTTCAACCCGATCTTCGACCAGCTGGCGCCGCCATCGACGGTGCGGAACAGCCCGTCCCCGTACAAGCTGTCACCCGAGTAGTGCTGCTCGCCGGTGCCGTAGACGACGGTATCCGGGTTCGTCTGGTCGATTGCCAGGGCCCCCGACGACAGGGACGACAGCTGATCGCTGATTGGCGTCCACGACTGGCCGCCGTCGGTCGTCTTCCACACGCCGCCACCGGCGGCGCCGATGTAAACGGTGTTGACGTCGGTGGGATGCAGGGCGATGGTCGAGACGCGGCCGGACGCGTTGGCGCCGCCCGACCAGTACTCGTTGGTGATGGGTTGCGGACCGAGCGACTCCCAGATCAGAGTGCCTCTCGACTCCGGAAAGAACAGGCCGCCCGGCCGCCGCTCAGTCGGCGTGAGCTGGGCGAGGAGACGCGCGATGCTGAGACGTTCCGGACGGTCGCCTTCGGGCTCCATGCCGTTGTCTCTCTCGTCAGGCAGCAGCGACAGACAGGCGAGCGAGACCAGGGTGCCCAGGAGGGCCGTCAGGCTTCTTGACAGCCTTCGGCCATTGACGCGGGGGGTGCGTTTCATGGGCCGAGCGTACGCCGCCGGAAGCCGGAGGAGGAAGTGAATTTTCGGGAAACTTCCCGCTAGGCGCCCCGGGCGAGCGGGAGCATAGTCGGGCACAACCACCCGGCGCAACGCTGGGCGCTGCCTTCAAGGGAGATGCTGCCAATGCGATGCCAAGCTTTCGCCGTCGTTGGAGTGGTCCTGTGCGCACCGTTGTGCCCGGCCGACATCGCGGCGGCGCAGCCCGTAGCGCCTCCTGTGATCCACCGGGTCACGTTCCGGCCCGACACCGGCGTGCTCACGATCGGCGGCACGGGTCTGGGGCCAGACCTCTTCGTGTCGGTCAGCGGGCACCCGGTGCCACAACTGCCCGGTGGCACCGACACCCAGGTGGAAGTGCAGGCGCCATGGACGGTGCTCACGACGCCCGGTTCGTATCGGCTGACGGTGCTGGACCCGGCGCGCCAGACGTGGGACACGTTTGTCGTGTCGAGTCACGCTGGGAGTGCCGCTTGGGCCGACGCCACCTTCATCGGGTCGCCCAGCGGGCCGTCCGACGCCATGACGGGGCGCGAGCCGGTGACCGCCCTCGCGGCCGCCACCGCCCCGCAAACCCTCGGCGGGCCGCCAATACGGCCAGCGGTGAATACGCACTCAATTCGAACACCACCGCCTACTACAACACGGCGAGCGGGGCGTACGCGCTCTATTCCAACACGACGGGCGCCAACAACACGGCCAACGGTTACGCGGCGCTCTATTCCAACAACACCACGGGAGCCAACAACACAGCCATCGGCTACGCCTCGCTCTATTCCAACACGGCCGGCCGCGCCAACACGGCCATCGGCCTGAACACGCTCTACAGCAACACCACCGGCCAGTGGAACGCGGCGGTTGGCTACCGCGCGGGGTTCAGCGCCACGACAGGCACCTACAACCTGTTCCTCGGCGCGGACGTCACAGGCACGGCCGCCGACACCAACACGATCCGCATCGGCCTGCCGTACAGCGGCGGCGTGGGCCAGAACCGCACCTTCATTGCCGGCATTGACGGCACGCAGCTGACCGGGCCCGCGGTGCAGGTATTCGTGGACGCCAACGGACAACTGGGCACGCTCACGCCGCCGATTGCGAGCGGGACGGGCACCACGGCCGCGCCGCTGGCCCTCGAACAGCAGGTGCAGGCGCAACAGGCGATCATCGAGGACTTGCTGGCGCGGCTGGCACGGCTGGAGGCGGCCGCCAAAGGGGCACGGCGCCCGTAGGCGCCCCCGATCGCATCGAGGGCCGGCATCGACGTGGTGCGCCGACCGCACCCCGACGCGATGCATCCGCCTGCCTGTGCCGGCGGCAGCCGGCACGGCGGTGCCGCGATGTGCGACCATCCCGACCGTGACTGGGACGGTCGCCCGTGCAAGTCGGGTAGTCGAGACGGCAGACCTGCCGTGGTTCGTGCGTCGACATCGATTGGCGCTGGCCGCGAGCCTGGCCCTGCTTGCAATTCACTACTACGGCGTGGCCAACCTGGCGGCGCTCGGTCTGTTCTGGATGCTCTTCCGGCGTGACCATTCGCCGCTCGTGAGTCGCAGGATCGTCATCGCTGCAGCAACAGCGGCGGCCGCGTATATGCCGTGGCCTCTCGCGCTCCGGTCAAGTCCCGCGTCACAGCCGGCAGAAGGGCCACCGGAAGCACAGACGCGGAAAGGCAGGCAATGTTGCGGTCAGAACACGCGGAGTATGCCCCGCTTCAGGGCCGTGGTCACTGCCGCCGTGCGATTGGTGACGCCCAGTTTGCGCAGGATGTTCTTGACGTGCACTTTGGCGGTTTCATGGGCGATGCCCAGGGCCGCGGCGACGTCTTTGTTGCTCAGGCCCTGCCCGACGAGCTCCAGCACCCCGACCTCGCGTCTGGTCAGCGCGTCGTCCGCCGACCGGCTTGCCGGAATCCGCAGGACATCGGCTGGAAGGCGATTGCTCCCGTTGTGGACCTGGCGGACGACGCGGGCCAGGTCGTCCAGAATGGCGTCTTTCAGCAGATACGCGGCGGCGCCGGCTTCCACCGCTCGGTAGATGTCTTCATCACCGGAAGACATGGTCAGCACCACGATCCTGGCACCGGCCCACTCCGCGCGAATCATCTCGGTTGCTGCGAGGCCGCCCATGCCAGGCATCTGCAGGTCCATGACGACCACGTCGGGCCGGTGCACACGATAAAGCCGCACCGCCTCAAACCCGGTCGCGCCCGCCGCCACCACGTCCATGTCACTCTGCCGGCCCAGCACTGCGGCGATGCCTTCGCGGACGACACGGTGATCGTCCACGCAGACGATGCGGATGCGGTCGGCCACAGTTGTCTCGTCGTGGGTGCGCGCGGCCGGTATGCGCAGTTCGCTGCGGTTGCGAATCATGGGAAGCCCCGATGCGCGACGACTAACACCGTCACGAGGGCACGCGCACACAATACCTCAACCGCGGCCCGCGACGCCTCGAGCCTTGCTCAGCCGCCGGACACAGTGCAACGAGCCAGGTCGAGACGACACTACACTCCAGTCGTGCGAGCATCGACGCTGTTGTGAGCGACGTGGCTGACGTCGCGGCCGAGGTCTGGCCCGGCGGCGCAGTGGGGACGCAACCACGAAGTCGAAGGTGATGCCATCGACACCGGGCAGCGAAGCGAGCGTCGACCGCCAGGTTAGAAGCGGAACTGCGTCGCCAGGCGCAGGGTACGGGGGTTGAGAATATCGAGCGGCTGCCCCAGCGAGGTGCCAAACGTGACGTTCTGGTTCTTCACATAGGACGAGTTCACGATATTGAACACGTCGGCTTGCGCCGACACCTGATACTTCCCGATGCGGAACAGCTTGCGGACGCCAAGGTCGAGCTGGTTCTGGCGCTCATAGTACTGCTTGCCGGGCGCCACCAGATCGAGCACGTAGTTCGGTCGCGTCAGGTTTGGCACGACCAACTCGCCGGGACGGCACGGGGCCTTGCAGTCTGCCGCGTAACGCGTGGTGGGCGAAAGGTTCCACCGGGTGAAGAGCGGCAGGCCGTTGTAGCTCTGGAACGCGAAGTTGAGCTGCACGTCCCACGGCGCGCGGAACGTGCCGGCCAGCTTCGCTTCGTGCAGCCACGGCATGTCGAGTTTGCTCTGGTCGCAGAAGTGGAAGTCGGGCTGCGGGAAATTGTTCGCGGCGATGGCGGCGGTGCCGGCATAGCGGCCCTGATTGCTTTCGATGGCGTCGCAGCGCACATCGATGACCCGGTCCACCGTCCAGCCGCCGAAGAACTGTGCCCGGCCGAAGCGGGCGTTGAAGCCAACCTGCACCCCGTCGTAAGTACGTCGGCGCGTGTCGGAGTCGGTGGAGTTGACGTCGGTACGGTCGAAGGCGAGTGACGTCCTCGTGCGGCTGAGGTTGTAGACGGGCAGGACGGCGCCGTCGAGCGGGCTGACGACGTTCACAATCTCGTAGTCGGACGGCGACCAGCTGTTGTTCTCGGTACGGCGCTGGTTGTAGGTGCCGCGGCGGTAGTAGCCGGCGTTCATCGACAGGCTCTGGCCGAACTGATGTTGAATCGCGACCGTGTACTCCATGTCGTACTCGCGCTTGATGTCGGGGTCGGGCCGAATCGTCAGCACCGGCAGGCCGAAGGCGGCGTTCGGACTCGGGCCGATCTCGTTGTCCTGCGCGACGTCGTCGCCGTTGAGATCGCGCCACGAGCGGACTTCGTTCTGGGTCGTCAGGGGGTTGTAGCGGCTCGGAAATCCGGTGGTCTGGCCGGCCATGTAGCGCCCGATGGTGGCTTTGAGCGCGGTCCGCGTGTTGCCGAACACGTCGTAGGAGACGCCGAGACGTGGGGCGATATCGAACCAGTTGGGCAGGTCCGGCACCTCTGGGAACGAGCGCTCGGGCGCGAAACGGCCGGCGGAGACAGTCTGCGTCTGGATCTTCGCGTTGAAGCTCTCGAAGCGCACGCCGGCGTTGACCGTCATACGATTCAACGTCCACGAATCCTGCACGAAGATGCCGAGATTCCGGTTGAGGTATTCCTTCGAGCGCACCGGCGTGTTGTAAACCCGCACGGAGTCCGGCACGCCGTTCCTGTAAAGCTGCACCAGATCGCCGTTGATGTCGTTTTCGATCTGAGAGCCGCCGAAGGTCCAGTTGAAGCCGGCCTTCAGGTTGTGGCTACCGGTCACGTACGACGCCTGAGCGGTGATCGCGTTGGCAACCGGATCGTTGGCCGTGGCCGGCGTGATGCGACCGTCCCTGGCGGTCAGCGTGATCAAGTCGCTCTTGCCGATCGTGCTGAACCACGCCGGCGTGCCGCGCTCCTGCTGGATACCTGGCTGGTAGCGGGCGGTGAAGTACTCGGAGTTGACTGAGTACCCCGC
This sequence comes from Acidobacteriota bacterium, assembly GCA_031404695.1. Taxonomy (GTDB): domain Bacteria; phylum Acidobacteriota; class Vicinamibacteria; order Vicinamibacterales; family UBA2999; genus CADEFD01. The sequence continues at coordinate 9,481 of JANNIB010000149.1, forward strand.
CTCCAGCAGCAGCCGGTTCGTGACCGTGGATGTCCATTTGGCCTGCGCGGTGTAATAGCGCGCGTTGTTTGCGTTGCGGCGTCCGGCCGCGGTGTTCCATTCGGTGATCGCGCCACCAATGGCTTCGTGGCCCTTAAACTTCGGATAGCGATCGTGGTACACGCTGAACTTGTTGTTGCGCGTGGCTTGATAGGTCAGCCTGAGGTACTGGTTCTGAATCCACTGTTCCTCGACACCCGTGCCGACGGCGCCCGAGTCGGCGAAGAAGCTGCCCGGGATGACCGTGTCGGTGGCAATCCGGCGCCAGCTGGCGAAGAACCACAGCTTGTCCTTCATGACCGGACCGCCCACGCCGAGATTGAAGTCCGAGATGTGGGCCACACGTGACCCGGTGCGAAGGTTCCTCGCGCGCAGCTCGTCGGTGACGTTGTCGGCCTGCCACGCGCCGTCCGTGCCGCCAAGGAACGCCTGCCCGCTGAAGATGTTGCCGCCGTCTTTCGGGATCAGATTGACGCGTACGCCGCCGGCCGACACGTCGGCGGTGATGCCGCTGGTCTGGTAAGAGCTCTCAGCCATCGCGGCGTCGCTGAAGTACGCCTGCACCTGTCCGTCGTTCATCAGGCTGTTCAGATTCATGCCGTCGACCTGCAGGGTGGTGTCGGTCTGGCGCGAGCCGTTGACGGTCATGTAGATCTGTTCCACCTGCTGGTTGCCGCCCACATCGGTGTTGCTCATCCTGATGCCCTGGATGAGCGCGGCCATGCCGCTGACGTTGCGCGCTGTTGGCACCGCGTCCATCAGCTCGCGGCTCACCATGACGCTCTTCTGGGTGTTCTGCACGTCGACAAGTGGTGTGCTGCCGGTGACGGTGATCGATTCCTCCAGTGTGCCGACGCGAAGTTCGCCGTTCACCGTGGCCGTGAAGTTCGCTGGCAGCTCAAGCCCCTCCTGGCGGGTCGTGTTGAAGCCGGGCAGCGTGAATGTGACGGTGTAGATACCCGGGCGCAGGTCGATGATCGTGTAGCGGCCTTGATCGTCGGTGGTGGCGGAGCGTAGCTTCTCGATCAGCACCGGACTGGCCACCTCCACGGTGACGCCCGGCAAGACGGCGCCGCTCGTATCTCGCACCGACCCACTGATGGCGCTCTGTGCGAACGCGGCGCCCGACGCAAGCCATGAGAAGACGAGAACAAGACACGCGCGGGAAACGAATCCTCGACTCATGCGCACCCTCCGGCCCCGAGACCCATCCAACCTGCCCAGCCTGCGCTGACGAAGCGAATCTGCACGTCGCAGAAGCAGTGACGCCGGCGGCGCACGCGATTTTGCAATAGCGCTGAACCGATTGACATACCTCGATAGAGTTATCCGCCTCCTGGCAGCTCAGCTCTTCAGCACAGGCTCCGGGTGCTACCGCGTCTTCCACAGTCGCGAATCGAAGGAGAACGGCTCCGGCTGCGCGACCCTCAACGTGTCGAAGTCGCGGTGTGCCGGGTTGATGATGACGTTTCGTTCTCGCGGGACCACGGCCGACGGCACCGCCAGGGCGACGGTCCTACCATCTCGGAGCCACCGCTCGCCAGCAGACATCAGTTCGATCGGCGCCGGGTACTCGCGCCAGTTGGATGGGAGGTCCGAGATCGCCACGGACTCCGTACGGATGGCCGGCCTGAACCGGATCTCGATCGCGACCAGGTCCGTGGGTTCGAGATCTGGATCCGTGTCGACGAAGCGCTCGAGGGCAGCCAAGGACAGCGTGGCGCGTGGTTCAGGCTGGCGTGCGTGATGCGCCCGAGGATGTCCTCAATCTGGCGGGTGCCCAGATCGGTGTCGAGCAGGGCCGGGCGCCCTTCTATGCATCAGCCCGCGGCCTGGGCCTCCGCGATCAGCAGGCCAAGGTCGTGCCCCAGTTGCAGATCCTCGTAGGCGCCGAAGACGTGGCGTCGCACGTGGCCCCGCGCATCGATCAACACGACGGTCGGTGTGCCGCGCATCGCATACGCCTGCATGGTCATTGGCGAGCCTGCCCCAGACGAGTCGGGCTGGTCGACGGCCACGGGAAAGCGCACCCGGTACTCCTGCAAGAACACGTCGAGGGCCGGCGGCCCCATCACGGCGTGATGTTCGAACACGGTGTGCAGGCCCACCACGGTCAGCGGCGCGTCGACGAAGGCCGCGGCCACGCGCTGCGCCTGCGGCAGGCCGTGAAGGACACAGCCTGGGCACAACATCTGAAACGCGTGCAGCATCACCACGCGCCCCCGAAGGCTCGCCACCGTGATCGGCGTCGGTGTGTTGAACCAGGTGGTGGTCTGCCACTCGGGGGCGGGCCGTGCCGTCACTAGAAGTCGCCGTCCTTCACGTAGGCATGACTCCACAGCGTCAACTGCAGCAGGCACGACTTCACCCACGCGGCGTGCATCCGCTCCACCTCGTCCGCGGAGTGGCCCTGCTTGGCGAGAAAGGGCTTGAGCGTGATCGTGACCGGAAAGATGAGCGCGAAGAGATCCCGGAACGGGACGATGGGCGTCGACGGCGCGACGGCTTGAGTGCCTTTGGTGTAGCCAGGGATGTCAGTGTTCATGTTCATCGTCCTCCCGCGCTGGCGCCTCATCCTGGCCGAGCGTGGCGCCTCGGCAGGATGCGGCGCGTGTGGTCTACCCAGCGTGTGTGAAGCGCGCCCACGCGGCGTGCTGTTGGTCCGGCGGAGCGACCGTGTGTTCTGGACACTCCAAGCGAAGGTGCCGCTCGGCCATCGCGGCGTCGATGAAAAGACAGTGATGCGGTGATGGTCCGTCGTGCGCGTGCGGACGAAAGTGCACGCACGTGGCGCACATGCGGCTCGTCGGAATCTGGCCCTGTTCCTGGAGCGTGCGGATCATCTTCATCAACGCCATCAACAAGACGGTCTGTTCGCCGTCTGACAGCGTATCCAGGGCCGGGGCCAAGAAGTCCGGCCACGTCCGCGCCGTGGCGGCCCGTCGCGCGCCCGTGGTCGTGAGGTGGAGCAGACTCGCCCGCGGATGCCTGGGGTCCGGCGCCTTTCGCGCGAGGCGTTTAGCCACGAGCGTCGCGACGGCGTCGCTCACGGTGGGCAGGCTCACCCCGAGGCGCGACGCGACCTCCGAGACGCTTAGCGCTCCGTCGCTCGCCAGTGCGGTCAGGATCTGGCCCTGCGTGGGCGACAGCCCCTGCTCATGGGCAACGAGCCAACCAACAGCGCTGACCGCTCAATGATGATGCCGGTCGTACAGTTCCTTGTCCGCGATGTCCCGGTCGCGCTGCCTGGCGACACCCTTCGACATGGACCGATCGCGGTTGGCCTGGCGCGTGCCATCGGAGTTGACAGCGAACATCGAAATCAGGCGCTCGAGCTCTGTTGAGGCACAGGCCGGGCACGACGGGGTGGCGCCCGTGCGGACGAGCGCTTCGAACTGGAGCGCGCACGCGCCGCAACGATACTCGTAGAGTGGCATCGGGGAGGAGCCCACGGCCGGGCGCGCGCCAGGCGCGCCCGATTCCCGGCTACTGCTTCTTGACCTCGGACGGCAGCGTGGGCACGACGCAGCCGGCGTAGCGGCAGTTCTTCGAGTTGACCGAGCCGAGTGCCTCGAGCCACGCCACCGTTTCCGGAAACTGCATGTTGTGCGCGCGCGGGCCGTTGGCCATGTCGGCCACGGTGTCGCCCTTGCCGCCGCCGGCGTCCTTATCGGCCTGGTTCTCGCCGCCGAAGATGTTGCTGGCCCGCGCCGTGACGTCGCCCCCCATGGCGACCAGATACGTGATGACCTCGTGCTCGGCGGTGAGGGCCGCGCCGTGGAGCGGCGTGTAGCCCTGGTTGTCCCTGGCGTTCACGTCGAGGCCAACCTCTTCGATGAGATAGGTGACCGCTTCGAGACGGCCACCCGGCTTGAAGTTCGTGACCTGCGGCTCGATACCGTAGCCGGCAGCCACCAGGAGCGGCGAGCCGCCGGCCGCCGAGGGGATGGTGGGGTTGGCGCCCCCCGCGATGAGCACGCGCATGGCCTCGACGTCGTTGGCCTTGGCCGCGAGCCAGAACGGCGTTGCGCCCACGGGGTTGGCCCAATCGCCGTGAAACGTGCGGTACCACGGTTTCTTCACGATGCGCGCGTTCGGGTTGGCGCCTTTGGCGCACAGCGCCTCGAGCAGCTCGAGGTGGGTCGTCTTCTCTTGGTTGATCTTCGCGGGCGGATACCACGTCCGCTCCGGCCAGCGGGCGTCGACCGCGGCCCATAGCGCCCCGACGCCGGTCTTGGCGTGGAGGTTCGGATTCGCGCCCTGGTCGAGCAGGTATTTGGCGATGTCGAGCCGGCCGTTGATGATGGCCGTCGTCATGGCGCTCAGGTCGTCGGCGCCGCTGACCGTGTTGATATCGGCGCCGCCCTCGACGAGCGCCTTGACCACGCTGTCATGGCCCTCGCGCGCGGCAAAGAGCAGCGCCGTCATGCCGCCCATCGCATTGATGTCGCTGCGCCCGCCTTCGGACGTAATCTCGCGCGTGCCCTTGCCGCCCGTCTTCTGCTTGTAGCGCTCGCCCATCGAGACGATCGGGCTGACCTTGGTTGCGGCGTTCGCGTCCGCCTTGCGAGACAGCAGCAGCCTCACGGCCTCGGTGCGGCCTTGTGCCGCGGCGAACATCAACGCGGTCTGGCCGTTGGTCACGTCGACGGCGTTGACGGCGGCGCCCCTGTCGAGGAGCAGGCGCAGGGCCTCGGCGTTGCCGGCGCCGGCGGCAAACATGAGCGGCGTCGTGCCGTTGGCGTTCGGCGTGACGACGTCCGATTTGGCATCGACGAGCAGCTTCACCACCGCGGCGTCGCCGGCCTTGGCAGCCATCATGAGCGGCGTGAGACCGCCCAACCGCGACGTGGCGTGGACGTCGGCGCCCGCGGCCAGGAGGACGCGCACCATCTCGGGCTGACCGTTGTAGGCGGCCCAGTGCAGTGCGGTGCTGCCATCGCCCTGCGCCTCGTTCACCGCGGCCTTTCTGGCCAGGAGCGCCTTGACGGCGTCGACGTCGCGACGCATCGCCGCGTCGGCGAGTGCGCTCGTCTGTGCGAAGGCGAGGTGCGCCGTGACACCGAGCGCCAGTGCAGCGCCGACCAGGATTCTCGTCGTCATGCCCTTGCCTCGTCTCAGATCGCGACTGTGCCGGTGCTGTCGCCGACGCTCGCGACGTCGACGCCGAGCTTGTGCATCACGCTCAGCAGCACGTTGGCTTGTGGTGTCTTGTCTTTCTCGAGCACGTGCAGGTTGCCGGAGAGCGCCCCGCTGGCGTGTCCGGCCAGGACCAGCGGCACGCGGCGATGGCCGTGCACGTTGCCGTCGCCCATCGGGCTCCCGTAGAGCACGAGCGAGTGGTCGAGGAGGTTGCCGTCGCCGTCGGGCGTGGCTTTGAGCTTGTCGAGGAAGTAGCTCAGCATCTGGAGGTGATAACGGTTGATCTTGCCCTGGTCTTCGATGGTCTCGGCGCGTTCGCCGTGATGCGAGGCGGAGTGCCAGGGCGTAGAGCAGCCGCTTTCGGCAAAGACCCTATTGCTGGTGTCGCGGCTCAGCTTGAAGGTCGACACCCGCGTCACTTCGGCGGCAAACGCCAGCACCTGGAGGTCGAACATCAGCTTGACGTGCTCTTCCCACGAGTCGGGCACGCCAATGGGCGCCGCCGGCAACTCGCGCTCGGGGCCGTGAGCCGTGTTGTAGGCCTCGATCTTCTGGATGCGCCGCTCGATCTCGCGGATGTTTTCGAGGTAGTCGTTGAGCCGTCCGCGGTCCTTCGTGTCGAGGTTCTTCGAGAGCTTCGCGATGTCGCGCGTGATCGAGTCGAGGATGCTGCGGTTGACCTTGTTGCGGGTCGCGCGGTCGGCCGACGACCCGCCGGTGCCGAACAACTCCTCGAATGCCAGCCGCGGATCGCGCGTCATGGGCAGCGGCGTCGTCGGATCGGCCCAGCTGATCGTGTCCATGTAGACACACGAGTAGTTGTAACCGCAGGTACCTGACGAATCCAGGTTCTCGATGCAGAGTTGAATCGAAGGCAGCGGCGTGTCCTGCCCGTGCGCCCTGGCGTATATCTGGTCGATCGACGGGCCGTTCCGGATGTCGGAGCCTTCGGTCTGCTTGGCGTGGGCCGCGGTGAGAAAGACCGCGCTCGACCGGAAGTGATCGGCGCCGACTTCTTCGGCCGAGACGGGTTCGGCGGCCGAGCAGTCGGTGTGACTCACGACCGTCAGGTAGTCGCGGTACGGCTCGAGCGGCTTCAGAATCTTCGTGAACTCGAAGTCGCGCCCCGCCGTGGTCGGCGTCCACAGGTGGTTCTTCGTGCCGTACTCGGTCGCTCCGGCGCTGCCGTGCACCATTTCGATGCCGACGAACCGGCTCTTGGGCTGCGCCACGGCGCGGTTCTTGGCGGTGGCTGCGGCCGGCACCATCGCATCGAGCAGCGGCAGCGCCACGGTGGCGCCGAGGCCACGAAGCACGGTGCGTCGAGAGAGCGACTTCTTGGTCAGGAACATCAGGACACTCCGGGCACCGCGGTGCCGAACACGAAATCAGTCATGGACGCGACCTCGGGCCGGGTCGCGTGGGACGGCCGGTGCCGCGCTCTCGGTCGTGGATGCGAGCGTGCGCATCTGGAACGGGCCGCTGGTGACGACGGCCATCACGTAGCCCGAGAACCTGTCGCGCTCGCGCCCGCCGTGACGCATGACGGCGCGCGCCGTCGGCATGTCGGTGGAGTCGAGGACGCGGCCGAGCGCGTAGGCCAGCAGGTGCTCAGAGAAGCCCGAGCGGAAAGCGTCGGCGTGGCCGACGAGCGCGTCGCGGAGGCTAACCGGGCCGTCGAGCGTTCTGCCGTCGTACATGTCGCCGCGCGGGTCGACGGTGTAAAGGCCGTCCTTCGACCGCCACTTGCCGGTGGCGTCGAAGTTCTCGAGCGCCAGACCGATCGGGTCCATGATCTTGTGGCAGGCCGCGCAGGTGGCGTTCTTGCGGTGCGCCTCCATGCGTTCGCGCACCGTGAGCATCGCCTCGTTGTTGACCTGCTCGGCCAGCGGCGGAACGTTCGGCGGCGGCAGCGGCGGCGGCGCGCCCATGAGCACTTCGAGCACGTACTTGCCGCGTGCCACGGGCGACGTCCGATTCGCCAGGGACGTCTGCGTGAGGATGGCGCCTCGCCCGAGCAGGCCGAACCGATTCGGGTCGGTGAGCGTCACCCGGCGGAACGTCGGGCCGGCGATGTTCGGGATGCCGTAGTGCCGGGCGAGCACCTCGTTGACGAACGTGTAGTTGGCGGTGAGGAGGTCGGTGATGGGCCGATCCTCGCGCACGATGCTGTCGAAGAGCAGCTCCACCTCGCGCCGCATCGACGTCGCGAGGTCCTTGGTGAAATCCGGGAAGATCGTGGGCTCGGGGTGGACGTCGGCAAGGCCGGTAAGACGCAGCCACTGCGCGGCAAAGTGCGTCGACAGACTCTCGGCGCGCCGGTCGGCGATCATCCGCGTGACCTGACGGGCAAGGCCGGCTGGCGTGTCGAGCAGGCCGGCAGCCGCCGCCTCGAGCAGGGCGTCGTCGGGGCTCGATCCCCACAGGAAGTACGACAGGCGAGACGCCAGCTCGAAGCCGCCGAGTCGGTAGTGCTGGCCGGCGGCGACCGTCTCGGGCACGCGCTCGAAGCGGAAGATGAACTCGGGCCGCGTGATGGCGCTCTGGACGATGGTGCGGACGCCGTCCTCGAACGTGCCGTGCTCGCGGCCCACGTCGTACATCCGCATCAGGGTGTTGATATCGTCGGCGGTGGGCGGACGGCGGAATGCCCGCCTGACCAGAGTTGTCGCAATCGACGTCGCGCACGGCCGCTCTTCGCCCGCCGACTTCGGCGAGCAGGCAAGGATGTGACGACGGCTCGGCGTGTCGGAGACGCCCGCCGCATTCATGGGCCCCACCACCGTCATGGTCATGAGGTGCGGCAGTGTCGACATCCCGGTGTGGACGCCGACGCTCACGTCCATGATCGTCTGCTCGACCAGGCGCACCGAGTCTTCGACGGTGCCGTCGGTCTTGGCGACGAAGGCGGCGGCCACGCGATGCGGGCCGGCGGTGACGCGAACGGGCGTGGTCGCGAGCGGCCCCTCGTTCCCCTCGTACAACGGATCGATCGTGAAGGACGCCACGCGCGCGCCATCGATCGAGATCTCCAGTTCCTGCCCCTGCAGGGCATCCGGCAGATTTCCGCCGATGAGCTCACCCAGGTAGTAGAAGTACAGCTCGTTCTGGAAGGTGTAGTCACCGTCGGCGGGAAAGTGATGCGTGACGGCGATGCCGCCTCGCGTGCCGAGCGGCGTGCCCTCGATGTGGCGCATCTGGTTGACGCGCTTCGGCACGTCGTATTTCGTCTGCAGCGGCTGCGTGTGCGGATCGCCGAGTGCCTGCCGTGCCACCTTGTCGGCAGCGCGGACGTAGGCCTGCATCAGGCCGGGGTTCACGGTGAGCGCGTCGGACATGTTGTCGAAGGCGCCCGTGCGCGCGTCGGGCGGCAGGAGCGCCGAGACGTCGACGTCCACCTGGAGCAGGTCGCGCACCGCGCTGCGATACTCACGGCGGTTCATGCGGTGCAACTCCGGCGCCCTATACACGGGCGAGATCGCGGCCGCTTCGTCGAGGCGGCTGCCCAGCGCGGTGCTGAAGCTCGTGAGCACGTCGGCGTCCGGACGCCGGGCGCCGGCCGGCGGCATCAGCCCGGCCCGCACCTTGCGAATCACGTCTTCGGCCCGCTTGGCGTTGAGATCCGGCCGCGCCACGTCGAGTTCGGTCCACGAGAACCCGCCGTTCTTCACACGCTCGTTGTGGCAGCCGACGCAGTAGGTCTGCACGAACGCGCGCTGGCCTTCGACGGTGGTGGGTGGGATGGCCGCGGCAATCTGATCGGGCGCACCGCCGGCGCTTTGCTGGACGGCCAGCATGATCGCCAACCCGGTGAGGCCGAGTCCGACGCGAAAGACCCTCATGCACAAACCTCCACCGGTCGGAGCGCGCTACTGGCGACGTCCGAGGTCGGGATACCGCTCTCTACCCGCCAATTATGACGGGTGTCGCGACGCTGTCAATCAGGGACGCGCCGCCTACCAGCCCACTTTCAGGCCGATTTGCCCCTGACGCGCCGGGTCGGCCCTGGAGATCGTCCCGAAGAGGGGAGAATCGACGATACGGTTGGGCAGAAGGAAGTTGGCGCGGTTGAGCAGGTTGAACATCTCGACCCGCACCTGGACGTCAACGCCCTTCGGCAGGGTGAAACGCCGTGACAGCGCCGCATCGACCGAGTTGTACCCCGGGCCGGTCAGAGTGTTCCGACCGGAATTGCCGAAGGTTCCTGTGGCCGGCGCCGCGAACGCGGCGGTGTTGAACCAGCGGTCCACGGACCGGGCGTCGCCGTCGAGCGCCGGGTCGCCCACGAGGTTCGGCCGCTGGTTGCCCAGGTTCCCGATGTTGGCCGCATCGAAGCTGATCACGGGCGTGAAGGGCGAGCCGCTCGTGAGGGTCCAGATCGCACTTATCTGCCAGGCGCGCGCCCAGGCGTTGTCGAAGGGCGATTGCAGGCTGCCACTGATGACGAAGCGATGACGACGGTCCCACGCCGAGAGCGCGCGCTCGGCGTCGCGGTTGTAGGAGTTGAGCACGCCGGTGCCCTGGTCGTCGCTGACCGCGCCGTCGTCGATGGCCTTCGACAACGTGTACGAGAGGAGGAGGTCGAAGCCGCTGCGCATCCGCCGCTGGAATTTCGTCTCGAGTGAGTTGTAGGTCGAGGTGCCCGTGCCGTCGGTGAACGTGATGTCGCCGAGGTTCGGATACGGGCGTCGGCTGGCGATCGTGCCCGGGCCGAGCACCGGCTGGTTGATGTTGTACTGCCGGGTAAGGTCGACCGACCTCGAGCCGACGTAGCCGAGGCTCAGCATCATGCCACTGCCGAGCTCCTGCTGAAGGTCCAGGCTCCAGCGGTGCACCTTGCCCTGCGGGAAGTCGCGCTGCAGTCCGGACGTCGTGATCGTGTCGGTACCGAAGGTGGCCGGGAACGGGTCGCTCAGGCTGATGTTCGGCGTGGTCGCCGAGGCCGCGAACACCTTGTTGCTGCCAAGCGGCGTGTTGGCGTACGACGAGAACGCGATGTTATGGACAAACGACGTGTAGTACGTGCCATAGCCCGCGCGAAGCGCCCGCGTGCCGTTGCCGCTCACGTCCCAGACCAGGCCGACGCGCGGTGCGAAGTTGGTCTTCTCGGCCCTGCGAATGGTGTCGGGAACACCCTCGGTGCCGACCTGCACGCTGCGTCCGAGCGCGAGGTCGAACGTGCCCCAGCGGTTCTCGACCTCCCGGTCGGGTGCCTGGTACTCGTAGCGCACGCCGTAGTTCACGGTGACGCTCGGCGAGACCCGCCATTCGTCCTGCACGAAGAGGCCGGTCTGCCAGTTCACCTGCTCCATGAAGACAAGGCCCAGAAACGTCGTGGTCTGGCTGGGATAGCCCAGCAGGAAGTCGCCCATGGCGTTGCCGGTGTAGCGGCCCGTGAAGGTGAAAGTGCCCTGCGGGTTGCGCCAGTCGTCGAGCGCCATCTGCTGCGACCGGTATTCGCCGCCGACCTTCAGCGAGTGGTTGCCGACGCTGTGCGCGAGTACGTAAGACGCCTGCCGGAGGTTGTGCGTACGGATGAACGGGTTGTTGTTGGGACTGACCGGCGTGAAGCCCGTGAGGGTCACAACCGGAGGACCCTGACCCAGCCGGTCCGGAATGAGCTCCTGCAGCGTGCCGCCGATGCCGAGCTCCTTGCCCCAGTCGAGGGCCGTCGAGTCGTCGCGGAACATGCCGTTGTAGATGTGGGCGCCGCCGACGCGCACCTCCTGCACCGTGCGGCCCCCGAAGACGTGGGTCCAGGTGGCGCCGAGTGACTGGTTGTGCTTGCGGACCGCCGTCACCACGGCGGGCACGGCGCCGGGGTTCGACTGTGTGTCCCAGTAGACCGAGTAGCGCGCGCTGAAGGTGTTGGCCGGCGAGAGGTTGTAGTCGAGGCGCGCGCTGCCGACGTGCAGGTCGTCGAGCAGATTCGGCGCGCTGACGTAGTTCCTGGCCGGGTCGGCGGGGTTGTTCGCCTGCGGAAAGAGCGGCAGCATCCTGACGGCCGTCGGGTTGAAGCGCGACGACGGGATGATGTTGTTGGCAAAGGGCTGGCCCGTCAGCGGATCGCGCACCGTCGTTGCGAAGACGCCGGCGCGCTGCGGATCGCTCGGAACGGCGGCGGTGAACGGCAGGCCCTGCGTGAGGTCTGTCTTTTCGTAGGACGCAAAAAAGAACGTCTTGCCGCCGCGAATAGGGCCGCCAATGGTGCCGCCACCCTGGCGCCGATCGAGCTTCGGCACCGAGGTCGCGAAGTAGTTCCTGGCGTCCATGGCGTCGTTCCTCAGGAAGCCGAAGACGTTGCCGCGGTACGAGGCGCCGCCTGACTTGCTGATGAGACTGATGATGCCGCCGCTCGCAAAACCGTACTCCGCGCCGTAGCTCGCGCCGAGGACCTTGAACTCCTGGATGGCGTCTGGCGACGGGAACGTCAGGATCTCACCGGTCGTGGTGTCGTTGTTGTCGAAGCCGTCGAGGACGTAGTTGTTGTCGTAGATGCGCGCGCCGTTGATGTACAGCCCCCCGCCGCGCGTGGCCAGCCCCGAGGCCTGCGTCTGCTGCTGCACACCGGGTGCGATGAGGCCGAGGTCGCGGAAGTTGCGACCGTTGAGCGGCAGCTCGACGATCTTCGTCTGGTCGACGACCTGTCCCATCGCGGCATCTCGCGTGTCAACGAGCGGGGCGGCTGCCTGCACCGTGACGGTCTCCTCCAACGTGCCGAGGCTCATCGCGAAATCGACGCGCGCGTTCTGGCTCACGACCAGCGTGAGGTCGCGCTCTTCGTTGCGGAAGCCTGGCAGTTCAGCCCTGATCCGGTAGCGCCCGGGCGGCAGGAGCGCGATCTGGTAGGTGCCCGACGCGCCACTCACCGAGTTGCGCGTGGCGTTGGTCTCGGCGTTCTCGGCGGTCACCGAGACGCCTGGAACCACGGCTCCGGAATTGTCGCGCACCGTGCCTGAGACGCTGCCCGTGGTCTGGGCCGCTGCGTGGGTCAGCCCGGCTACGAAGGCCAGCACGACGACCACGGACGTCCGGACGTTCACCATGTGTCCACTCCTTATGAGGTCGGCCCGGCGCTACTTGACGGCAAAACAGTAGAGCCGGGGCGCCGTGGCCTGTGCCGCGCAGCTCGTGAGCGGAGCTGCGTTCCACGCCGTGCCAATCGCACCCGTGGCCGCGTGGCCCGGGCCGTTGGAGGTCCAGTTGGCGCACGTCTTGTCGACGTCCGCCAGACCCGAGGGGAGTGTGCCGGTGAAGACGGGTGTGCCTGAGGCCACCGGCTCACCCGTTTCAGTTACGAACAGGGCGGCGGGCAGTGCGCCGCGATGGTGCAGGTCGAGCGGCCCGCGGGCGACCAGTTCGCCCCGGGCGTTGTGCCACGGCCCGCCGCCGATGCGGTCACCGGCGTTGACCGCCGGCTGGCCTTTGAAGCTCGTACTCAGATAGGCGCGCCAGGCGCGATCGCCGGCGTTGGCCTTCGTGGCGAGGTCCTGGCAGAGGCGGTCGGCCCCGGCCAAGCCGCCAACGTGTCCGCCCTGGTCGACGCCGCGGCTCGACACGAAGAACGTCATGCGGTTGGCGGCTGGCGGGAGCGGCGCCGCCTTCGGCGCCGTCAGTTCGGCCACCGTTACGACGGCTTTGTCGTTGCCGCGCTCGACGACGACCACGCGGCTGGCGGGGTCGGACATGAAGAACGTGGTGCCGTCGGGAAGCTTCGCCGACGCCACATTGAACTGCTGCGGAAAACTGGCGCGCAGCAGCGGCGTGATGTCACGGCTGGCGGCATCGAAGGCGGTGCCGAAGTCGTTGCGCGCTCCGCCGCCATCGGGCTTCACGTGACACGTGCCGCAGCCGGTGACTTCGGCCCGCCGCATCGGATCCGCCTGGAACTTCACCATGTATTCGGGCCGGGCCCAGGCGTGCGACGTCAGGCCCAGGACCAGCACCAGCGTCCGAGCGGCCAGGGGCGCGCGCCGAAACACGGCCGGCAGGTCGATCATGATGCGGGAGTGTAGCGCAAACGGAACGTGTCGCCCCACCACGCCCAGGCGTGTACGGTCGGGCGTTGGCTGAGGCGTGCGGATGTCGGGGGGCGGCTACCAGCCGGGAGGCAGATCGGGCACCGTGGCGCGGGCGACGGCGAGCGTCGCCTGCCGCACCGCCTCGGTGAGGTGGGCATAGCGCGGCCCGGCCGGCGGCGACGTCAAGATCGTCTTGACCGCGTCCAGCACGTCTCGCCGCACGTCGGCCGGCAGGGTTCGAAACTGCTCGCTGTAGACGAGGTAGCTCAGTGGATAGCGGAACAGCCGCGTCTCGAGATCGAGATCACGCAGCGACCGGCCTAGCGCATCGCGAGGCCCCCGCGCCTGGAACGTCGCAGCGAACGCGGAGACACCAGCAACGGGCGCGTCGAGCGGGGTTTCGCCCGCGTACAGCATGTAGTCGACGAGATCGCGGATGTCGTCGGCCAGCGTGGCCCCGGCTCCGGGCGTTGGCCGGCCGCTGGGCGCATGAGCGATACGCGCCTGCCATGCGACGCGGGTGAGCAGATTCGTCATCTGCGTCTGGTGTTCGAACACCAGCAGCGCGACGATCTCGCTCGTCGGCGCCAGGTACGGCCGTGGGTCGAAGAACGAATGGAGGACGCGGACGTTTCTGGGCACGTCGCGCACCAGCGCACTGGGGTCATTGGGTGCCGACGCCACCGCGTTGGCCCTCGACCGTGGCTCCCCGCGCGCCGCCGTCACGTACCATCCGCCCCAGCGCTCCCAGAATGGCGTCGTGTGATCCGTAATGATGGCCGTGTCGTCGCGCAGTGGCGCGCCGGTCGGGCCCGGAATCACCGAGCCGACGTAGATTCCGGGCACGCCCGCCGTGTTGGGCCCGTGGTGGCACGTGAGGCACGTCGTCGATGGGGTGAACGCCGGACCGTCCGGGCGCTCGCCGAGCGCATAGAAGACCGGCCCGCGCGCCGCGTCGAGGGCGACGATCTCGACCCCGGGCGTGCCGGGGACGTGCGCCACCATGACGTCGTCGCTGAAGTAGATCGCACGCGGCCGTGTCGGCGAGATGCGCGCGGCCTGGACGCTCGTCTTCGAGAAGACGAGCAGTTGCGACGCGACCGGGACCTCGAGGGCGGCCAGCACCGAGCCGAGGTAACCGTCGCCTTCGCCTCGCCTGAGCCGCACCTCGCCGCGCGCGACTCGCGCCATCAGACGCGACACCGCGTCGCCGGCCGGCGTGATGGTCCGAATCGCCGGATGATCCCCGGGAATCGTCGGCTTGTAGACCGGCGCCCGGCCGCTCGCCGGCTCCTGCGCGACAGCGGTCGCCAGCAGAGCGATCGGTGCGACGAAGGCGATGGCGGCAATGGTGAGGGCGCGCATGCAGCGAAACCTGAAGGGCAGGCCAGAAGGCCTGCTCTTCAGATTAGCAGCGTCCCGGTCTGACTGTCCGTGTCCCGTTTCCTACCGGCTGGTCATCTCCTAGAACTCGAACCTGAACCCCATCTGGAACACGCGCGGATCGAGCGTCGCGGTGATGCGGTTGTACTGCGAGCCGTTCACGATGTTGAAGTTCGACACCGGATTGCCGTTAGTCACGTTGTAGGCGTCGAGCATGACGGCGACGCGGTATTTGCCGCCCAGCACCAGGGTCTTGTCGATCCGCAGATCGAGGATCGGCACCTTGTCGGAGTATTGGTTGTCGAGGTCGTCGAGGAAGAAGTTGACCGTGCCGGCATTCGGCAGGCTGGTGGTGATGACGCGAGTGTAGCCGTAGCCGCTCTGCAGCCGGTAGTTCACGCCCAGGCCGATGTCGTACTTGAAGACATAGCGTCCGGCCAGCCGTGCCGCCCAGTTGGTCGTCTTCTGGCGGTTGGGCACTTCCGGCCGCACGTTCTGAAAGAAACCGACGTTGAGCGGGTCGGTCTGCAGCGGGTCGGTGGTGGCGCTGATAGTGGCCGCCCCGTTGCCGCCGCGCTGCTCGTCGCGCCACTGGTAGTCGAAGCTCGACTGCAGGAACAAGCCACCGGGCCACCGCTTGTTCAGGCCCAGCTGAATGGTGTCGTAGTTGTAGTTGGCGTCCGGCCAGTTGCCGTAAACGTTCTGGACCACGCCGCGCAGCGACGCCGGGATGTCGAAGACGGTGAACGCCTGCGCGCCGGTCACGCCGACACCGAAGTCCTGGATGTTGACGGTGATCGGCGTTGGCACCGTGTACTGACCAAGACGAGCCACGTTGGTCACGCCGATCGACTCGCGCACCATCTTGCGCACGTAGGCCACGCGCACCGACGATTCGCCCCAGAACTGGTGCTCGACGGCGCTGCTGATCTCGTCGGCGTAGGGCGTCTTGAAGTCCTCGTCGATGACCGTGGAGATGCCGCCGGTGGCCGAGACGAACGTGCCGAGCTCGGCGAGTCCGTCGTAGAGACGGTTGCCGTTCGCGTCGTTGAACTTGTAGATGCGGACGTTGTCGCCGCCCGGATTGCTGTTGTTCGCCAGCACCGTGCCGAGCTCGTTGTAGAAGCGGCCCCAGAACGCCTTGGCGACCGTCTTGCCGTCGTTGAACGCGTAGTTGACCCCGAAGCGCGGCGCCACGCCGTGCTTGGCCTTGAACGTCCGGCCCTGCGTCTCGCGCGTCGGAAAGACTTCGCTGAGCACCGGTGCGCGCTTGCCGGCCTCGTACGAGCCGGTCTGGCGGTCGTAGCGCACGCCGGCCAGGATGGTCAGGTTGGGCTTCGGGCTCCATCGATCCTGGAAGAACAGCGTGACGATCTCATTGCGATTGTCCGGGCCGTTCCACGAACCGTACAGATCGTCGCGCCGACCGACGTCGATCATCTCGATCTCGTCGATGAGCCCGTTGCGATCGCGGTAGCGAATAGGTCCGGAGTTGCCGTTGGTGATCGTGCGCTCGATGTCCATCACGTAGCCGCCGCCGAACTTCAGATCGTGGCTGCCGGCATTCTGGGTCGGCAAGTAGTAGGTGGAGGTGAGCAGCCCCTGCGGACGGAACGGCTTGGCGTCGAAGGCGTTCCAGCCGGCGCCGCTGTTGAGGTTGGTCCCGGTATCGAGGCGCGGCGGCTTGTCGCTGAACGGCACGTTGGGCGTCATCGGCCAGTCGAAGCCGTGCCAGCCGTAGCGGAGGTCGGTGAAGAGACGGTTCGACCACACGCGCTGCCACTGCACCTTGCCCGTCCAGTACGGGCTGTCCTGCTCGAGCACCGATTCGATCGGTGTCGTGGCCGAGAGGCCACGCAGCGGCTTGTACTTGTATCCCCACTGATAGTGCGCCTGGAGGGTGTCGCTCTGCGTGAGCTTGTAGGTGAGCTTGACCGGCACTTCGTGGAAGATGCCGAGGTCGGTCGCGATGGCGCGCGGGATGCCCGAGACGACCTTGTCGATCTTGAAGTAGTTGTAAGCGACGAAGAACCAGAGCTTGTCGCGCTTGATGGGCCCCCCGACGTCGTGATGGGTCTCGACGAACAGCAGGTTCGGGTTGCCGGTGAAGCCGCGGCGGCTGGTGTCGTCGTCGACGTTGTCGGAGGAGAACCGCTCGGGTTGCCACTGCGTGTTGTTCAGGCTGCGGAACGTGTTGCCGCCGCTCTTGATGGTCAGTGCAATGGCGGCGCCTGGACTGTTGATCTCGACGTCGCCGCCAGCGGCGCTCACCGCGATCTCGTCCATGGAGAGCGCGTTCGGGTAGTTGCCCTCCGACTGAATGCCATCGATGGTGAACTGGCTCTGCCCCCGGACACCGAAGCCTTCGTAGTTGATGGCCTGGCTCTTGTGGCTGCCGCCGACGTCGTAGCCCTGCATGCGCACCCCGGGCGACTGTGACAGCACGGCCCACATGTCGGTTGCCGACGGGATGCCGGCGAGTTTTGCGGCGTCGAAGGTCGTTCCGACGGAGGTGGTCGTGACATCGACGACCGGCGACTCGCCGGTGACCGTCACGGATTCCTGCAGTGTCGCGACCTGGAGCTGGCCGTCAATCGTGAGCGTCTGGCCCAGGCGAAGCACGATGCCCTCGCGCCTGAGGGTCTGGAATCCGGTCAGCTCGAACGCCAGGTCGTAGGTGCCGCCTGGCAGCGCGACGAACCTGAACCGGCCGTCGGCCTCCGTGATAGTCGTTTGCCCGCCGATCAGGGCCGGCGACCGCGCCGTCACCGTCACGCCGGGCAGCACCGCGCCCTGCGCGTCTGACACGGTGCCAATGAGCCGCCCCTGCTCGATCTGCGCCAACGTGGGCTGGGCCACGGCCAGCGCGGCCAGCACGGCGATACCGGCCGCTCGTCTCACTGAGGTCATCGCGTTACCCTCCTCGGTCTGATGACGGAACCGCCGTGTGGGCCGAAGGAGGCCAGCGGCGAACGGAACTCGCGGACTCTAGCACATCGGCCAGGAGCGCCAGGTGGGCGCGCGCATCACGGTGCGCTGCGCCCGGCCGGTCCGCAAAACACTCCGCATCGACCGTCCCGCCTACTCGCGACGCCTCAGGCAGAGATCGACCTGACCACGCGCCCCAGGGCTGTCTTCTGTCAACGGATGGGATGTCCCCGCACACAGGACGAGGCCTCTTGCGAGCGGCGCCGAGCCGGAGCACCCGGGTTCGTCATCGGTCGCACGTAGCGACGCGGCCGTATGAAGAATAGTCGGCGTGGGGTCGACGCGCCCTGGCGATTTCGCCGGGTCGGTGCCGGAGGCACGCGGCGGCCCTGCCCCCACCTCCCGCTGGGTGCGCACCGACACGTCCCACAGTCCGGCGAGAGGCGGCTGCGACAGCCCCGTCCCTGTGCGCCTACGGCACCACCATGCGGATTGCGGTGACAGTGCCGTCATATCCGAGAAGCTGCACCCCCGCGAGATCGCGCACGACGGCCGAGAACGACCCGACCGCATTGCGGCCGGATGCATCGAGCCTGGCGTCGATGGTGGTCTCCGAGGTGCCCAGGGGATTGCCGTCCGCGTCGAAGCGGAAGTAGAGCGCGACCATCGTGTAAGTACGCTGGCCGACGCGCTTCCACACTCCGTGGCCCACCGAGGTGTTGGGAATATTGGCGCTCTGGACCACGTTGCCGTCGCTCGACACTGTCGACACGGCCAGGTACGTGCACGGCGCCGCCCCTGGGCACACTGGTACTCCCGCCGGAATCGTCGCTGTGATGCGCCACGTGCCGGTCAGGTCCTGTCCATTCTTGAACTGCTGATCGGCCGACGCCTGGCGGGGGGCGAACCCCCCCAGCAAACAGATCCAGAACACCGCGATGATTCGATTCATGACAACCCCTTTGGACTCGGTGATTCGCGCTGAACCAGGGAGCGACTGGTCCAAGCCCGTCTCACGGCCGACGTAAGGTCGACCGCGGAGTCTAAGTCACTGGAGCGCGCGAAGGGTGCTCCATAATCGAACATGGTGAGAGATTGGCGCACTTGTGTGCAGTGTCCCTTCACTCCTTTCGCGAGTTGGTCGAGAACGCCACGCCCTCGCCCTCTTCCGCGTCCGCGCGCGAGAGCAGCCCGCCGCCCACGCCGAACAACGCGATCCGAACGGCAGGTCGTCAAAGGCCCGCAACACATGCTGGCGCGTCTGGGTGTGGGTGTGCGCTTGGTGGTCAAGCCTGCGAGATCGGGACGAGCTGCCTAACGCTGACATCGGCCATGGACGCACTCTGGCAGGACGTCCGCTACGCCGTGCAGCGACTCCGGACGTTGGCCGTCGCGGGATCGGGCGAGGCGATAATCCGCTGCTATACTGCCGCGCATCATGCTCAAATCGCTGTCGCTTGCTGCGTTACTCGTCCTCCTGGCTGTCCCGCAACTCGTCCACGCCCAGGCCAATTCGCTGTTCATCGAGGATCTGACCTGGGAAGAAGTGGCCGCGGCGCTCAAGGCCGGCAAGACCACCGCGCTCATCTATACCGGCGGCGGCGAACAGAACGGCCCTCATCTGGCGTTTGGCAAGCACAACGCCGTGGCACGCTATCTCTCTGAACGCATTGCAAAGGAACTCGGCAATGCGCTGGTCTATCCGGTGCTCCCGTATACACCCGCGGGCGACCCGTCGAAGAAGGAAGGCCAGTTTGCGTTCCCCGGCACCAGCGGCATTACCGACGAGACCTACGGCATGGTCTTGCGGGACCTCGTGCTGGGCGCCGCGACTGCCGGCTTCCGGGACATCATCCTGATTGGCGATCACGGCGGCGGGCAGGATGTGCTGAAGCAGACCGCCGCGACGCTCGATGCCAGACTGAAATCCTCCGGCGCGCGGGTGTTTTACTGCGACGATCTGTACTTCAAGTCCCGTGACGAGTTCTCCCAGTATTTGCGTGACCACAAAGTGACCGGGGAGGGCCATGCGGGCGTGGAGGATACCTCGGCGATCCTGTACGTGAAGCCCGAATGGGTCCGCAAGGACAAGATCGCGGGCAAGGATTCGGCCAAGGGTGTGGACGGCGATCCGCGATCCGGCAGGGCGGAGCTGGGCAAGGTGCAGCAGGATCTGAAGGTCAAGGTGGCCGTGGCCCAAATCCGGGCTCAGGTCGCCAGCCACAACGGGAAGTAGCAAGACACTCCGCCCGTGGAGACGGCTGGCGCTTCTCGAGCGCCGTCTTCTAGCGGCTCGCCCTCTGGTTCTGCTCTTGAGGGCGACCTGGTCAAACGGGCACGCACGGTGTCATTGAAGTCTGTCGTCCGCCGAGCAAGATCGCGACCGTGTCGCCGTCGCTGCCGACGTACACCCTGAGGCGCGGACCAAAGTCGAGCCGTGCTCACACATGCGACGCCACCACCAGCGCCAACTGGTGAGCGGGGCGCAACCTGCTGAATAGTCGGCCGCGACGAGCTGGCGGCGCTCGGAGCGAATCTGACGATCAGCGCAGGGGCTTCCGCGCGACCAGTCGTACGAGATCGTGCGGCACGAACAGCTCGAGGGCTCGGTCTCGACAACGATGTCGTTCACGCTGTCAGCGAAGCGGGGATCGCCTATGAGTGCCAATCGAAACGCGTAGGGTTCGCTGCTGCCGTGTGTGCCTTCGCCGAGCGCCACGAGGTCGTGTGAGGCGAACGCTGCGAGGATCGCCGTGACCGGCTCGAGTGGCCGGTGTTGGGTCATGTCGCAGCACCGCGCCCGGTCGACGGCGCTGACAGTCCTGCCAGGCTGGCTCGCAAAAAAGTCGCGTGTCATGGCCCGGCGGCATCAGCGATGAGCGTGACAGTCAGACCGTATGGACGCGGAGGTCAAGGCCCTGCTGCTCGTGCTTCTCGGCGGGGAAGCGGGCCTGCGGTATGGCGAGCTGATGGCGCTGGACTGGTCCGACGTAGACGTGGCTCACGGGGCGGACGGCCGAGCCTTCATGGCTGACGGACGACTCATCGCCTCCAAATGGCGGGGTGTTGGAGGCGGCGACTACGCCACGTCCAGGAGCGCTCGCGGATTCTTGGCTGCGATGAGCAACAGCGTCCGCGCCGCGCCGGAAGGAGCGCGGCGGCCCTGTTCCCACTCCTGCAGCGTGCGCACCGACACGCCCAACAGCTTGGCGAAGCGCGGCTGCGACAGCCCCGTGCCTTCGCGGATGGACCCGTGGTGACGCGGCCCTGCTCACCCCGCTTGAGCTGCCGGAGGCCGTCCAGAATCTCCCGCCCGACGTTGCGCTTAGGCGACAGCGCTTGCTGCAGCACGGCGTCCTCGTCGTCCGATAGATACCGCCCGACGAGTGACGTGAAGAGCTTCGTCTCGATGAACGTCAGCACGGATGGCTTTGATCGCCGCCCAGATCGGCGAGTGGGACCACGGCGCCGCCTTCCACCGAAGTCTTGTTCGCCTTGCCGCCCGACACGAATCCCACCCATTGGCTATCTGGCGAGAAGAACGGGGCGGTCGCGCCCTGCGTGCCAGGCAGTTCGACAGCCTTCGGCTGGTCGAGCCTGCGGATGAACAACCTGGCGGGACTGCCCGAGGCGTAGACCAGCCGCGCGCCGTCCGGGGAGATGGCGACGCTGCTTCCCGAGGGACTGGGAGCGGGCAACGACACGTCCGCGCCGAGGTCGACGTCCAGCCGCACCAGCGGGCGATCCGCCGGTTTCTCCGCGAGCCACGGTGTTCCGAGCAGCGCCGTCGCGCCCGCGACGATGAGCGCGGCACCGGCGACGGCCCAGGGCCGCGCGCCTGCTCGGGCGCCATGTGCGCCGCCGTCCCGAGAATCATCCCCGCCTGCGTCATCGCCGGAGTCGTAATGGTGGGGGACTGTGACACGTTCGGCGACGATCCCGCAGGTGGGTCCATGGCCTTGGCGAGACCGAAGTCGAGCACCTTCACCGTGCCGTCGGCGCGCACCTTGATGTTCGCGGGCTTCAGATCACTATGGATGATCCCCTGCTCGTGCGCCGCTTCGAGTGCCTCGGTAATCTGCTTCGCAATCGGCAACGCTTCGTCGATCGGGATCGCGCCTTTCGTGATCCGCTGCGAGAGGTCGTCACCCTCGACCAGTTCCATCACCAGCGCGGTGATGCCACCGCTTTCTTCGAGGCCGTGGACGTGGGCGATGTTCGGGTGATTCAGCGCGGCGAGCGTTTTGGCTTCGCGGGTGAACCGCGCAAGGCGCTCCGCATCATGCGCGAACGCCTCGGGCAGCACCTTGATCGCCACGTCGCGATCGAGCTTCGTGTCGCGCGCGCGCCACACCTGCCCCATCCCGCCTTCGCCGAGCGGAGCGGTGATCTGGTAGGCGCCGAGACGGGAGCCGGGAGTAAGTGCCACGTGGTCTGTGTCGATCGGGTGGGACAGCCGGCTAAGCGTCCGGGCGGGGCGCGTCCAAGTCAGATCTTCCGCGCGAGGTCCTGGTTGATCTCGTTGTGGCGGGGAATCGTCGACGCCTTCTTCACCGTCCTGTTGACGTACACGGTGTGGCTGCCTCCTTCTCGCAGGAATTCGCACCCGTGTTGTTCCAGGTGCCGAAGGAGGTCGCGCCGCTTCACGTCGTGACCTTGAGTGGTTCCCTGATGAGATCCGCCTCCGGGGCGTCCTCGAGCGTGAACATCCGGTTGGCCTCGACGACCAAGGTCACCGCCTCCCTGAGGTTGCTGCGCGCTTCGTCCAGCGTGGCGCCCTGAGTGTTCGCGCCGGGGAACTCCTCGACAAACGCGATGTAGCCTTCAGGAACCTTTTGAAACACCGCCGTGAACTGCAGTTCCATGCGCAACTCCTGAACAGATGATACGCCCGACAGCGAGTTTCATTGCCTTTCGCGGGCTGAAAGCCCACCCTGCCAGTTCTGGATGAGCGTGATCGGCGCGGCCGCCTCGTCCAGCACCGCGTTGATCAGAAACCGCCCGTCGCCGGTCACGTCGTATTGCCGGCCCTGGATAGCTTCCACGCCGCCGCCGACGATCCGCGTGGGAAAGAGCGCCACCGGCGCGCCCGGCGCCACGCTCGCGCCGGTGACCGTGATGGGCGCTGCCATCAGCGCGCCAGTGGGCGAAACGTAGTAGAGCTCCGCGCCGTCCCGGCGCCAGCGCGGATAGATCCCACCCGCCGTCGAGACCTGCCACTGCCCGCCCAGCTGGCTGGCGGACGCGCCAGACGGCGCAGGCCCCGCGAACGGCCGGATGTAGATCCCGCAGGCGGGTCCATCGCCTTGGCGAGGCCGAAGTCCAGCACCTTCACCGTGCCGTCGGGCCGCACCTTGATGTTTGCGGGCTTGAGATCACGGTGGATGATGTTCTGTTCGTGCGCGGCTTCGAGCGCCTCGGCGATCTGCTTCGCGATCGGTCAGGCTTCGTCGAGCGGCATGGCGCCGCGTGCAATGCGCTGCGAGAGGTCCTCGCCCTCGACGAGTTCCATCACGAGGGCCAGCGTGCCGCTGGAACGTTCGAGGCCGTAGATCGCGGCGATGTGCGGATGATTCAGGGACGCGAGCGTCTTCGCCTCGCGCTCGAACCGCGCAAGGCGCTCAGCGTCCTGCGCGAACGCATCCGGCAAGACTTTGATCGCCACCTGGCGACTGAGGCTCGTGTCGGTGGCGCGATAGACCGCACCCATGCCCCCTTCCCCGATTCGGGCCGTAATCTCGAAGACGCCGAGTCGAGTGCCGGGAGTGAGGCTAAGTCCCGGCAGTATAGCGTTTAGGTCGCGCGGACGGGATTACTCCTAACGGGCTAGGGCAGAGCGATTTCTCGCCAGAAAACCAGGCTTCCCGACGCACAGCCTGCCGAACTGTCCAGCGCGGGGCCCGTCGGCCGGGCAGCGGCGTCGGCTGCGGACGACGGCGCGCGGCCCTCGTCCTGCGGCTGCTATCATCAGCCCATGAAGTCCATGCGCCAGTTAACCGCCATCATCGAACGCGAAGACGACGGGTACGTCGCCCTGTGCCCGGAACTGGATATTGCCAGTCAGGGCGAGACCGTCGAGAGCGCCAGGACCAATCTGGTCGAGGCACTCGAACTCTTCTTTGAGTCAGCCGATCCGACCGAGGTCGCACGCCGGTTGCACAGCGAAGTGTTCGTGACCCGCGTCGAGGTCGCGGTTGGGTAAGCTCCGCGTGCTGTCGGGCCGCGAGGTCTGCGAGATTCTCGAGACCGAGGGGTTCTCCGCCGTTCGCCAGCGAGGCAGCCACGTCGTCATGCAGAAGCGGTCCGGAAACACGACCACGACGGTGCCCGTGCCCGATCACTCAGAACTCAAGACCGGTACTCTGGCCAGCATCATCCGACAGTCTGGTCTTGCTCGACGGCTCTTCGAGACGTAACCAACTTCCCGCTCATCCACGCCCGCGCCGCTCCGTCTTCGCTCCGAGTGGGGCGTCATCGGCACCTGCGGGGCGAGCGGGTGCTCTGTCAGGACGACGGGTCACCGCTCACGCAGAAGATCGTGCGTGAGCTCGTGCGGCGCGCCGGGCGGGCGTGGCGAAGGGGGGTGTGCACATCCTGCGGCACACGTTCTGTTCGCACCTGGCGATGCGAGGCGCGCCAGCTCGCGCGATTCAGGAGCTGGCGGGGCATCAGGACCTGTCGACGACGCAGCGGTACATGCACGTCAGTCCCGCGGCGATCGACGACGCCATCAGGCTCCTGGAGTCGCCGGGCGTCGTCTCCCGGCGTGGAGACATTGTGGAGACGGGGCAAGAACCGAGATAGTCGTGGAAAGTTCGTTCGTCGTGGTCGGCGGGAGTTGTGAACGCGAAATCGGCGTAATCACTAACTTGTTGATGGCACGCGACTTCTGGTCCTGACGCGTTCTGTCGGCGGCAGTTGCTGCCGTTCGTCGAGTTCACTGGCGTCCTCGAGACACACCCGAAATCGACCCGAATTGTGGAGGGATATTGGAGGCGGCGGGGCAGTGGTCCCGCCGCTTGCCATTTTGGCGGAGGGAACCGGATTTCGCCGCGCCTGTGCCTTGTTCCACGGGCCCCGTCCCGCCGCCTCCAAAAGTATCGTTTGTGATATTTTAGTGGAGGCCTCCACGATGGCAGTGACGGTCCGCGAGTACGAGACGGCCGACGGGAAAGTCCCCTTCAGGGACTGGCTGGACACGCTGGACCGCGCCACCCGTGCGAGGGTGCAGGCGCGCGTCGTTCGCTTCGAGACGGGCAACCTCGGCGACCACAAGGGCGTCGGGGGCGGCGTGCAGGAGGCCAGGGTGATGTTCGGGCCCGGCTACCGCCTCTACTTTGGCCAGGACGGCGCGACGCTGGTGCTGCTGCTCGTGGGCGGGTCGAAGGGGACCCAGGCGAAAGACATCCGGCGGGCTCAGCAATACTGGCGCGACTACCTCGGGGAGAAGTGACATGGCGCGACGCAGCAGAGACTGGAACGAAGGGCTGGCGCGGGACCTGCGCGACCAGGAGTTCGCCCGGGAATTCCTGCTGGCGGCCATGGACGAGGGCGTGCCGATTCAGGTCGCGCTCGGCAAGGTGATCCGCGCCATGGGCGTGAAGGAGTTCGCCGCGAAGGTGAAGATGGCGGGGCCGAACGTACTGCGCGCGATCAATCCTAGGCACAACCCGACGCAGGACACGATGAACCGGCTGCTGAAGCCGTTCCGGCTGAAGCTCAGCCTGGCGCGCATCGAGGAGCCACGCGGGCGACGCGCGGCGTAGCCAAACCGTCGACCGGTTCGGGTCACGCGCAGTCTGCCAACCACGCCTCCAACCAACACTTCTGTGCAAAAGCCGCTTTGGGACCAACCTTGCACCACGAACCCCGTCGTCGGGGGCTATCCTGTAGGGTGTGCTCCCGATGTCGGGATCTGTTCTTGGGAGCAGGCCGATGTCGTTACGGTAAAGGCGCCGCTGTAGAACAGGATAAGCACGTCCGAAGTTGACCGGAAGCAAGAGGATGGACTTCGACAAAAACACATTCTTGCGGCTGCTCCAGCCAAGGCGCTGTCGGCCGCAATTCTGCTGTTCATGGTGGCGCGGCGCAGCGGGGAAGGCGTGATGCTGGAGCGGGGAAAAAAGATCCTTGTGATCGGAAATGCAATCGACAAAAACGTCACGGAGTCGGACTGGATCGAGATCGGATTTCTGACAAACAGCGATGACCTGATCAAGAAGCATCCGCGCTTGCTTCGGAGCCTCAGATGGGGCGACGACGACTACAAGGGGCACGTGTTCGAATTGATCGGCACGATCATTGACGCCGCTCCAGAGAACCTCGGACTGCTTGTCGATTTTGAGCCAATCGGCCGGGCCATTGAGGCCCAGGACCCTGGTGCGTACGCCGAACTGCGCGCGGAGTTGTCCGGGGGCGCAGTCGCTGAAGTCGTTCTCGCGACGAGCAGTCACGCCGCTCTAGCAGCACTGGCCGAGGCACAGACGCTTCTTCGGGAGCATGGTGCAGAGAGCGCCGTCGACCGCATTCACACGGGGCTTCATGGATACCTCCGTGCAGCATGCGATGCCGCGGGCATCACGTATAACAACGATCCCACGGCGAACCAGCTCCTGAGGGCTCTGACCGAACAGCATCCGAACCTCGCAAATCTTGGCGCACG
>JANNIB010000150.1:0-38185 GCA_031404695.1 Acidobacteriota bacterium
CTCTTCAAGATCGGCAGACCAGGCCGCAATCCTTGTCAGCTCGACACACTTGGCCGCCGCATATGCGCAGGTGCCCCGCTCAGAGCCAGCTGACAGGAAGCGGATCCCGGTGGGGACCGGAAGTGCCGTGACGATCGGCACGCTCGCCGCGAGAGCTGCCTCCTGTGCTGCGATTGCGGTTGCAAGTGCGGGCAGGATAGTCGCCCCTGCCGCACCGGTGGCAAGCGCCATCAGCGCGAGCATGGTCAAGCTGTAACTTGCCGTCCCGCACAGAAAAGGGGCAATGTCGTCTAGATCAAGCGATATCTTGTCGGTCGCGATCGCGCCCAGCAGGCCACCCCCGCCATTGACAAGCGCGATCATCGGAACTCCAATTTCGGCGACCGCCCGGGCCGCCTCAACGGTGCGGTCGACATTGCCGGACATTGAGATCGCGATAACGCGATCGGCGGTTCCGGAAGGCAAGGACTCGTTCTACTGGGGCGGCGCGTTCGGGACGTGGTTCTGGATCGATCCGGTCAACGATCTGATCGCGATCGGAATGATGCAGAACCTCGCCGGCAGCACGCCCTCCGGCGGGTCACCTCAGGTGCGCCCGCTCTCGCGCCGGCTGGTATACGAGGCACTGGTAGATCCCGGGAAATGAAGTAGACGCGCCTGCATGCACTCAGCGTTTACCCACTCGGCCAGACCTCGCCCATGCCGGCGGCGCCGAGCCGGGAGACGATCTCGTATCCGCCGAGGCGCGACTTCGGAAGGAGCGGCATCGAGTTGGGCGGATTGTCACGCAGCCCGACGCGCCGCTGCGCGAGCGCTTCCCGGGAACAATCGCGATCAGGAGGTGGTATCCAGCGGACGACGCGTGGCCTCTGCTGACGCGCCCGCAGGTGTGTCCCGGCGCGAGCCGGCCCGCAGCAGCGTGAGGGCCGCATAGCTCACCACGACGAGCACGAGCCAGCGCAGCGCCTCGAGCGGCAGCGACTGCACCAGCCACGCCGCGATGATGACGGCGGGAATGCCGCCAAGGGTCAGCCCGAGCGCGGCGCGGCCGTGGAAGCGGCCAGACGTGATGAAGCGGATGCCGGCGATGGTGCCCACGAACGCGCCCGTGCCCATCATGACGGGGAACGCCGCGCGCGGGTCCAGACCGAGCAGGCTGAACAGCACCAGGCTCGGCGCGTAGTTGCCGATGCCGAGCGTGAGCAGCGCGCCGAGCACGAAGTTCACCGTGAGCGCCACCGCGACGGCCTGCGGCCCGAGCGTGAGCGCCGTGCCGCCCGACGGCACACGTCCAAGCATCCCGAGCACCATGAACGTGGCCGCGATGAGCAGCGCGCACCCCATGCCGAGTTGCACGGCCCGCCGCGACAGCGAGGCGACCACGCCCGCCCCGAGCCATCCCCCGGCGACGCCCACGACGATCAGCAGGGTCATCTGCAGCGGATCCACCTGCACGGCGCCGACGAAGAACAACGCCTGCACGACGATCGGCAGCGCGTGCCCGACCAGCATCGTGCCGGGGATGAGTTCATCGGGTACCGTGCGGAGCAGGCGGAAGATGGCCGTCGTCGGTGCGAACGAGCCGATGCCCAGCGTATCGAAGAAGTTCGTCACGAAGCCGATGCCCAGTTGCAGAACGGTGGGCGACCCGGACGACGGAACGATGGCGCCGGTTCTGACCGTGCTCACCCAACGCGCCGCCAGAACAGCACCGCTGAGGATCAACGCGCCGAGCAGGATGACAACCAGCGTCATCGCAACCCTCCGTGCTTCTTCATTGCCGCCGGCATCCGGTCGTGCGGCATCGCATACAGGCGCAGGTCGAGCCGGCCGCGTTTCTGCATTGTTCGCATGCCGCCGTAGCTTAGCAGCATGCGCTGCCATCACGCGCCGGCCCACCTGCCGCCGCGGCGACCAGCCACGGCAGCCGCACGCTTCGCGCCCCTGCGGGCCGGACGACGGCGCAACCACCGCGTCTTGTGCGGGGGGGCGAGGACCGATTTGACTGACCTCCGAACTGGCCCGGTTGCATAATCGCGCCATGACGACACCTCTGTCGCTCGTCCTACCGGTGCTCGGCTTGACCCTCGCCCTCGCGCCTCCTCCGGTGTCTGCCGCGGAGGACTGCACCAGGTTCCCCAAGCGGCCCGCGACCGCGGAGGAGAAGAAGATCTACGCGGATGGCTACGCGCTCTTCCTGGGGATGGCTCGGGCGGCACCGGCTGGCTGGGACAGCAGCGACGCGCAGAAGAGCGGCGTGCTGAACGAGGTGTGCGCCCCGGCCAGTGAGAAGGTGATCAGCCACGGGTTCGAGCGCGGTTACTCGCAGCGCGAGGGCCTCGAAACACGCCAGGCGAACGCCGCGGCCCAGGCGACGGCGATCGGGCGCGGCATGCAGGCCACGGTCAAGGCGAACGAGACGAAGCTGGCCGACATCACAGCCCGCATGCAGGCCCTGCAGGTGAAGGTGCAGGAGGCCGTGAAGGCCCAGCGCATGCAAGAGGTCGAGCAGTTGATGGCGCAGACCGAGACGGTGATGCAGGAGTACGAGAAGGCGCTGAACACCAGCGGCACCCAGGCGGCCGCCGAGGCCATCGACGCCGAAGCGCGCCGCGATCTCAGCGCCAGCTTCAACGTGCGCATCAACGCCCCCGCCGTCGACACGCGCGGGTTCACCTCAGTCACCGTCGGCGCGAGGCCGGCCTTCCGTCAACTCACGGCGGCGCAGGGCGGTATGCCCGCATCCGCGCACTACGTCGTGGTCCTCGGTGGCGCGGCCGGCGCGCAGACGGTTGTCACCGTCGGAGGCGACCCGGCACGCGCCGAGGCGTTGCTGAAGGCGGCAAGGCTGCCCTAGCGGTCCTCATCGCGCTGGGCTCGCTCACTTGTTTGCGGCGAGCGCCCGCACCGCCCACGCCGTGCCAGCGGCTGAGATCCACTGGTCGGCGCCGTGCGTGAAGCCGCTTTCGAAGTACGCCTGTATCGGCACGGCCCGCGATTTCACGAGCCACGACCCGTCGACGAGCTGCGTGCGCAGCAGGAACTCGACGCCTCGGCGCAGGCCTGGCTCCTGCGACCCGGCGATGGCGTCGTTCTGCAGCGTGCGCTCGCGCCACGACTCCAGGTACTGCGCAATCTGCGTGCGCTCGGCGCTCACCGCCTGCTCATCCACCCGGAAACCATGGCTGCGGGCAGTTACGACGGCCGCGGTGACCAGGCTGTTGCGGTGACACGACACGCAGCCGGTCTTGCGGATGAACGTCTGCCCGATCGATTGCAGCAGGGGCAGGCCTGCGGTCGACCGCGGCCCGAATCGCCACCGGGGTGGCGTCGGTCACTCCGACAGCGCTGGCCGGCGGCGCCGGACTGGCGCCGTATTCGAGCAGCAACTGCACCGCTGGCTCGGCCCCCACGATGCCCGAGGCAATGACGAGCGCCGTGCGGCGATCGCCCGAGATCGTCACCACCCCATCACATAGCTGTCGCCGGTCGGACTCACGCCGCCCATCAGCACCCCGGTCTTTGGATGCACGGCGATCGCCTTCACCGAGCCCACGCCGCGCACGTCGCGCAGGTCGAGCTTGTGGCCGAGCCCGGCCAGGCCGTCCTTCACGTGCGCCGGCAGCATCATCGGCGTGAGCAGCATGCCGAGCACGGCGTGTGGATGGTAGGAATCGCGGAAGCTGTTGCTGATTACCGTAGGCTGCTCGAGCGCCTGCTGCACGGTCATCCCGAACTCGATGAAGTTGAGGAAGAACTGCAGCTGGGTCTGCGGCTGCGTGTCGGCGCCCGGCGTGCCGAAGCTCACGACCGGCAGGCCGTCCTTGAGCGCCATCGCCGGGTTGATGGTCTGACGCACGCGCTTCATGGGCTGCAGCGAGTTCACGTCGTTCGCGTCGAGGTAGAAGTACTTGATGCGGTCGTTCATCATCACGCCGGTGCCCTCGGGCACGAGGCCGCTGCCGAAGCCGCTCAGCAGGCTCGAGGTGAGCGACACCATGTTGTGGTCCTTGTCGACGACGGTGAGATAGGTCGTGAGGTTGAGCACCTTATCGGGGTCGTAGGGATTGGCCTGCGCGGGCACCGGCTGCGGCCCGGCGTAGGCAAGCTGACCGGCGCTGGAGGTGGCCGTGCCACGGCGCGGATCGCCGAACGGCGCTTCGCCGACGATGGCGCGGTTGGGATCGATGAGGGCGCGGCGCTTGGCCGCGTACTCTTTCGACAGCATCTCGCGCATCGGGATGTTGGGCGTGAACTTCGGGTCGGCCACGTACTTGTTGCGGTCGGCGAAGGCCAGCTTGATCGACTCGGTGACCACGTGCAGGTAGGCCGCGCTGTTGTGGCCCATGTAGCGCAGGTTGAAGCCCTCGAGCAGGTTGAGGGCGTAGAGCATGGTGAAGCCCTGGGAGTTGGGCGGGCACTCGTAGACGTCGTAGCCCTTGTAGTTGACCGTGATGGGCGCGTCCTCGAAGGCCTGCATCGCGGCCATGTCTTCTTCGGTGATGATGCCGCCGTGCGCTTTCATGCCGGCGACGAGTGCCTTGGCGACCGGGCCGGTGTAGAAGCCGGCGGGCCCTTGCGTGGCAATCGCCCGCAGGGTGCGTGCCAAGTCCGGATTCCTGACTACGTCGCCCATCTGCAGCGGCGCGCCGTCCTTGAACCAGATCTTCGTCGACGACGGGAACTTGCCGAGCTTACCCTTGCCGCCGTCGAGGCCGCGCGCCAGACCTTCCGAGATCGCATAGCCGTTCTCGGCCACGTCGATGGCGGGCGCGAGCACGTCGGCCATCGATCTCGTGCCGTACTTCTGCAGCATCAGCGCCGCGCCGCTCACCGCGCCAGGCACGGCAATCGACAGGCCGCCGTCGTCGGGCATGCCGCCGTGGCTGGTGTAGTAGTCGATGGTCGCGGCCTTGGGCGCGAAGCCGGTGCCGTTGATGAACTTCACTTCCTTCGTCTTCGCCAGGTAGACGAGGGCGAACATGTCGGACCCGAGACCGGTCATGCCGGGCTCCACCTGACCCTGGATCGCCCAGGCCGCCACCGCGGCGTCGACGGCGTTGCCGCCGGCCTTGAGCACGCGCATGCCGACCTCCGCGGCCAGCGGATGCCCCGCCGCCACCATGCCGTTGGTGCCCATCACGGTGGGACGCCAGCTGACCGTCTGGGCGCGCGGCGCCTGCGTGATCAGGGCGGCGAGAGCGAGCGTCGCGAGCAGTCGACGGGTCATGGCACCTCCTCGTCGGAACGGACGGGGACGATCAGGCTCCGACGTGACGAGAGCATGGAGAAACTGGCGACCGGTGTCAATCCGCGAGGTCGTGCGACGGTAACGGTGCCTCGGCGTCGCTCGCACGATTGACCGCGAGTGAAGGCAGGCCAGCCGCGCCGAACGGGGCCCGGTCAGCGCTTGTCGACGAAGGCTTCCCGCCGCTCGAACATCGCCAGCCGCGCCGCGATGTCCCTGGCAAGCGCCGGGTCGGCCAGGGCCTGAGCCTCGCGTGCCGTGGTCACGGCGTCGTCGAAGCGCCCGGCGGAGGCATACGCCACGGCCAGCACGTCGAGCGTCCGCGCATCGCGCCGGCCGGTGAGGCGCGCGGCCCGTTCCGCAAGCGGCACCGCTTCCGCCGGCGCCCGCACCGTGCCGTCGCCGGCTGTCGAGAGCACCCAGGCGGCAGTCGTCAGCGCCACCACCCAGTCGTCTTTCAGGGTGGCGGCCTTGCGGAAGTGTCCGGCGGCGTCGGCCAGGCGCCGATCGCGTACGGCGGCATGGCCGAGGTTGAACCAGGCCTCGGCGTAATCGGGCCTGAGGCGGATCGCTTCGTTCAGCTCGCGCTCGGCCCGCAGCAGATCACCCTTGCGCCACAGCGCGGCGCCGAGGTTGTTGCGCGCTTCCGGCATCGATGGCTCGGCGGCCACGGCCGATTCGTAGCGGTGGATCGCCTCGTCGGCACGTCCGAGCGCAACCAGCGTGTCGCCGAGGTTGTTCAGTGCGCGGGCATAGCGGGGCCTGAGCTGCAACGCGCGCTCGTAGCTGGCCACCGCATCGTCGAAGAGTCCGGCCGACGTGAGCGCGGTGCCGAGGTTGTAGTGCGCGCTCGCGCTGTCGGGCTGCCTGGTGGCTGTGGCACGGAAGTGCTGCACGGCGACGGTCGGACGCCCGAGCAGCAGCGCCAGTACCCCGGCGTCGTCATGGAGCTCGGTGTCGTCGGGACTGACGGCCAGCATGGTCTCGAGTCCGATGAGGTCTTCGGCCGTCATCTTGGCCTGCACCTCCGTCCCGAGCCGCGTGCGGTCGGCCTCGCTGCCGGTAGCGAGCTGGAACCACAGGTCGCCCATCTCGTCGAGCGACTTCTGGCCCCAGCGGACGCGCGCGGTCGGCACCTGCGGATTGCGCGGGTTCTCGGGCGAGTTGTCGTAGACGTATTTCATCGACAGCGTCGTCCCCTTCGGCAGGCGGACGGGCTCGGTGTAGCGATAGACGTGCTGCCAGCGGAAGTCCCAGTTGCCGATGTGGATGAGCGTTCGAGTGGTGCCGTCGGGGAAGGCCGCCGTGCCGGTCACGTCTTTCGCGCGGTAGTGCGCGTGCGGCTGCACCGCCAGCAGCGTGGCCTGCACCGGCAGGGTGTAGCGGTCTTCGACCACGTACTGGCCGTCGCCCGGCGGGATGTCGATGCCCTGTGAGCCGAGCCGCAGGATCGACGGCGTGCGCTTCGCCGGCCGGTCGCTGAAGTAGAAGCCGATGACCGGCTGTACCGGCTCCGGCTTGCCGCTCGGTTGCAGGTGCAGTTGCACCACCAGATCGGTGCCGGGGTCGAGCCTCCACGCCAGGTCGGGGTCTACCAGCGGCGCGATCTGCCCGGGCGTCCAGCCAAGGAAGTGGCCGTCGGGATATTCGGCGCTGCGCGCCATCAGGCCGTCGTAACCGGGCGCGGGATCTGCGTCGTCGAGCCGCCGCGAGCCGTCGGTGCGGTCGATGCGGATGTTGGCGTGATGCACCACCCGCGCGTTGCCCGGATGGAACTCGATGCCGCGCACGTAGCGCGTGCCGCTCACCTTGAGCGGCACGGCGAAGATGCGGAACACGTCGGACGGCTCCCCGGGCAACGTGTAGCCGGGTGGTAGCGTGACGATGAGATCGGGCTGGCCGAGATACCAGCCGTCGGCCCATGTGGGCGGCGTCGGCGCGCGGTCGGGACCTTCAACCGGCGCCGTGGCCCAGCGGGCGAAGAGCGCCACGTCGTCTTTCGTGAGACGGGGCTGCGCGACGAACTCGTCGGGATGCCCATCGGCCTTCCATGGCGGCATGAAACCGCTGCCGGTGACGGCGGCGATCTGCGCCGCGCGTTTGGCGGTGTCCTGGAAGGTGAGCAGGCTGAACGGCCCGGCGCCACCGGGGCGATGGCACTGCGCGCAGCGCGCATGCAGGAGCGGCGCGATGTGCTGGTTGAAAGTGACCTCGGCGGGCGGCGTCTGTGCGCGTGCGGCGCCGACGGCGCACACGGCCACGGCGAGCGTCGCCAGCACGCCGACCCGGGTGATGAGGCGCGCGGTCATGGACGGTGCCGCACGATCGCGCAACCCACCGCTCGCGCTTCGGGCCGCGTCACCGGCCGCCCGTCGAGCACCGCCGCCAGCGCCTCGTCGAGATTGTGCGTCGTCGGCACCGGTCGGTCGACGCCGAAGTCGGTGTAGCGATCGTCGATCCGGCCGTGGTACTGCAGCCTGCCCTGGCGGTCGAATACTGCTGCTTCGGGCGTCACCGTCGCTCCAGCGCGGTCGGCCAGCGCGCGCGCCGTGTCGAGGGCCAGCGGCAGGCCGTAGGAAAACGCGTCGGCGTGCGTCTTGACGGCCGCGGGCGTCTCCGCTTCGTTGGGATAGACGAGCCAGAACCGGACGCCCTTGGTGCCGTAGCGCTCGGCCAAGCGGCGCACCGCCGGGGCATAGCGATCGGAGATCGGGCACTCGACAGCGGTGAAAAGGAGCACGGTGGCGGGAGCGCCAGCGTCGAGCGGGGCGACCTCACGTCCGGCCAGGTCGGTCACGCCGGTCTGCTCGTGCACGGGGACCATCGGCGCGGCCAGAGCCAGCGCCAGCGCCATCGTTCCAAGTAGGCCCGGCGCGCGCATCACGAGTCGAGTATAGCCGCCGCGGCTCCCGGCGCGTGGTTCCTCTTGGCGGCACTCCGTCTTGTCCACGAACGAGAAAGGCGGACCCTGAGGTCCGCCCTTCTCGAACTGCGCAGGGGAGAACCCGAGACCCGGTCCCCGGGACCCGAGCCCAGAGCCCCGGCCCTACCAGCTGGTCTCGAGGCCGACGCGGATGAGCCGGCCCTGCAGGATCGTCGACGGCTGCAGGTAGGTTAAAGTGTTGAACTGCGCCGTCGTGACCGACGAATAGCGATCGGAGTTGGTCGCGTTGAACACATCGACCTTGGGAACGAGACGGACGCCACGCGTCGTGAAGGCTCGGCTGATCGACAGGTCGAGCTGGTTGATGCGCGGCATGTACTCGGTCTGCGGTGCCCGGAGCGGCACGTTGAGCGTGGCCGTGGTCAGGTTGGGGATGACGAGTTCGCCGGGACGGCAGGGCGCCGCGCAGTTGGCGTCGTAGCGCGTGTTGCGGGCGATCTGCCAGAACGTGCCCTGACCCATCGGCGTGGCGAAGCCGGTGCCGAAGGTGAACACGCCGTACGGAATGGCCTCGGTGCCAATCACGTAGCCGTTCAGGCTCTGCAGCGACGCGCTGACGGTCACGCCGCCCCACGGAAGCGGATAGACACCGGCGAGCTTGAACTGCTTGAGCCACGGCAGCCCGTTCTCTGACTGGTCGCAGAACACCGTGAAGTTCGGGTCGGTGCCGGCGCTGCAGGTGTCCGAGAGGGTCCGCTCCAGGTTGAAGCCACCGAAGATCCTGGCGCCGCGCGGCAGCCGGGCGTTGAAGCCCAGTTCGAAGCCGTTGTAGACGCGCGTGATGTCGGAATCGTGGACATCGACGTTCTGCACGGCCGACAGGAACTCCGGCTTGACGTTGTAGGCCGGAATGATCGCGCCGTCGATCGGGCTCACGACGTCCACGCGGGTGTAGCTGTCGAAGTTCCGGGCGACGTTGTTGCGCTCGGTGATGTCGGTGAAGCGGTTGTGATACCACTCGCCGGTCAGCGTGACGCGGTTGAAGAGCTCCTGCGTGACGCCGAGGTTGAACGAGTACTGGCCCGGGCGCTGGATGTCCGGGTCAGGAGTGGCCAGCGCACGAACGCCGAAGTTGGCCGGCAGTTGCGCCAGGTTGATCTCGCAGCCCGGCGTCAGGTACACGCAGCCACGCTCGCCCTGGGCGATGTCGTCGCCGTTCAGGTCCTGCCACGTCAGGGGCGCGGTAGTCAGCGCCGTCGGGCTGTAGAGCTGTGACAGGCCGGTCGTCTGGGCCGTCAGGAAGCGGTTCAGGCCGCTACGGATAGCCGTCTTGCCGTTGCCGAAGATGTCCCACACCACCGAGAGCCGCGGCGAGAAGTCGCTCCAGGTGGGCACCTCGATGTCACCGTACGCCGGCGAGTTGGCGAAGCGGCCAATCTGGGCTTCCTGACCGACGATGCTCTGCGCCAGGCGATCGTAGCGGATGCCGTAGTTGATGGTGACGTTGTTCAGGCGCCACGAGTCCTGGGCGTAGACGGCGAACTGACCGTCCATGTTCTCCTGCACCTGCAGCGGCGTGTTGAGCACCGTGACCTGCAGCGGCACGCCGTTGTTGTAGGTCTGGTAGAGGTCGGCGTTGGCGTTGTTGTAGCGGCGGTAGATACCCCAGCCGTACAGCATCCCGACCTTGGCGTTGTGCGACCCGGTGACGCGCGACAGCGCCGACGACACCGTGTAGCGATCCGGATAGTTGCCCAGCTGCGCCGACGAGGCGTTCCACAGGAAGCCGGTGCTGTTGTCGTTCTTGCGGACGTTGCGGTACCACTCCGGCGTGTTGCGCTCGGCGAGGATCCCCGGCTGGTAGAGGTTGTCGTAGCGCTCACGGTTGAATGAGAAACCGCTCTCGAGCAGCAGGCTCGACGACAGCGTCGAGGTGTATTTGGCCGAGCCCGTGGCGAAGATCGGGGTGTTCCAGAGCACCGAAGCGGTCCGAGGATCGGTATTGGCGCCCATCGCACCGGCACGGAGACGGAGGGCGCGATCGTAGTAGACGGCGAACTTGTTGCGCTGCGACATCTGCCAGGTGAGCCGGGCGATCGGATTGTCCATCTTCTCGGGCGAAATACCCTGTTCACAGCCGCCGTCGCGCAGACAGGCCGCGAACGCCTGCGGCGCGGCTACGCCCGCCGGCAGGTTGAAGGTGTTGGCGATCGGCTTGTCGTAGCGCGCCTTCCGGTAGGCGCCGAAGAACCACAGCTTGTCCTTGAGGATCGGCCCGCCCTGTTCGACGTTGAACTCATAGAAGTTCGCCACCCGGTCAACGGCGCGCACACCCTTGCTGATGAGCTCGTCAGTCAGGTTGTCGCCCTGCCAGTCGGCCGGACTCTTCGCGTACTTGACGCCGCCACTGAAGCGGTTGCCGCCGTCTTTGGGCACGAGGTTCAGGTTGACGCCGCCGGTCATCGTCTCGGAGTTGCCGCCGGACGTCATGTAGACGGCTTCCTGTGTCATCGCTTCGTTGTGATACGCGTTGACTGCGCCGTCGCCCATCAGGCCGTTGGTCATCAGGCCATCGACCATCACCACCGTCTGCGCCGAGCCGGTGCCGCGAACGAAGAAGTAGGTCTGCTGCATGGCGCGCGAGCCGCCCACGTCGGGCTGGTTGAACGTCACGCCGGGAATCAACTGGCCCAGACCCTGAATCGTGCGGGCCGTCGGCACCGAGTCGAGCACGTCGCGCGACAGCACCTGCTGCTTGACGTTGCTCTGCACGTCGACGAGCGGCGACTGGCCGGACACGGTGACGGATTCTTCGAGCGTGCCGACCTTGAGGTCGGCGTTGATGGTGGCGACGAAGTTCGAGGGCAACTCGAGTTCGCGCTTGATCACGTTGAAGCCCTGCAGCGTAAACGTCAGCAGATATTTGCCGGGCCGCAGGTCGATCATGCGGTAGGCGCCGTTCTCGTCGCTCACCGCCGTGCGGACCTTCTCGATGAGGGCCTCGCTAGCAGCTTCGATCGACACGCCGGGCATCACCGCACCCGTTTCATCCTTGACCACACCACTGATGGCGCTCTGAGCGTAGGCGGGAGACGACCAGAGGCCGAATCCCACAAACGCCAGGCACAGGGCCAACGCCAGCCTGGTTCTACTCGACATGCTTCCAACCTCCAAGTGCGAACGACCACCGGATCTTCGGCGCGACGTGGGCTGTTATGCGAAGTCCGCGCCGCGAGATAGGCTACAGACGTGACGCGCATGAGTCAACGGTGAAACGCCGGAAACCCCTTAAAAACAAGGGTTTCCATGCGCCAATGGATTGCAGTGCATCGATGCTGCGCATTCACAATAAAAGACAATCCATCGCATTGGACAACGCGATGGATGGAAAAACAAAAAGCCGGTCGGCGCGAACGCCGACCGGCTGGGTCCAGCACGATATTCCCGTTCTCGCGCGAGTCGGCGCGGCCACGGTAAAGATGAGCTACCTGACCGTCACCTTGACGTAGGCGTTGGTCCAGCAGCACTGGAAGCCGCCGCCGCCCTCACCCGAGCTGTCGTTGGCCTGCGCGCGCAGCACGTAGTCACCGGCGGCCGAGAAGGTGGCGGTGGTCGAAGACTTGCCGTCGTCGCCGATCTTCGGCCGCTGTTCGGCGAACTTGACGTCGCCGCCGGCGGGACCGCGGTGCAGGTGCCACGACTGCACCAGGCGCGGAACGCGCCCGGCGACTGCCGGGTTCTCGCCTTCTTCGGTGTGCAGATCGTCGGTGGTGAAGACCTCGAGCGTGACCGGCTGACCGACGGCGCCGGTCAGGGTATGCGCGGTTTCCACGGGCGGGCCGGTGAAGGTCTTACCGGTCGGCGAGAACTTCAGCACCGGCGGAAGATTGCCTTCCGCGGCGTCCTTGAACGGTTCGATCTGGTAGTCGGGAATCAGCCCCACCGGCACCGACGCCGGCTTGCCGTTGGCCACGATGGTCCAGGTGTAGCGCTTGTCCTTGCCGAAGTCTTTCGGGACCTTGATAGCGAAGACACCCCAGCCACGGCGCGGCACGAAGTGCGTGGGCTGGCCGAGGTCGGGGCCGCCTGGCTCGACGCGGTTGTTCGGGCCGACCGGAATGTCGAGCGTCTGCTTCTGGTTGCGGTTGTAGTAGCCGAGCAGCAGGTTGTAGCTGCCGTCGGGGTTCTGGTACCAGCCCTCGAAAGCGGGATAGATCTGCTGGCCGCTGTCCTTGAGCGCATCGAGCGGCAACTGACGCCCTTCGGGCACCACCGGGGTGAATGCCAGCGCGGCCGTCATCACCGCCAGGGTTGCCAGCGCGCGAAGCGAAAAGAAACGAATCATGCCGTCCACTCCATCACAAAGAAAACGGGGGTGCCGCCCTTCGACAGCACCCCCGCCTGATCCTCAGCTCTGCGCCATGGCGCCCGCTCCGCGGCCCTACTGCTGCTGCGAGGTGGTCGCCGTCTTGGCCTTGCGCTTGTCGACTTCGACTTTGAAGTCGGCGTCGTCCATGTAGGTGATGTTCACCCACGCGTGCGCCATCTCGTCGACCGTGCGGTCGCCCCAGCCCACCCACTGATTCGGATCAGGGTTGTTCTTGTTGGCGGCCGTGTTGTCGTGCCACGACGTGATGCGCAGGATGGTGCCCTTCGGGAGCAGCGGCGCCACGTCGTCGGTGTAGACGTAGTTGGTGTGCCAGTTGAAGCTGTAGTCGCTCACCTGGTTGAGCATCTGCGTCTGGCCGGTCGGCAGAATCGCTTCCATCGACATGGCCTTGCCGCGCAGGTGCATGTGCGGCTGGAAGTTCTCGACGCGGCCGGCCTTCTTCATCACGTGGAAACCCTGCGTGACGGTGAGGGAGTTGGGCGCGATGTCGAGCGAACGGTTGCCGCCGGTGATGCCGCTGAAGAGCGCCAGCGTCTGGCGGAACTTCGGCTCCTGGCCCTTCGGGTAGAAGTAGATGCCGAGTTCGACAGTGTCGGTGATGTCCTCACCCACGGCGTGGTAGTGGATGTCCCACACGATCTTCGAGCCGGGCATCATGAGCTTGCCCGAGCCCTCGCGCATGATCTCGCCCTGCTTGCCGACGGCCCATTCCATGAACAGGCCGGGACCCGGGTCGTCGCCGCCGGGCACGATCGAGGCGCCGGTGTCGCCGTCGTTCTGCTGGAGGCGGGCCAGCGCGTGGTGGGTGATCTTGCGGCCCTTGATGGTGCCGGGGCGCATCTCGATGGCGCGGACCCAGCGGTCTTCGGTCAGGCCGGTCGCGACGACGGGCTTGTACCACGCGTCCATCGCGTTGCCCTTCTGGGTGTAGGCAGGCGACTTGATGATGAGGTCGGGCTTGCCGTACATCTTCTCGAAGTTCCACACGTCGTCGCTCGGCCACTCGACCGGCTTCGGCATGTCCTTCATGTCGCCCTTCGGGGCGCCGGCCGCCACCCACTTCACGACGGTGTCGATCTCGGCGTCGGAGAGCGAACGGTCGTTGTCGAAGTGCTGGATGCCGAGCGACTTGTCGATGTGCCAAGGCGGCATCTGCCGCGTCTGCACGCGATCGCGGATCGAGCGCGCCCACGGACGCGACTGCTCGTAGGTCACCAGCGACATCGGCGCGATCGAATCAGGCCGGTGGCACGATTCGCACTTCGCCTGGAAGATCGGAGCGACGTCCCTGGTGAACGTCGGAGCGTTCGCAGCGGTCTGCGCGAACGAGGGCACTGCCATCAACGCTGTCATCGCGAACGCGCCCGCAAGCGGGCGGTACTGACCGTGAGTCATGCTCGGTCCTCCAAAGACGTGAGACGCCAGAAATAGAGACTGGGTCGTGAATCTTACCCGTATATCGGGGGAAAATGCCATTCCCATCAGCAACCGACATGACATCAGCGGCCGGCATGGAACGAGCGGTCAGACTGCATCGATGGCCGTCTAGGTCGGGCCGGCCAGGCGGGCCTCTTCAGGCCAGTTTCCGCAGGATCAGGCACTTCAGGTACTTCGTCTCGGGCACGCCGAGCAGGACCGGATGGTCGCGACCCTGGGTGCGCTGCTCCACCACCGAGACCAGACACCCGGCGTCAGCGGCCGCCGCGTGCACGACCTCCGCAAACATCGCCTCGTCGAGGTGGTGCGAACACGAGCAGGTCACCAGCGTGCCGCCGGGCTCGAGCAGCCGCAGGGCCCGCAGGTTGATGTCCTTGTAGCCGGAAAGCGCCTTCTCGACCGACGCCTTGTTCTTCGCAAACGCCGGCGGATCGAGCACCACGGTTTCGTAGCGGGCGCCGGCCTTCTCGAGGCGCCGCAGTTCGTCGAAGGCATTGGCCTCGCGCGCCTGTACGTGCGCCAGCCGGTTCTTCGCCGCGTTCGACTGGATGGTCGCCACCGCATCGGCGGAGACATCGAGCGCTTCGACACTCGAACACGCCGCGGCGAGCGCCAGCGCGAAGCCGCCGTGGTAGCTGAAGGCGTCGAGCAGGCGGCCGCGCGCGTAGCCGGCCGCCGCCTGGTGGTTCTCGCGCTGGTCGAGGAAGAGCCCCGTCTTCTGGCCGGCACGCACGTCGACGTCGTACTCGATGGCGCCTTCACGCACCGCCACCCGATCGGGCACCTCGCCGTGCACGACCGAGACCCGCGACTCGAGGCCTTCGAGCTGGCGCACGCGCGGATCGTTGCGCTCGACGATGCCGGTGGCGCCGGTCAATTCGACCAGCAGCCGCTTGAGCACCGGCAGCAGGCGGTCCGACCCCTGCGACAGCGTCTGCACGACCAGCACGTCGCCGTAGCGGTCGACAACGATCGACGGCAGCAGATCGGCCTCGCCGTGCACGAGCCGGAAGGCGGTGCCGTCGATCTGCAGCGAGTCACGGAACTGCAGCGCCGCGACCAGCCGGGTGCGCCAGAAGGCGTCGTCCACCAGCCGATCGTCGCGGGTGACCATGCGCAGCGCGATCTGTGAACGGTCGCTGAAGAACGCCTGCCCGACCACGCGGTCGCGCGCGCGCACCGTGACCACCTCACCACCGGTGGCGCCGCCGGCATCGACATCGGAACGATAGATCCAGGGATGGCCGTTGCGCAGACGGGCTTCCCCACGCGGCGAGATCGAAACAGCGGCCATCCCCGTAGTGTACAATCTCGTCATGTTTGTCGCGCTCGGCGCCGACCACGCGGGCTTCGAGTTGAAGGAAGCCCTCAAGCGCGCGCTCGATGCCCGCGGCGTCGCCTGGCACGATGCCGGCACCGCCGGCACCGCCTCGGTCGACTATCCCGACTACGCCGTGCAGGTGGCTGAAGCGGTCGCCGCCGGGCGCGCCGACCGTGGCATCCTGGTCTGCGGCAGCGGCGTCGGGATGGCGATTGCCGCCAACAAGGTGCGCGGCGTCCGCGCGGCGCCGATCGTCGACGTCGAGGGCGCGGTGCTGGCGCGCGAACACAACGACCTGAACGTCCTCACCCTCGGCGGGCGGCGCACCAGCGTGGCCGAGGCCGAGCGCATCGTCGCCGCGTTCCTCGACACGCCGTTCGCCGGAGGACGCCACCAGCAGCGGGTCGCCAAGATCGGCCTGCTCGACGACCGCAGTCATCCGGCAACGCCCGCGTAGGGCCGCGCCTTCTCACGCGTGCCCAACTCATGAGCCATACCGTCGAACGAGCCCTGTTCCACCGCCCGCTGGCCAGCGCTGATCCCGAGGTGGCCGCCGCCATCGCCCACGAAGAAGCACGGCAGGAGACGGGGATCGAGCTCATCGCCTCCGAGAACTTCGTCAGCGTCGCCGTGCTCGAGGCGGCCGGCTCGGTGCTCACCAACAAATACGCGGAAGGTTATCCGGGCAAGCGCTACTACGGTGGCTGCGAATACGTGGACGTCGTCGAGACGCTCGCCATCGAGCGCGCCGTGGCGCTCTTCGGCGCCGAACACGCCAACGTGCAGCCGCACTCCGGCGCTCAGGCCAACATGGCGGTGCTGCTGGCGACGCTCAAGCCGGGCGACACCATCCTCGGCATGAATCTGGCGCACGGCGGCCATCTGACGCACGGCCATCCGCTGAACTTCTCTGGTAAATACTTCAACATCGTGCCCTACGGCGTCAGCCAGGCCGACGAGCGCATCGACTACGACGAGGTGGCGCGGCTCGCCGCCGCCCACTCGCCGAAGCTGCTCATCGCCGGCGCCAGCGCCTACGCGCGCATCATCGACTTCGCGCGCATGGGCGAGATCGCCAAGAGCTGCGGCGCGCTCTTCATGGTGGACATGGCCCACATCGCCGGCCTGGTCGCCGCCGGGCTCCACCCGAGTCCGGTGCCGCACGCCGACTTCGTGACCACCACCACGCACAAGACGCTGCGCGGACCGCGCGCCGGGCTCATCCTGTGTCGCCAGGCGTACGCCAAAGACATCGACCGCGCGCTGTTCCCCGGGGTGCAGGGCGGGCCGCTGATGCACAT
This sequence comes from Acidobacteriota bacterium, assembly GCA_031404695.1. GTDB lineage: Bacteria > Acidobacteriota > Vicinamibacteria > Vicinamibacterales > UBA2999 > CADEFD01. Next base: position 16,582 of record JANNIB010000150.1, read on the forward strand.
CATCGCGGCCAAGGCGGTGTGCTTCAAACAGGCCGCCGAGCCCGAGTTCGCCGCCTACCAGGCCCGCGTCGTCGACAACGCCCGCGCCATGGCCGCGGAGCTCACCGGCGCCGGCTTCCGCGTGGTGAGCGGCGGCACCGACAACCATCTGGTACTCCTGGACGTGTTCTCGAAGGGGCTGACCGGCAAGGTGGCGGAAGCCGCGCTCGGGCGCGCCGCCATCACCGTGAACAAGAACGCCATCCCGTTCGACACCAATCCGCCGATGGTCGCCAGCGGCGTGCGCCTGGGCACGCCGGCCGTGACCACGCGCGGCATGGGCGCGGACCAGATGCGCGTCATCGCGGCCCTCATCGCCCGGGTGCTCGCGGCGCCCGCCGACGAAGTTGTGGCCGCGGCGGTGAAGGCCGAGGTCGAGACGCTGTGTCAGACGTTCCCGCTGTACCGGAAACCGTCGGCCTCGTCGACGCGGTAGGCCGCGCGTTCGCCGACGACGGCCCCCTCGCCCGCGCCCTGCCGCAGTTCGAACCACGCGACGGCCAGCGGCGGATGGCGGAGGCCGTGGCGCGCGTTATCGACGACGGCGGCGTTCTGATGGCCGAAGCCGGCACCGGCACCGGCAAGACCATGGCGTATCTGGTGCCGGCGGTGCTCAGCGGGCGCCGGGTGCTGGTGTCGACCGGCACCAAGAACCTCCAGGAACAGATCTTCGAGAAGGACGTGCCGGCGATTCGCGACGCCCTCGGCATCCCCTTCACCGCCACCTGCATGAAGGGGCGGGCGAACTACCTGTGCCTGCACCGCTTCGAAGAGTACCGCGCACGTCAGGGCGTGCGCGGAAGCCGCCTCAACTCCGACGAGGCGATCTTCCTGCCGGTCATCGAGCACTGGGCACCGAAGACGGAGACCGGTGATCGCGCCGAGCTGGCCGAGCTGCCCGAGGACCTCGGACTGTGGCATGAGGTGTCGGCCACCGCCGATACCTGCCTCGGCTCCGACTGCCCGCGCCACGCCGAGTGCTTCGTCACGCGCATGCGCCAGCGCGCCGCTGAAAGTGACGTCGTGATCGTGAACCACCACCTGCTGTGCGCCGACGCCGCCGTGCGCGAGAGCGCCTACGGCGAGGTGATCCCGTCGTGCCCGCAGCTGGTCGTCGACGAAGCGCATCAGCTCGAGGACGTCGCGACGCAGTATTTCGGCCGCGGCGTCAGCAACCTGCGGATCGACGATCTCGGGCGGGATGGGGAGGCGGCGCTGCGCGCGGCAGTCGGCGCACCAGGGGCCACGGAGAAACACGACGCCTCACGCGGCGTGATGCGCGTGGTGGACCACGCGCGCGCCTTCTTCAGCGGCCTGGCCCTGGCGCGCATGAGCCGCGGCGACGAGCGACTGCGGGTGGCGCCGTCGTGGTTCGCCGACCATCTGCAGACCGGGCTCGACCTGGCCGGCGCGCTCGACCTCCTGCAGGCCACCTGCGCGCTGGCGGCCACCGGCCGCAACCGCGAACCCGGCCCCGACGGTGCCGCCGTCACCGACGACCTCACGGCAGTGGCACGAAGGGCCGGCGATCTGGCCGCCGACCTGCGCTTCCTGCTCGCGTGCGCCGATCCCACCTGCGTCTACTTCCTGGAGGTGAAGGGCCGCGCCGTGCAGCTGCGGGCGGCGCCGATCGACGTGTCACGGATCGTGCGCGATCTGGTCACCGGCCAGCGCCGCGCCACCGTCATCACCTCGGCCACGCTCACGGTCGAGGGCCGCTTCGACTACATCAAGGAGCGGCTCGGGCTCGACGACGCCGACGAACTGTCGGTGCCGTCCGAGTTCGACTACCGGCGCCAGACGCTGCTCTACCTGCCGCGCCGCATGCCGCTGCCGCGCGAGGAGCGTTACGCCGAAGCGGTGGCGTGGGAGGCCGGCCAGCTCCTGCGCTGCTCGCGAGGGCGGGCGTTCGTGCTCTTCACGAGCTATGCATCGATGCGGGCCGTCGTGCAGCGCCTCGAGACGGAGCTCGAATATCCGATGCTGGTGCAGGGCACGGCGCCGCGCTCGACGCTGCTGGCGGAGTTCCGCCGCACGCCGAACGCCGTGCTCTTTGCGACCTCGTCGTTCTGGCAGGGCGTGGACGTGCAGGGCGACCAGTTGAGCGCCGTCATCATCGACAAGCTGCCGTTTGCCTCACCCGGCGATCCGATCGTGGCGGCGCGCATCGACGCGCTGGCCGAACAGGGCGCCAGCGCCTTCGAGGCCTACCAGGTGCCGCTGGCGATTCTGGCCCTGCAACAGGGCCTGGGCCGCCTCATCCGCCACCGCAACGACCGCGGCGTGCTGGCGGTGCTCGATCCGCGCATCCGTTCGATGGGCTACGGCCGCCGCTTCCTGGCCTCGCTGCCGCCGGCGCCGGTCACCTACGACATGGAGCAGGTGCGCCGCTTCTTTGCCGAAAGCGAAGACTAGTCGCGCCGCAGCGTCTCGGCGGGATTGACCCGCCACACCCGCCGCAGCGGCATCGCCGTCGCCGCCAGCGACGTCACCGCGAATACCGCGGCGGCGGCAACATACACCGAGGGCGCAGTGGCGCTCACGTCGTAGAAGATCATGCCGCGCAGCAGCGGCGCCAGTTGGGTCGCGGCGGCCAGGCCGACGGCGATGCCGAGGGCCACCGGCACCGCCACCACCGGCACCACCGCGCGCACGAGATCCCGCGCCGAGGCGCCCACCGCGATCCTGACGGCGAACTCGCGGGTGCGACGGGCCACCACGTGAAGCGTCATCGCGAACACGCCGGCCGCCGCCAGCGCCAGGGCGAGCACGCCGAACGACGACATGAGCGCGGTGCGGAAGCGCGGCAGCATCGCGCGTTCGCGAAAGAGCTGATCGAGACCGGTGGGCTCGCCCACCGGCGTCTCGACGTCGATTGCCCGAACGACGCGCCGGACCGACGCCGCCACCTGCGTGGCACCAGCCGCGGGTGCGAAGACGGAGAGCCAGTAGTCGGCGGCCTCCGGCGCCTGCCGCATCGGCAGGTAGATCTCGGCCACCGGACGACTCGTCAGGCTGGCACGGACATCCCCCGCCACGCCCACCACCGTGACCTCACGCGCGGCCTCGCCCGCGCCCACGCGCAGCGTCGCGCCGAGCGGATCGCGACCGGCGGTTGCCAGGCGACGGGCCAGCGTCTGACTGACGATCGCCACCGGCGGCTGGCCGGCCCGGTCGCGCGGCGAAGCGTCGCGTCCCGACACCACGCCCTGCCCGATGGCCGCGAAGTATCCCGGCGTGACCGCCCGCATCGGTATCGGCACGGCACCAGCGCCGCCCGGCAGCATCACAGGCACGACCGGCGCGGGCTGCATGAGCAGCCCGGACGAGGCGACGACCGTGCCGCCGCTCTCCTCGACGAACGCCGTGATCGCCTCGAGCAGGCGCGGTGCGGACGCCGCGGTCTGGCTGATGTCGATTCGCACAGCGGCCAGACGATCGGCCGGCATCGCGGTGACGGCGTCCATCGTGCGCGACAGGCTGGAAGTGAGGAGCGCGGTGCCGACGACCAGCACGACGCCCACGGCTGCCTGCACGCCCACGAGCCCGGCCATCATCCGGGAGTGGGAGCCCGCCATGGTCGGCTGCGACTGATTCAGGGCGTCCACGGCGGGCACGCGCGCCAGCCTCAGGGCCGGCGCGAGGCCGAAGCCGATGGTGACCAGAGCGCCGAGGAGGCCGGCCGACGCCAGCACCGGCCACGACATCGTGAAGGCCGTCTGCCGCGTGATGACGCCGGGTGCAAGGGCCAGCACGAGTGGCACCGCCCAGACCGCCAGCAGCACGCCGAGTCCGACGCCGAGCGCCGCCAGCAGCGACGACTCGACCAGTACCGTGCGTGCCAGGCGCCACGGCGAGGCGCCGATGGCCCGGCGCAACGCCATCTCGCGCAGCCGTCCGGTGCCCGAGGCGAGCAGCAGGTTGGCGACGTTGGCGCAGGCGACGAGCACGATGAGCGCCGCACCCGCCAGCAGCGTCAGCAGTGGCTGCCGCAGGTAGCCGGTCTCGGCCTCGTGTGACGACTGCAGGAAGAGCCGCTGACCGCGCAACAGCGCTGGCTGGTCACGCTCGAGACGCGCCGCCACCGTCGACAGTTCGGTCCGCGCGGCGTCGATGGCGACTCCAGGAGCGAGACGCAGGGCGAGATCCAGGTACGGTTCTTCGACGGCGCCGGGCCACACCGTGGGCACGAACCAGATCTGGTTGCGGTAGGGGAAGTCGTAGCGAGCGCCGACCACCCCGACGACCGTCACCGTCTGGTCCCGATACTTGAGGCTCTGTCCGACGACGTCGTCGCGGCCGCCGAAGCGCTGCTGCCACAACCGGGTGGCGATCACGGCTTCTCCGGGCCGCTCGGGCCACCGTCCGCGGGCCACTGGCACACCGAACAGGTCGAAGAAAGGTGACTCGACCGCCGAGCCGAACACGACCGCTGGCTCCGACCCGCCCACCATCAAGCCGCTCGCGACCGATAGTCGCACGACCCGATCGAACGACGCCATCGCGGCAACGCCGTCGGCCACTGGCCCGGCAGGGGTGGGCGCCAGTTCGCCGCTGGCGAGGTCTTCCATAGCCACCATCACGAGGCGGTCCGACTCCGGATACGGCAGCGGCTGGACCAGGGCGGCATAGGCCAGCGTGACCATCGCCACTGTGGGCCCGATGCCGAGCGCCAGGGTGAGGACGGCGGCGATCGACACAAGAGGCGAGCGCTTCAGGGTCCGGAGCGCGGTGCGGACGTCGGCGAGGGGCGAGCGCATGGCGCCTACATTCCGCATCCCGGCGCCGGATGTCAATTGCCGGCCCACCAACCGGCCTCCGGCCACCCCCGGCGGAGGCGGGGCCTTCGCGCTACACTGGGCCCAGGAGTCTCTCGCGCCATGATTCACCGCACCCTCACCCGCTTGCTCGCCGCCGCCGTCGTCCTGGCCCTCGCCGCGCCCGCCGCCGCGCAGACCGGACTGGTCAAAGGCAAGGTGGTCGGCCCCGATGGCAAGCCGGTCCCCGATGCCGTCGTGAGCATCGAGTTCATGGAAGGCGGCAGCCGCAAGCTCGCCACCAAGAGCGACAAGCGCGGGGAGTTCGTGCAGCTGGGCCTGCAGTCGGGCGGCTACCGGGTCACCGCCACCGCCGACAAACTCGGTTCCGGCTTCGCAGATGTGCGCGTCCGCGTCGGCAACACGGCGGAAGTCACCATCAGGCTGTCGCCGGTGCCGCCAGGCGCCGACCCGAAGATGGCGGCGCTGAAGATCGCCTTCGACGAGGGCGTGGCCGCCAGCAAGGCCAACGACTTCGACACCGCCATCGCGAAGTTCCAGGCGGCGATCGTCGCGCAACCGACCTGCCACGAGTGCTACTACAACATCGGCTACGCCTACCTGCAGAAGAAGGACGAGAAGCAGGCCGAAGCCAACTGGACCAAAGGCCTCGAGCAGAAGCCGGACCACACCGAGACGCTCACCGCCCTCGCCACGCTCTACAACACGCAGAAGCGCTTCGATGAAGCGGCCGCGGTCAGCGCGAAGGTGTCGGCGTCGTCCCCGGGCGGTAATGCCGACGCCATCTACAACCAGGGAATCATCCTGTGGAACGCCGGCAAGATCCCCGAGGCGAAGGCGAAGTTCGAGGAAACCGTGAAGGCCAGCCCGACCCACGCCGACGCCCGCTTCCAGCTCGGCATGGCGCTGCTCAACGAAGGCAAGGTCCCCGAGGCCGTGGCGAGCTTCGAGGAATACATGAAGCTGGCGCCGTCGGGTCAGTTCGCCGCGCAGGCCAAGGGCATGCTGGCGCAGCTCAAGCCGCCGGTCCGGTGAGCGATCTGACCGCCACCATCGCCGCCCGGCTGGCCGACGTCCGCGGCCGGATGGCCGCGGCGGCCGCCCGCGCCGGACGCGATGCCGCCGCGGTGCGCCTGGTCGCCGTCTCGAAGACCTACACCGCCGACCATGTGCGGGCGGCGGTGGCCGCCGGCCAGCAGGATTTCGGCGAGAACAAAGTGCAGGAAGGCCTGCAGAAGATCGCCGAGACGACCGACATTACGATTCGGTGGCACGTCATCGGCCACCTGCAGTCGAACAAGGCACGGAAGGCCGCCGAGGCTTTTCACTGGATCCACGCCGTTGACAGCGTGGGCCTGCTGACGAAGATCGACGAAGGGGCGGCCGCGGCAGGGCGGCGGCCCAGGGCGCTGGTGCAGGTGGACCTGGCGGGTGAGGCGACCAAGTTCGGCGCCTCGCCGGATGAGGTGCCCGGCATCTTCGCCGCGGCGGCGGGGTTGCGGGCGGTGGATCTGGTGGGGCTGATGCTGCTGCCGCCGGCCGTCGCCGACCCCGACCAGGCGCGGCCATGGTTCAGGCGGCTGGTGGCGCTGCGCGACCAGCTGGCGGCCTCGGGCGTGCCGGCGGAGCGACTGACCGAGTTGTCGATGGGCATGAGCCACGACTTCGAAGTGGCCATCGAGGAAGGCGCGACGATCGTCCGGGTCGGCAGCGCGATATTCGGCGAACGGCACTGAGCGCAGGCGCCCGGCGCCGTGGAGAACTGGAATCATGAACGTCACGCCTCTGGACCTCCGTCAGCAGAAATTCAAGGCCGCGATGCGCGGCTACGACCGCGGCGAAGTCGATGCGCTGCTGGCCGAGGTGGCCGACGACTACGAGGGTGCGATTCGCGAGGCCGACCGCCTCCGCCAGGACGTCGCGCGGCTCGAGGAACTGCTGGCCGAGCACCGCTCGGAAGAGAAGAGCCTGAAGAACACGCTGCTGAGCGCCCAGCGCCTCGCCGACGAGATGCGCGAGACCGCCGAGCGCGATGCCCAGCGGGTGTTGCGCGACGCCGAGGGGCGTGCCGACCTGCTGGTGCAGAAGGCGCAGAGCCGCTACGACGACCTGCAGCGCGAGATCGACGGACTGCGCGCCCGCCGGCGCGAGACCGAGACCTCCGTCGAGGCCATCATCAACGCGCTCAAGAACTCGCTCGACTTCGTGCGCGAGCAGGATCAGAAGGATCGCGACGACAAGATCCGCCTGATGCGCCCGCGGCCGGCCGAGAGCGGCGTCGGCCTGGCACCGGCCACGCCGGCCACGGTCGAGCTTCCGGCCGTCCGCACGCAGAACGGCTGACCCGCATGATGCGTGAGGGCCCCGGCGGCACCTACGTCGAGGTCCGGGTGATTCCACGCGCCTCCAGGTCGGCCCTCGCCGGCGAACGCGAGGGGGCGCTGGTGGTGCGGCTGGCCGCGCCGCCGGTGGACGGCCGCGCCAACGCCGCGCTCCTCGCCTTCCTCGCCGATGCCCTCGACCTCCCCAGACGCTGCGTCTCGCTCGTCCACGGCGACACCTCCAGACAGAAGCGCGTGCTGGTCGCGGGCCTGGCGCCCGACGACGTGCGCCGCCGCCTGGTGAGCCCGTCATAACCCGCGCCGACGTCCTCATCGACCACGCGGACGTGGTGGCCACCTGCCGCGGCACCGCTCCACGTGCGGGCCCCGCGCAGGGCGATATCGCGGCCATCGCCCACGCCTCGATTGCCGCCTGGCGGGGGCGCATCGTGGCGGTCGGCCCGGCCGACGAGGTCGGGCGCGGCATCTCGCTCGAGGCCGCTGCCACCGTGATCGACGCCCGCGGCATGACGGTCGTGCCCGGCTTCGTGGACTCGCACACGCACATCGTCTACGGCGGCGATCGGCGCGAGGAACTCGCCCGGCGGCTGGCCGGCGCCAGCTACGCCGAGATCGCGGCGGCCGGCGGCGGCATCGTGCGGACGGTGACCGACACGCGCGCGGCCAGCGAAGCCGAGCTCGTGACCAGCGCCCTGCCGCGTCTGGCCGAGGCCCTGGCCCAGGGCACGACGACCTGCGAGGTGAAGAGCGGCTACGGGCTCGACACCGCGACCGAACTGAAGATGCTGCGCGCGATCCGCGCGCTGGCCGCGCGCCAGGCGGTGGACCTCTCCCCCACCTTCATGGGCGCCCACGAGATCCCGGTCGAATATCGCAACCGCCGCGACGACTACGTGCGGCTGGTCATCGAGGAGATGTTGCCGGCGGTAGCCCGCGAGGGGCTGGCGGAATGGAACGATGTCTTCTGCGAACACGGCGTCTTCACGCCGGCCGAGTCGCGCGCGATCCTCGATGCCGGCAAGCCCCTGGGACTACGCCCGCGCATCCACGCCGACGAACTCGCGCTGAGCGGCGGCGCGATGACCGCCGCCGCCGTGGGAGCCGTGTCGGCCGACCATCTGATCCACGTGGATGCTGCCGGCGCCGACGCGCTCGCCGCTGCCGGCGTGGTGGCGACGCTGCTGCCGGCGGCGGCCTTCTTCCTGAAGCTCGGACGCTACGCCCCGGCACGCATGCTCATCGAGCGCGGCGTGCCGGTGGCCCTGGCGACCGACATGAACCCGGGCGGCGGCTTTTCACCGTCGATGCCGTTTGTCATGGCACTCGCGGCCTTCGGCATGGGGCTGACTCTCGAGGAGGCGCTGATTGCCGCCACCGTCAACGGCGCCGCGGCGCTGCGCCGATCGCACGACATCGGCAGCCTCGAGCACGGCAAGCTGCTCGACTGCGTGCTCATCGACGGCACGCTCGCCGACCTGGCGCGGGTGAACGCGCCGGTCATCGCCGGTGTCGTCAAACGCGGACGGCTCGTGGCCGGCCGGGCAGGGAGCCTTCGCCCATGAACCCACTGACCGCACTGCCCCTGGCCGAGGTGCTCGACCGCATTGCGGCCCCGACCGCGGCGCCCGGCGGCGGCGCCGCCGCCGCCATCGCCGGCGCCCTCGGCGCCGCGGTGAGTGCGATGGTCGCGGCGCTGCCGCGCACCAGACACGACACCCCGGACGAGCGGACGCGGCTCGACCTGGCCGCGCGCGACCTGGCCACACTGCGCGTAGCCCTCACCCGCCTTGCCGACGACGACACCGCCGCGGTCCTGGCGCTGATGGCGGCGACCCGCCACCCTAGAGACACGCCGGCGGAGTTCGAGGCGCGGCAGCAGGCGATCGCCGACGCCACCCGTGAAGCGACGCGGGTGCCGCTCGAGACTTCGCGGCTCTGCGCCGACGCCCTCGAGCGCACGCGCGAGGTGGCGGCGGCCGGAGCGCGCGTGGCCACCAGCGACATCGTGGTGGCCATCGGGCTGCTCAAGGCGGCGGCCGACGGCGCCGCGTCGAACGTGCGGGCGAACATCGACGGCCTGTCCGATGAGGCGTTCGTGCGCGCGACGACGAGGCAGCTCACACGCACGCTCGACGCGGTGGCTCGCGCCGCGCATGCCGCGCACGCCGCCCTGCAGGACTAAGAGAGTCGCCGGCCGGTCGCCGTCAATACGCCATCCGGCGCATGTCGACGTCGAGCTCGTGCAGCCACTTGTAATTGTAGCCACCGGGCACCAGCGGCACCTCGTCGGTGTAGCGGGCCTTGATGCGCGCCTGGATGCCCTGGTAGGCGACGCTGAAGGTGGCCGGGTCCAGCTCCTTCTCCATCTCGACGGCCTCGCTGGCGATGCGGGCCTTGAGCTGCTCGGGCGTCTGCGTGGTGCTGAAGAGCACCGCCTGCTGCACGGCGTCCTGGAACTGGTAGAACCCCCACGCCGAACGTCCGCCCTGGAAGCACGCGTTCAGCACGAGCGCGGTGATGAGGAGCTTGATGATCGTCGACATGTCTGCCTGGCCTTCGCTCGGGGGGACCCAAGCGGGCTATCGGCGGCAGCGACCGCGGACTGTAGCCGGCCGGCCTCGGCCGGACCGCGTCAGTGAATCTGGTGCAGCAGCCGCGACCAGCGGGTGCCGCCCAGCAGCTGCGCGGCGCCGGAGCCGCCGGGCGCGTCGTCGAACGACCAGTAGATCATGAGTGCACGGCCCTTCACGTAATGGGCCGGCAGCGCGCCCCAGTAGCGGCTGTCCTGGGAGTTGTCGCGGTTGTCGCCCATCGCGAAGTAGTGGTCGGCCGGCACCGTGTAAGGCCCGAAGCGCTCGCGCGGGTCGCCGGGGATGAGCGGCGCGTTGGGGTCGTGCGGCAGCAGGAAGTGGGCGAACGGCTGCTCGATGGCCGTGCCGTTCACCAGCACCTGCGTGCCCTTGACCTCGATGGTCTCGCCCGGCAGGCCGATGATGCGTTTGATGAAGTCGCGCTCGGGGTCTTCGGGGAACTTGAAGACCACGACGTCGCCGCGGACGATCGGGCGCATCGGCAGCAGCAGGCGCTCGAGGCCGCTGGCGGTCGGGGCGAAGACGAACTTGTTGACCAGCAGGTGATCGCCGACCAGCAGGTTGGGCTCCATCGAGCCGGTCGGAATCTTGAAGGCCTGCACGACGAAGGTGCGGATGAACAGGGCCAGCACGACGGCGACGACGATCGACTCGAAGTACTCGCGGACGGTCGACTTCTCGAATGCCACGGTGGTCACCCCTAGTCTCCGGTGAGCTTCAGCACGGCCAGGAAGGCTTCCTGCGGGATGTCGACGGTGCCGACCCGCTTCATCCGCTTCTTGCCTTCCTTCTGCTTCTCGAGCAGCTTGCGCTTGCGCGAGATGTCGCCGCCGTAACACTTGGCGAGCACGTTCTTGCGGATCGCCTTGACCGACTCGCGGGCGATGATGCGGGCGCCGATCGCCGCCTGAATCGCCACCTCGAACATCTGCCGCGGAATCAGCTCGCGCATCTTCGCCACCAGCTGCTTGCCGCGATCGTAGGCGCGGTCGCGGTGCACGATCATCGACAGCGCATCGACCGACTCGCCGTTCACCAGGATGTCGAGCTTGACCAGCGGCGAGGCCCAGTAGCCGGTGACGTGGTAGTCGAGCGAGGCGTAGCCGCGCGAGATCGTCTTCAGCCGGTCGTAGAAGTCGAGCACCACTTCGTTGAACGGCATCTCGTAGGTGATGAGCACGCGGTTGGCGGCCTTGTATTCGAGCGCCTTCTGCACGCCGCGCTTGTCCTGACAGAGCTGCAGGATGCCGCCGACGTGTTCGCCGGGGGTGAGAATCATCGCCGTGATGACCGGTTCCTCGAGCGTCTGGATGGTGCCGGCCTCGGGCAGCTTGGCCGGGCTGTCGATCTCGCGCACCGCGCCGTCGGTCGTGGTCACCCGGTAGAGCACGCCCGGCGCCGTCGTGATGAGGTCCATGTCGAACTCGCGTTCGAGACGTTCCTGGACGATCTCCATGTGCAGCAGGCCGAGGAAGCCGCAGCGGAAGCCGAAGCCGAGCGCCGCCGAGGTCTCGGGTTCGAAGAAGAACGCCGAGTCGTTCAGGCGCAGCTTCTCGAGCGCTTCGCGCAGCTCGCCGTAGGCGTGGCTCTCGACCGGATACAGCCCGGCGAACACCATCGGCTTGAGCGGCTTGAAGCCGGGAAAAGCTTCGGTCGCCGGCCGCCCGCTCTCGGTGACGGTGTCGCCGATCTGGGCATCGGCGATGCGCTTGATGCCGCAGTTGATGAAGCCGACTTCGCCGACGCCGATCTCGGCCATCTCGAGCGGCTTGGGCGTGAAGACGCCCAGCTGCTCGACCTCGTAGTCCTGCGCGGTGGCCATGAAGCGGACCTTCATGCCCGGCTTGAGCGTGCCGTCGAGCACGCGCACGACCACGATGACGCCGCGGTACGGGTCGTACCAGGAATCGAAGATGAGCGCCTTGAGCGGCGCCTCGGGGTCGCCCACCGGCGCCGGGACGCGGGCGATGACGGCTTCGAGGATGTCGCCGACGCCGAGGCCTTCCTTGGCGCTGGCCAGGATGGCGCCGGCGCCGTCGAGGCCGATGATCTCTTCGATCTGCCGGCGGGCCTCTTCGGGCTCGGCGCTCGGCAGGTCGATCTTGTTGATGACCGGTATGACCTCGAGGCCGCCGTCGACCGCGAGGTAGGCGTTGGCCAGCGTCTGCGCTTCCACCCCCTGCGACGCGTCCACCAGCAGGAGCGCGCCCTCGCAGGCGGCCAGCGACCGGGTCACTTCGTAGCCGAAGTCGACGTGCCCGGGCGTGTCGATGAGGTTGAGGATGTACTTCTGGCCGTCCTTCGCCAGGTAGTTCAAGCGGACGGGATGGGCCTTGATCGTGATGCCGCGCTCACGCTCCAGGTCCATGCTGTCGAGGTGCTGGGCCTCGAGCTCGCGGGCCTGGAGGGCGCCGGTCGTCTCGAGGAAACGGTCGGCCAGCGTCGACTTGCCATGGTCGATGTGGGCGACGATGGCGAAATTACGGACGAGGCTCTGCTTCAACACGGTTGGATGAACCCCTCATTATGGCTCAGGGGCCCGGCCTTGACCATCCGGACGCGCGTCGGGTTCGACCGGACGGACGGATTCGTCAGCCCAGACGCCCCCAGATCATGAGCAGGGCAAAGCCGATCGGCACCACCGCCACCGTGAATCCGGCCGCCAGGGCGTCTTCGGCCAGCTGCCGGGGGGCGCCCGCCTCGCGCCGCCGCAGGGCCGCCTGACGGGCTTTCCAGCCCACGCCGATCGCGGCCGCCGCCATGATGAGCGGGATGCCGACCATCAGGGCGAACATGTCATTCGGGATGTTGGCGAACAGTTCGTGCATGGCCTGAGCTTTCAGCGTACCCGCAGGTCGGGCATCTCACGCAGGATCATCGTCTTGCGCTGCTCGACCATGCGGCTGGAAACCAACGCCGCCGGGTGCCGGGCGCGCGCGGTGGCATAGGCCTGCCAGGCGGCCAGGTCCCGCACCGCGTAGGTGCGCAGGTAGTCCCAGCCGTCGGCGACGAGAAAACGCGCGGTTTCGGAGCGGACGATGAGGTTGCGAATCGGCAGCTCCTCTTCCCACGGGTGGACGACGTCGAGCATCTGCCGCTCGAAGGCGCCGTCGCCGCCGGTCTGGATCCGCAGGAACTCCAGCACCTCGAGCAGGCCATCCGGCGTCGCGGCGATGTTCGGCGGCGAGATCACCTCCACGAACTGGTCGTGATGGCCGAGGCTCAGGTCGGCCACCTGCTGATAGAGCTGGCCGATCGACGGGCCGTCGGGCGGCAGCGCGCGCATCGCCCGGTTGGCGCGGTCCATCCCGGCCATGTCGGCATAGTGGGTGACCACCATGAGGTCGAGCGGCTCGGGGCTCTCGACCTCCGCATACACGCGCACCGTGCGCATGGCGTCGACGGCGCGGTAGATCGGTAACAGCGCGGAGCGGTAGATATCGAGCGCGGCGCGGGTCTGGCCCGGCAGGAAGCGGAAGGTGACGAGCTGGCGCACTTCCCGCGACTCAGCCCGCGGCTGCGCGGCCGGGTGGCTTCCAGCGCCGACGAGGATCAGGGCGAGGCCCGCCGCCGCGACTGCCCCGGCGCGGCTCATCGCTGATCCAGTGGCACCCAGATCTGCGGATACGCGGGCCCGGTGTATTCGGCGCGCGGGCGGATCAGGCGGTTGTTCGCCAGCTGCTCGAGCACGTGCGCCGACCAGCCCGAGATGCGGCTCACCGCGAAAATCGGCGTGTAGAGGTCGATGGCGATCCCCATCGTGTAGTACATCGACGCCGAGTAGAAATCGACGTTCGGGTTGAGCTTCTTCTCGGCCTTCACGATCGACTCGATGCGCTCGGACATGGCGAACCACTTGAGGTTGCCGGCGCGTTTGCCGAGGTCGTGCGACATCTGGCGCAGGTGCGTCGCGCGCGGATCTTCGGTGGTGTAGACGCGGTGCCCCGAAGCCTGAGATCTTCTCCTTGCGCGCCAGCTTGGCGCGCACGAAGGCGTCGATGCGATCGGGCGGCGCGTCTTCGCCAATCTCGAGCAGCATCTTCATCACCTCGGCGTTGGCGCCGCCGTGCAGTGGCCCCTTGAGGGTGCCGATGCCGGCCACTACCGCCGAATGCATGTCGGTGAGGGTGGCGGCGGCGACGCGGGCGGCAAATGTCGAGGCGTTCAGCTCGTGGTCGGCGTGCAGCACCAGCGCCACGTCCATCGCCCGCACCGCCACCGGATCGGGACGTTCGCCAAGCAGCATGTACAGGAAGTTGGCGGCGTGCCCGAGCGCCGGATCGGGCGCGATCGGACCACCGCCGGTCTGCAGCCGGCCCCAGGTGGCCACGAGGCTCGCCATCTGTCCGGTGAGACGCACGGCCTTGCGGTAGGAGCCGCGCGGCGAGTTGTCGTGCGCGTCGGCGTCGTAGTGCGCGAGCGCCGAGGTGAGCGTGCGCAGCGCGTCCATGCCGTCGCCTGGCGGCAGCATCTTCATGAGCCGGACGATCGGTTCCGGCAGCGGCCGGGCGGCGGCGAGCTGCGATTGCAGGTCGCCCAGCTCGTGCTTCTGCGGCAGGTGGCCGTGCCACAGCAGGTGACAGACCTCTTCGAAGGTGGCGAACCTGGCGAGGTCGTGGATGTCGTAGCCGCGATAGGAGAGCACGCCGCGATCGCCGTCGATGAAGCAGATGCTCGAGTCGGTCGCGACGATGTCTTCGAGCCCGGCTTTCGCCTTCACATCAGCCATGGGGGGATCTTACAGGGACTGGGGGGCTGGGGGCTGGCGGCCAGGGCGTGCAGCGTCACACGAACGCATCGCTCTGCCTCGGCGATGCACTCGCCTTCTGGCACGCGTGACGATACACGCCCCAGCCCAGCCCCCCGCCCCCAGCCCCAAGTGATATCCTCCCCGCCGTCGGGAGGCTGACATGCGACATATGAGACGGCTGGTGATGCTCGGCGTGGCGACGATTGGCGCAGCGGGCCTGGCCGGCCTGGCACCCGGACTCGGCGCGCAGGGCCCGTCCGCGGCCCCGCCGCCGAATCCAAGCCGGGCCGAGGTGGTCCAGATGATGAAGGACATCTCGAACTGGGGCCGCTGGGGCGCCAGTGACGAGATCGGCACCTTCAACCTCATCACCGCCGCGAAGCGCAAAGAGGCGGCGGCGCTGGTGCGTGAGGGGCTGTCGGTGTCGATGGCGCACACCCTCGACAAGGAGGTGCTCGCCGACAACCCGACGCCGTTCAAGATCGAGTTCCTGATGGGGCCCGACGGGAAGATGCGATCGGGCGCGGCGATGGACGTCATCTCGTCCACCTACCACGCCACTACCACCACCCACATGGATTCGCTCTGCCACTACATCTTCGAGGGCAAGACCTACAACGGCTGGGAGATCGCGAAATATCACCAGGCGACGCCGACCCGCGAGGGCTTCGGCGAAGGTCCGGGCTGCATGAAGAACAGCATTCTCGGGTTCAAGGACGGACTCATCACGCGCGGCGTGCTGGTGGACATCCCGCTGATGCGCGGGGTGCCGTATCTCGAGCCCGGCACCCCCATCTACGCCTCGGATCTCGAAGCGTGGGAGAAGTTCTCGGGCGTGACGATCGGCAGCGGCGACGCGCTGTTCCTGCGCACGGGCCGCTTCGCGCGGCGCGCCGAGAAAGGCCCGTGGCCGGCCGCGCGCGAGGCCGCCGGCTTCCACGTGTCGGTGATGCCGTGGTTCAAGAAGCGCGACATCGCGCTCATCAGCAGCGACGCCGTGCAGGACGTGCAGCCGTCGAACATCGAGGGCTTCCCGCGGCCGATTCACATGCTGTCGATCAACTCCCTCGGCATGCCGATGATCGACGTCGCCGATCTCGAGGAGGTGGCGAAGGTCGCCGCCCGTCTCAAGCGCTGGGCGTTCATGCTCACGGTGGCGGCGCTGCCGGCCCCCGGCGGATCGGGTTCGCCGGTCAACCCGATCGCGACCTTCTGATGCGGATGTCTACGCGCATCGCCATGCCTATCAACGCAGTTCGCACTCTCGTCGCGACGGTGATGAGCGGCGTCGTGCTCGTCGGGCAGTCGCACCCGCCGTTCTCAGACGGCATGGAAACCCGCGCCGCGGGCGTGGTCGAGGTCAAAGGCACTACGCCGCTCTTCCTGAACGGGGCCACCGTGGCCAAGCGCTACGTGCTGCGCTATCCCGAATCTGGATGGAACGGGTCGCTGGTCATCGGCGCGCACGGCGGGTCGGGCGGCAACAACTTCAGTCGCAGCGGTGAGGTCATCGGCACCGACGAGACCGCGCTCGACGACGTCATCGGCCGGCACGCGGTGGCCTCGGGCTTCGCCTACGCCAGCGTCGATCGCGACGGCGCCATCGACGCGGCGAGCGGTCTGACGCTGACCGACCGGTTTGCCGCCTACGCCGCCGGCGCCTTGGTCAGCAGGCTCGACAAGGCGCCGACCCGACGCTATCTCCTCGGGTTGTCGATGGGCGGCGGCATCGCCCGCCGGGCGGCCGAGACTGCCGGCACGCCCTACGCCGGCGTAGTGATCGTTGCCGGCGCCGGGGCAGACCTGCCGACGCGCCAGGCGCGGCAGGCGCGCCTGGCGGCGCTGTGGCCCGACATCGATCCGAAGGCCCATCCGGGACTGCCGGCGACGGATCCGAAGGTGGTGGCGTTCGCCGAGGCGATCGGCACGCCGGTCGAGGCGCGGCGACTGTGGCCGTACACCGCCGCCGGGGCGGTGCGTGCCGCCACCGCGCCGGCGCCGGCTGCGGCCGGCGGGAACTCGACTGGACGGCTGCAGGTGCCGACCATCGAAGTGGCCGGCACGTGGGACGACTTCGTCATCACCGAACTGAAAGCCTATCGCGCCCGCGTCTCCCCCGCCGACCGCCACCGGCTGTATCTGGTTGACGGGGTGTGGCACATGTCGGGTGACGACGACGGCACGCAGTCGTTCATGTACATCGCCTCGCGGATGGGGCTCGACCCCGACGTGGCGAAGGCGATGAGCGAGGGCCCGTCCTACATCCCCACCGTGCAGGACGCCTTCGACCGCCTGGTGCGCTGGGTGGAAACGGGTGAGGCGCCCCCGCCGAGTCAGACCGTCAAGCCAGGCCACGCGTTGCAGAAACAACCGCCTTTGTAACGGGGTCTGACCCCGTTTACATCGACCCTGGCCGACGCAGCACGCGCCCGGCGCGGGCGCCCGTGTGCACGCCCTTGTCGATCGTCACCCGGCCGTTGACGAGCACGTAGCGCACGCCTTCCGAGTAGTGGTGGGGGTCGGTGAAGGTCGCCTTGTCGGCGATCGTGGCCGCATCGAAGACGGTGATGTCGGCGGCAAGTCCGGCCTTGAGCACGCCCCGATCGGTGAGTCCGAGCCGCGCCGCCGGGAACGACGTCATCTTGCGCACGGCGTCTTCGAGGGTGAGGACCCTGCGTTCGCGCACGTAGCGGCCGAGCACGCGCGGATAGGTGCCGAAGGCCCGCGGATGCGGCGCGCCGTCGCCGGGCTTCGTGAGGCTGCCGTCCGACCCGATCATCCCGAATGGCGACTGCATGAAGCGCTCGACATCGGGCTCGTCATAGGCGTGGAAGATGGCACTGCATCCGCCCTTGAGCTGCAGCTCGATCACCATCTCGGCCATCGCCGATTGGGTGAGCGGCTGCTTCGCGGCCACGAGCAGGTCCTTGACGGTCCTGCCGGCGAGCGCCGGATCGTGGCCGCAGCGCACCAGCTGAATCCTCGACGGGTCGTCACCGAAGCGCTCGTCGATGAACGACAGCATCCCGGTCTTGATCTCGCGCCGCTGGCCCGCGCTCGCGAGGCGCTCGTTGAGCTTGTCGTCGGCCAGCGCCCAGCGCGGGAAGATGAGCGACAGGCCGGTCTGCGACGCGGTGTAGGGATACTGGTCGAATGTGACGTCGACGCCGCGCGCCCGCGCCGCTGCGATGAGCTCCAGCGACTGCACGCTCTGCCCGAACTGCTTGCGGCCGCCCACCTTGTGGTGGCTGATCTGCACCGGGATCTTCGCGCCTTCGCCGATCGCGATCGTCTCCTTCACCGAGTCGAGCACGCCGCCGCCCTCGTCGCGCATGTGCGAGATGTAGATCCCGCCGTGCTCGCGCGCGGTGCGGGCGAGAGCCACGATCTCGTCGGTGGGCGCGTAGGTGCCCGGCACGTAGGCCAGGCCGGTCGAAAGGCCGAGCGCGCCCTCGCGCATCGCCTCCGCCACCAGCGCCTGCATTTTCGCGAGTTCCGCCGCTGTCGCCTTGCGGTTGGCTGATCCCATCACCGCGTCGCGCACGGTGCCATGGCCGACAAACAGCGCCACGTTCGGCGACATGGTGGCGCTCTGCAGCTTCTCGAACCACGGCGTGAGCGGCAGCGGCGAGCTGCCGTCGTTGCCATCGACGACGGTCGTCAGGCCCTGCAGCAGATAGCCCTCGGCGGTGGGAAGCGCGAAGATCCGCTCGCGCGCGTGGACGTGCGGATCGATGAACCCCGGTGCCACGGTGAAACCGGTGGCGTCGATGCGGGTCGTTGCCGTGGCGGTCCGCAGGTCGCCGATGGCGGCGATGCGATCGCCGCGCACGCCGACGTCGGCCACGAACCACGCTGCGCCGGTGCCGTCCACCACGCGTCCGCCAGTGATGAGGACGTCGAACGCCGGCGCGGAGGTCTGGCGGGCGTGGAGGGTGCCGCTGCGTGTGGCAGAAACGGCAACCAGGGCCAGGATGAGGACAGCGGCGCGGGTCAGCACGCCGCCACCATAGCACCTGGCATTTGTAACGGGGTCTGTCACCGTCACGAGTTGTAACGGGGTCTGTCACGGTTACAACCGGTGACGGTGACCGACCCCGTTACAAATGCCAGGTGGCGCGATCGGCCTCGAACCACGCCATCGGCCCCTCGCCCGCCAGCGCGGGATGCGTGAAGGTCCGCTCTCCCTTGCGCACCAGGCCGGCCTTCAGCAGCACCCGCTGCGAGGCGGAGTTCTCGAGATTCGTGATGGCGCAGATCTGCGGCAGCGCCAGGTCGTCGAAGCCGTAGCGCATCAGCCGCACCGACATCTCGGTGGCGTAGCCCTGTCCCCACGCATAGCGGAAGAGCGCGTAACCGACCTGGATGAACTGCTCGCCGTGGATGTAGTTCAGCACGTGGAAGCCGACGGCGCGTCCGGTGGCGCGTTCGATCGTGGCCCACATGCCGAGGCCGGGATGCTGGTCGTAGTAGTCGAGCCCCCGCGCGCGCAGCGTCGCTTCGGCGCCGGCGCGGTCCTTCGGTCCGCCAAGGTGCCGCGTGACCTCCGGGTCAGCGAGCAGCCGCGCCAGCAGATCGAGGTCGTCGAGGGTGAACCGCCGCACCCGCAGGCGCTCACTCTCGAGCGTGTCGGCCGCGTGTCTCACGGGATTACCCCCGTGTGTGGGAGGCGCAGGCTTCGACGAGAGCGGGCCGCTGGCATTTCCCGAGACCCGAGCCCCGAGACCCGGGACCCGCCCTAGATCTGCTTGCTGGCGACCGGCTTGAAGTCGAGGTCGCCGCCGAACTGCTGGATGATCGAGAGCAGCCCGGTGTAGAGGAAGCCCACCTGGAACAGCATCAGGAACGGCACCGTGCCGTAGATGCCGTTGGCCAGCGCGTAGAAGAGCGTGCCGGTGAAGTAGAGCCCGAGGCCCAGTTCGATGAGCGGCTGGATGGCCACGGCCTGGCGGTACTTCTTGCCCATCCACTCGCCGCCGCCGTTGCCGTTGCCGGTACCTTCGATGCGGTACTTCGGCGTGCGCTTGAACTCGCTCGGCTTGTGGAAGATCGCTTCGAGCACGGCCTTGGTGTTGTTCACCGCCAGCCCGATGCCGATCGACATCAGCAGCGGCAGGTAGCGCAGGCGTTCGGTCCACGAGCGCGGATACAGTTCGCGCTGGCAGACCATGTAGAAGTTGGCCACCGACGCGGTCGCCGCCAGGAACAGCGGCACGTCGATGAGCAGCATCTCGTACCAACCCATGTTGTAGCGGATGACCATCGACGGCGCCATCAGCACCGCCAGCACGCACATGAGCGGGTAGTTGAAGTTCGCCGACAGATGGAAGAACGCCTCCGCCTTGACCTTGAAGGGCTGATCCGACTGCAGGATCTGCGGCATCAGCTTCAGGAAGGTCTGGATCGAGCCCTTGGCCCAGCGATGCTGCTGGCTCTTGAAGGCGTTCATCTCGACCGGCAGTTCGGCCGGGGCGACATGGCCCGGCAGGAACACGAACCGCCAGCCCCGCAGCTGCGTCCGGTAGCTGAGGTCGAGGTCTTCGGTCAGCGTGTCGTGCTGCCAGCCGCCGCCATCGATGATGGCGTCACGCCGCCAGATGCCGGCCGTGCCGTTGAAGTTGAAGAAGCAGCCGCCACGATTGCGGCTGCCGTGCTCGAGCACGAAATGGGCGTCGAGCAGAATCGCCTGGATCTTCGTGAGCAGCGAGTAGTCTTCGTTCAGGTGGCCCCAGCGCGTCTGCACCATCGCGACCTTGGGGTCGGTGAAGTGGTGCACCGTCGCCAGCAGGAAGTCGGGATTGGGGATGAAGTCGGCGTCGAAGATGGCGATGTAGGTGCCGCGCGCCACCTTCATGGCGGCTTCGAGGGCGCCGGCCTTGTAGCCCGAGCGGTCGGTGCGGTGGATGTACTTGACGTCGATGCCGGCCGCGGCGTGGCGGCGGACGGCGTTCTCGGCGATGGCGCAGGTCTCGTCGGTCGAGTCGTCGAGCACCTGGATTTCGAGCTTCTCGCGCGGGTAGTCGATGGCGCACACGGCGTCCACCAGGCGGTCCACGACATACATCTCGTTGAAGATCGGGAGCTGGATGGTGACGACCGGCAGCTCGTCGAAGTGACCCTGCGGCACCGGCACCTCGTGCTTGTGCTTCATGTAGAGGTACACCATGTAGTAGCGGTGCCACCCGTACACGGCCAGGATCACGAGCACGAAGAAGTAGGACGCGAGAATGAGCGAATCGGCGAGCGTCATGGGCTAGGTTCGTGGATGCGTGTCGGGAAACAAATCACGATTATATTGGACAGTCGGGCCAAGTCAACGAAACACAGGCCATTACAGTCATGACACCAGGTGAGATTCGGGCCCTCCTCGAGGGCGTCCGCGCCGGCTCGGTCGCTACCGCCGAGGCGGAAGTCCAGCTGCTGGAGGAACTGCGCCAGCAACCCTACGAAGATCTGGGCTTTGCGCGTGTGGATCACCACCGGGCGGTTCGGCAGGGGTTCCCGGAAGTCGTGCTGGGCCTTGGCAAGACGCCGACCCAGATCGCAGAGATCTCGGCCAGAATCGCCGCCCACGATGCGCCGCTCCTGGTGACCCGGGCCAGCGCCGAGGCCTGGGAGGCGGTTCGCGCGAGAGTGCCGGGGGCCGAATACCACGAAGTCGCCCGCGCTATCACGCTGCGTAAGCCGCTGCCGCGGGCCAGCGGCACCATCGTCGTCGCCTCCGCCGGCACCTCCGACCTGCCGGTGGCCGAAGAAGCCGCCATCACCGCCGACATCATGGGCAACGAGGTCGTGCGCATCTACGACATCGGCGTCGCCGGCATCCACCGCGTGCTGGCCGAACGCGCGCGGCTGGCGTCGGCGCGGGTCATCATCGTCGTGGCCGGGATGGAAGGGGCGCTCCCGAGCGTGGTCGCCGGGCTCGGGAACGTGCCGGTCATCGCCGTGGCGCCGGGCGGGGGGGGCGGCGCAAGGCTTTGCGGCGATCGGCGTGAGACGGGCGACGCTGTTGGACGTCCCAGGGCGATGCGCTGCGGTCGCAGATTTCCTCCACGGGCTTGTAGATGCGGCCGTACTGCGCGCAGGCGCTGCCGAACTGGGTCG
>JANNIB010000151.1:0-12507 GCA_031404695.1 Acidobacteriota bacterium
CGAGGAGTATTGGGTACTCCTACCCTTCATCACGGAGGGCATGCAGCACTCGACGGTCACGTGCTTCGTTGTCGTCGCCCGAGGACGCCACCGTCAAGAAGATAAGTTCTTTCGCGCCGGCGGTTCGGACAAGCACCTGCGTGACGTCACCGGCCTCCTCTCTTCCGCCGCCTGACAACGGGCCACGCAGCACGTACCCGGCCGTCCTCCTGCCGGACGCGAGGTGATGCGCGAGGCCGGCTACGGCTCGAACGCCAGCAGATCGGCGACGTTGGCGCCTGGGGCGTCGAAGCTGCCCAGTTCGCCGGCCGGCGCGGTGAGCAGCACGGTGATGCCCGGGCCGTAGCCGGCGCGCGGGCCATCGGTGCTGCAGACGACGCCGATCGCGCGGGCGCCGCGCAGGTAGCCATGGTTGAAGCGGCTGTCGGTGTCGTCGAGCGCGACGATGTCGCCCAGGCGCAGGCGGTCGAGGCCGAGCTCGGCCAGCAGCGCCCGATCCGTGGACTGCATGTGGACGCTGCCGCCCTCGGACGTCAGGCCCAGACCGGCGCCCACGAGATGGGCCGGGATGCGCGCCGTCACGCCGACGAGCACGCGGCTGTCTTCCTCGCGCGCCGGCAGCACGGCCAGCAGCTCGGGTGAGAGACTGCGCATGGCGATCGCCGGGTGCGCCGTGAACGTCATGCCCACCCCTTCGGCGCGGACCACGATCTGGTCGCCCACGGCCATCTTCGCGCGGGCCGCTTTCGGCAGGTGCACGATGAGCTGCTCGGAGAAGCGGCCCGACTTGCCAGTGACGACGCCGCGCGTGCCGGCGGCCTGGCCGGTCATGACCGTGGCGCGGTTCCCGACGCACGCGTAGGTGATGAGGCCGCGGTTCTTCATGTCGTCGACCTGGCGGATGCTCACGCCAGGATGAATGCAGTCGGCGGCCCAGCCGAAGGCGCGGTCGCCCACCGACACGTTGTAGACCAGGCCGCCCCACGCGGGCAGCAAGAAGGCCGTCCCATCGGCGGCGAAGCGATACGGCTCGGCCGGCAGGGCCGGCAGGCTCGGGTGCGCGACGGCGCCAGCCACTGACACGGCGATGAGATCGGCGCGATTGGTCGCAATCGTGTGGGCGGTCATGACGTCTTCCGGATGGAGAGTGTGGTGGCGATGTTGGCCGCCGGGTCGATGGTGAAGCCCAGCGCGTCCTCAGGACCGGTGATGAGTGTGAGGATGCCGGGCCCGTGCCCGGTCAGCACCGAATCGCCGTGGATACAGAGGCAGATGGCGATCCAGCCGCGGCGGTACGACCGGCCGAAGCGATGGTCGACGTCGCGGATGGCGATGAGGTCGCCGAGCCGCATCTGGTCGATGCCGAGGTCGGCCATGAGTGCCCGGTCGCCCGACATCAGATCCTGATCGACGAACTCGGCGTTCAGTTCCGCGCCCGAGCCCATGATGCGCGCTGGCAGTTCCATGGCCACCGGACAGATGACGCGCCCGCCATCGACGGCGAGGCCGAAGGCCTCGGCCAGGGCCGGACTGGTCTTCTTGAACTCGAGCGCCGGATGGCCGTCGAGGCGCAGGCCGCGGCCGGTCGCGCGAATCTGTACGGTGTCGCCGATGGTCATCCGCTCGAGCACGTCGGGGTCGAAGTCCACGAGCAGCCGCGCGTGTTCGCCGGTCACGATGCCGCGGGCGCCACGCGCCAGACCGCTCGTGACCTCGGCCTCGTTGCCGATGCAGGTCAGGTAGTGGAGGGCGTAGTCGGCGCGTTCATCGGCGTTGGCGATCGACACGCCCGGTTCGAGATGATCGGCTGCCCAGCCAAAGGCGCGGTCGCCGACGCGGGCGTTGTAGACGATGCCGTACATCCCCGGCAGCGTCGTGGCCCGGCCGTCGGGCCAGTGCAGATAGGCGCCTTGCCGGATCGCCGGCTGGCTCACCGGGCCGGCCACCGCCATCTCGACCAGCTCACTGGTGTTCCACCTCAGGCCGTCGTGCATACGTCCTCTCTGGCTCGATCGAAAATGCCGGCTGGCGTGTCGCCGGTCGACAATATACAGTGTGCGGCGACTGCTGCTGTCTCGAATCGTGCGGCGGCCGGGAAGCAGGTCTAGGCGACGATGGGCTACAACGCATTTCTGGAACGCATCGGTCGGGTCAACGACCTCATCAACGCCAAGCAGATCCTGGCCTGGGACGCGCGCACGATGATGCCGCCGGGCGGCGCCGAGACGCGCGCCAAGCAGGAAGCCACCCTGACCGTGATGGCCCGCGACCTGCTCGTCTCGGATGACACCCGCCGTCTGCTCGACCAGGCCGAGTCCGAGACCGCGGGTCTGGCTGCCGATGCCGTCGAACGGGTGAACTGCGCGCAGGGGCGCGAAGCCATCGACTACCACCTGCGCATTCCTGGCGTGCTGGTGGCCAAACGGGCCGAGCTGGGCGCCATCGGCCACGAAGTGTGGGCGCACGCGCGGGCCGAGAGCAACTTCGCGGCCTTCGTGCCGACGCTCGAAGAGACCGTAGCCCTCAACCGCGAGATGGCCGAGTGCATCGGCTACACCGCGCATCCCTACGATGCGCTGATGTACCGGTTCGAGCCGGGCGAGACGGTGGCGTCGCTGCAGCCGCTCTTCGCCACGCTGCGCGCGGCGATGCTGCCGCTGGTGCGGGCCATCGGCCAGTGCCCGGCGCCGCGGATCGACTTCCTGCAGCGCGCCTATCCGCGCGAGGCGCAACTGGCCTTCGGCCTCTCGATGGCGAAGAAGATCGGCTACGACCTGCACCGCGGCCGCCTCGATACCACGGTGCACCCCTTCGAGGTGTCGTTCACGAGAAACGACGTCCGCATCACCACCCGCATCAACGAGCACTGGATGCCGTCGAGCCTGTTCGGCTCGCTGCACGAAGCCGGCCACGCGCTCTACGAGCAGTATGCCGACCCGGCCTTCGTGCGCACGCCGCTGGCCACCGACCTGGTCGGGCTGTATGCGGTGAGCGGCGTGAGCTTCGGCGCGCACGAGAGCCAGTCGCGCCTCTTCGAGA
Organism: Acidobacteriota bacterium; assembly: GCA_031404695.1. Classification (GTDB taxonomy): domain Bacteria; phylum Acidobacteriota; class Vicinamibacteria; order Vicinamibacterales; family UBA2999; genus CADEFD01. The sequence continues at coordinate 3,040 of JANNIB010000151.1, forward strand.
ATCACGTCGGGCGCAGCCGCGAGTTCTGGGATCTGAACTTCCCGGAGGCGAAGGCCGCCTTCCCCGACCAGCTCGCCGATGTCGACGTCGAGACGTTCTGGCGCGGTGTGAACCGGGTGGCGCCGGGGCTCATCCGCGTGGAAGCCGACGAACTGACCTACGACTTCCACATCATGCTGCGCGTCGACATCGAAGCCGCGCTCATCGACGGCAGCCTGAAGGTCCGGGATCTGCCGGCGGCGTGGAACGCGAAGATCAAGGAATACCTCGGCCTCGACGTGCCGAGCGACCGGCTGGGCGTGCTGCAGGACGTGCACTGGTCGTCGGGGCAGATCGGGACCTTCTGCAACTACACGATCGGCAACGTGATGGCCGGGCAACTCTTCGAAACCGCCGTGCAGGACCAGCGCGTGTCGATCGGGCTCGCGGCCGCCGACTACACCCCCTTGCGCGAGTGGATGACCACCCACGTGCACCAGCACGGCCGCCGCTACACGCGCAACGAACTGCTGGTGCGCGCCACCGGCCGTCCGCTCGATCCCGCGCCCTACATCGCGCACCTCACGAGCAAGTACTCGACCATCTACGGACTCTGACCCCGATGCCCACCACTCGTCTCGCTCACCGCGCGGCGCTGAAAGACGCGCGCGTCAACACCCGGCTTCAGGACATCGCCGACAGCCTGACCGACGTCATCCGGATGGGCCGCGGCGACCCCGACTTCGACACCCCCGCACACATCGTGCAGGCGGGTCAGGAGGCGCTGGCCAAGGGCGCCACCCACTACACCCACGCGCAGGGCATCCTGCCGCTTCGTCAGGCCATCGCGGCAGACATCCTGACACGCGGCGGCGCCAGCTACACGCCCGGCCAGATCGTCGTGACGCCGGGCGCGCAGCAGGCACTCTTCACCGTGGCGCTCGGCCTGCTCGATCCCGGCGACGAGATGGTGGCGGCCTGCCCCGGCTACCACCCGTATCATCAGGCGGCCGAACTGGCTGGCGCGAAGGTGGTCGACATCCGCACGACCATGGCGACCAACTTCACGCTGACGGCCGAGATGGTCGAAGCGCACCTCACGCCGAAGACGAAGATCGTCGTCGTCGTGAACCCGAGTAACCCCACGGGCACCGTCACCCCGCCCGACGAGGTGGCGCGGATTGCCGCTGTGGCCAGGGCGCACGATCTGCTCGTCATCTCGGATGAGATCTATGCGCAGCTGACCTACGGCTCGGTCCGCATCCAGCCGGTGGCATCGCTGCCGGGGATGGCCGAGCGCACCATCACCATCTCGGGCTTCTCGAAGACCTACGCGATGACCGGCTGGCGTGTCGGCTACTTCGCCGCGCCGGCAGACCTCGTGCCGGCCCTTGCCGCCATCCATAACGGACTGGCGATTTCGACGGCCGCGGTCAGCCAGCACGCGGCGCTCGCCGCGCTCACCGGCCCGCAGGACTGCGTGGAGGAGATGCGCCGCACCTACGACGAGCGCCGCGCGGCGCTCTGCGAGGGCCTCGCCGCGATGGGCATTGCGTACGCGGAGCCGCAGGGCGCCTTCTTCGTTTATGCCAATGTGTCGAGCGTGGGCCTGGGCGCCACGGCGTTCTGCGAACGGCTGCTGCGCGAGGGCAAGGTGCTGGTGTTTCCCGGCGTCGTCTACGGCGACTACACCGACGACTTCGTGCGTCTGGCGCTCACGCAGCCGGTCGAGAAGATTCGCGAGGCCTGCGCGCGCATGGCGGGCGTTGTCGACTCGATTCGAGGGACTGTCCCTTTTCAAGGCGGGGCTTGAATAGTGTCCACCCACGGGGAGCGATGATGAAGTCCGACAATCCGAACGTGAAGAGCATCAAGCACATGGCGTTCGCCGTGCGTGATGCCGCCGCGGCCCTGGCCGCCTATGCGCGTTTCCTGCACGTGCCGGCCGCGACCGAGCTCAAGGTCTTCCCGAAGTCGCAGAACCGGGTGGCGCTCTTCAATCTGGGCGGCATCGAGTACCAGCTGTGCGAGTCGCTGCAGCCCGACGGCCGTTTCGCCGCCTGGATCAACCAGCGGGGCGCCGAAGGCCTGCATCACATCTGCTACGAAGTGGATGACATCGACGCCGCGCTGGCGCATGCCGAGGCGCAGGGCGCGTCGCTGCGCATCTGCCAGGCGTGCCAGACGTTCGGCTCGCACCCGCACCCCGAAGGCTGGGTGGCGTTCCTCGACAACGAGGCCGGCGGCATCGAGATCGAGTTCATGCAGGTCTACACGCCCGACCAGTTGAAGAAATATCAGGAATTCCAGGGGATCTGATGATGTCTGCTGCCAGGACCGTTGCCGTAGGTACCGCCACCGCCGCGCCGGGCACGATCGTGCGCGGCGCACTGCCCGTCACCACACTCGCCGGCGGCACGCCGCTCGAGATTCCGGTCGTGGTCATCAACGGCGCGCACGGCGGCCCGTGTTTCTGGGTGGACGGCGCCATTCACGGCGACGAGCCCGAAGGCCCGCTGGCCTGCCAGATCGCGATGCGCGAGATCGATCCCGCGCAACTCGCCGGCACGGTCGTGCTGGTGCCGGTGATGAACGTGCCGGCGTTCGAAGCCGCGCAGCGCGGCAACCCGCTCGATACCTTCAGCTACGACATGAACCGGATCTATCCGGGGCGAGCCAACGGGTATCTCACCGAACGGATGGCGGCCGCGCACGCCGCGGCCATGGTGGCCACGGCCGACTTCGAGATCTCGATCCACTCGGGCGGCGCGCATTCGTTCCTCGACAAGGCGATCTTCGTCGACGAGTCACCGGCCTCGGTGGAACTGGCGACGGCGATGGGGCCCGGGTGGGGCTGCATCATGTCGTCGTTCAACCCGAAGGGCAGTCCCATGGCCCACATGAAGGACTCGGGCAAAGTGGGCATCACGGTGGAACTCGGGGGGCGGTCGGCCACCTCGCCCACGGAGTTCGCGCGGGTCGGGCGCGAACTGGCGAACTCGATCCTGAACATCCTGCGGCACTACAAGATGTCTCCGGGCGAGGCGCAGTATCCGTCGCCACGCTACAAGGGCCAGCAGGAAGCGCTGCTGGCGGCCGCCTCGGGCATCTTCCTGCCGGCGCCCGGGGTGGGCTTCCTCACGATGATGCAGAAGGGCGATGCCATCGCCTCGATCACGAACATCTTCGGTGACACGCTGGCTGACCTGACGGCACCGGCCGACGGCATGATCTTCGGCCTGCGCGCACTGCCGAACGTGACGACGGGTGAGTGGTGCTGCTTCTTCTGCAAGGTCGAAGGGACGCGGGATTAGGTCGGCCGTGACGAACGACGTGGCGTCGGCGCGCGACTTCGTGGGCTACGGCGAGACACCGCCCGATGTCTCCTGGCCGGGCGGCGCGCGCCTCGCGGTGAACATCGTCCTCAACTACGAAGAGGGGTCGGAGTACTCGATCGAGGATGGCGACGGCCGCTCCGATGCCACGCTCACCGAAGTGGCACAGGCACGCGTGCCGCAGGGGCTGCGCGATCTGGGCGCCGAGAGCATGTTCGAGTACGGCAGCCGGGTCGGCTTCTGGCGCCTCTACCGGCTGTTCCTCGAGCGCGGCGTACCGCTGACGGTGTTCGCGGCGGCGGTGGCGCTCGAGCGGAATCCGGCGGTGGCGCGCGCGATTGCCGGCACCGACTGGGACGTCGTGTGCCACGGCTGGCGCTGGGTCGAGCACTACCTGCTCGACGAAGCAACCGAACGCGAGCATATCGCCAGAGCCCACGCGAGCATCACGCGGCTCATCGGCCGGGCGCCAGAGGGCTGGTACTGCCGCTACGCGCCGTCACCGCAGACGCGCCGGCTGGTGGTGGAGCACGGCGGCTTTGGCTACGACAGCGACGCCTACAACGACGACCTGCCGTACTGGGTGATGGTCGCGGGCCGTCCGCACCTGGTGGTGCCGTACTCGCTCACGACCAACGATGCGAAGCTCGTCGGTGGGCCCCTCGTGACCGGCCGCGCCTTTGGTGAGTTCCTCATCGACAGCTTCGAGGAACTGCTGGCCGAGTCGCGGCATCAGCCGCGCATGATGTCGGTGGGGCTGCACGCGCGTGTCGTCGGACAGCCCGGGCGCATCGGCGGGCTGCGCGCCTTTCTCGATCACATTCAGCACCGGGCCGGCGTGTGGGTGTGCCGACGCGGCGACATCGCCGCATACTGGCGCGCGCAGGTGCCGCCGCCGGGAGGAGCCCGGTGAGGCTGTCGCTGCTGGCCCCGGACGCCGCGCTCTTCGCGCCCTATGGCGCCTTCGTCGATGTGCCCGCGCAGGTCGGTGCGCGGCGGATCTACAGCGAATGGCTGGCGCCGGTGCCGAACCTCGTGCCCCGGTTCCACACCAACCGCGTCGCCCCGTCGGCACTGCCGCTCACCATCGACCGCGTCGAGCGCCATCCGCACGCCGCCCAGGTGTTCCTCCCACTCGACGTGGGCCGGTATGTGGTGACCGTGATGGCGGCCGACGCGGCCGGCGCGCCCGACCCGACCTCGGCGCGGGCGTTTCTGCTGCCGGCGACGCTCGGGGTGGTTTACCGCGCCGGTGTCTGGCATGCCGGCATGACGGTGCTCGACGCCGCGGCGAGTTTCGGCGTGATGATGTGGCGCGGCGCCGCCGACGATGACGTCTTTGCGGCGATTCCGCCGGTCGTCGTCGTCGCGTCGGCACCCGTCGACGCCGCTGGAGGCGCCCGTGGCTGAGCAGGTGCCTGTGACCGCCGGTCTGGCCGGCGCGGCCGCTTCGACGCTGGCGCCCATCGAGCAGACGCCGCTCAAGGTGCAGATCGCCGACCAGTTGCGGCGCGCCATCGTGACCGGGCGGCTGCGCCCGGGCGCGGCGCTCGTCGAGACCGCGCTTGCGGAACAGTTGAACGTCAGCCGCGCGCCGATTCGCGAGGCGGTGCAGATTCTCGAAAACGATGGCCTGGTCGAAACCGTGGCCTACAAGGGCAAGCGCGTCAAGCCGCTCACAGTTCGCGAGGTCATCGAGACGTGTGAGATGCGCACGGTGTTCGAGGTGACGGCGGCGCGGCGCATTCTCGCGCATGGCACCAGTGTCGACTCCTTGTGGCATCCCTGCCGCGTGATGGAAGAGGCCGCCGCGACCGGCGACCGCGAGGCACTGGTCGTCGCCGATGAGGCGTTCCACCGGTTGCTCATCGAGCTGTCGGGTCAGGCGCTCCTGACGCAACTCTGGGCCGGCCTCTATCTGCGGATTCATCAGATCATGTCGCTGCGCAACGACCGCGACGTGAATCTGGTCGACATCGCCGCCAACCATCCGCCGATCGTCCGCGCGCTCGCCGGGCGCGACGGCGCGCTCGTGGAACATCTGATCGCCGAACACACACACGCGCTCGCCAGCTTCGATCCGGCGAGCGTCGCGGAGCCCGGCGCATGAGCGCGCCAGAGACCGTGCTCATCACCGGCGCCGGCGGCTTCGTGGGCAGCGCGCTGGCCGAAGGATTCGCGGCGCTCGGCTGGGGCGTGACGGCCCTCGACCGTGTTTTCGATGAGGCAGCACTTGCGCGTCTGGCTGGCTGCGATGTCGTCACGGCGGCACTCGGCGACACCGCACCGGGTGACCTGCCGGCGGCCACGCTGGTGATTCACGCCGCCGCCATCACGACCGCCGCCGCGGATCTCGGCTGGACGCCGGCGGCCCACGTCGCGGCCAACACCAGGCCGCTCGTCGCCATGCTCGAGTTCGCGGCACGCACGCGTCCGGCGGCCTTCGTGTTCCTGAGTTCGAGCGGTGTCTTCGCGGCCGGCGATGGTGGCGACATGCTGACGGATGTCGACCGGTCCACCGGGACGTCGCCGTATGCCGCGGCCAAGCGCGCCGGCGAACTGCTCACGGTGGCGGCGCTCGAGGGGCTCACGGCCGCGCACGTGGTCCGTCTGGGATATCTGTACGGGCCGCACGAGACGACGCGTTCCACCCGTGCGCGCACGTCGCCGGTGGCGCGCTGGCTGGACGCGGCTCGCGACGGGCGTCCGCTCGGGGTGCCGTCCGACGACCCGCTACGCGACTGGACGTTCACGCCCGACCTGGCGTCGCCGCTGGCGCGGCTGGCTGCGCTCCCGCCCGCCGGGCGGCCGGAGCATCTGTGCAGCCCGTTCATGTTGAAGGACAGCGCCATGGCGGCACTGATTGCCGCGTGCATCCCGGGTGCCGTGTGCGTGACGGAGCCGGCCACTGCGCCCGCGAAGCCGCCGATGCGCGCCTCCGACCTGTCACGCCTGGGTTTCGTGCGATGGACGGCACCGGATGAGGCGCTGGCACGACTGACCGCCGCGGAGGTCCCCGCATGAGTGACGTGCGCGTCATCCTCGTGGGGCTGGGCGCCCGGGCCCGCTTCTGGCGGCGCGTCATGACGGCCCGTCCCGACTGCAGGATCGTCGGTGTCGTCGATACGCGGCCGGAGGTCGTGGCGGCCGTGCTGGCCGAGACGCCGGGCGCCGTCGGCGGCGCGTCGCTGGCCGATGTCACGGCGCATGTCGCTGCCGACGCGGTCATCCTCAGCACGCCGCCGGGCGGCCGTGACGATCAGATCGCCGCCGCCTGCGCCGCCGGGCTGGCGATCCTGGCAGAGAAACCCCTGGCCGACAGCGTCGAGGCGGCCGAGGCCCACGTGGCGGCGGCGGCGCGGGCCGGCGTGTCGCTGGCCGTCGGGCTGAACTTCCGCTATCTGGCTGTGACCCGGGCCCTCAAGGCCCTGCTCGCGCCGGAGCAGATGGGCCGTCCCGAGTTCGCGCACTTCACCTACGAACGCTGGCGCGATGGACGGCTGCCGCATCTGAACAGGTATCCGCTCACGATGGACCAGCCCATGCTCTGGGAACAGTCGATTCATCATTTCGATCTGATGCGGTTCGTCTACGAGGCCGAGCCGACGGCGATTTCCGCCCGCACGTTCAATCCGTCGTGGTCGATGTACCGCGGCGACGCCAACGTCTCGGCGCTCATCACCTTCACGGGCGGGCTCGAAGTGACCTACCAGGGCACCTGGGCCGGCAACTGGCAGCCCATGACGTTCCACTGGCGCACCGAGACGCCGCGCGGCGTCGTCATCCAAGCCGAGATGTTCGGCGCGCTCGGCTATGCCCGCCGCGATGACGCGGCACTGACGCCGGTCGCCCTGCCCGCCACTGAACCGTGGCTGGACGACGCGGCGGCGCTCCTTGATGACTTCGTCGCCCACGTCCGTGACGGGGCGCCGCTGCCGTGCCCCGGCACCGATCACGTGCGTTCCCTGCGGATGGTGGCGGCCTGCATCGAGTCGTCGATGACCGGCCGTACGGTCGATCCCCGAAGCCCCGGACAGTCAAGGACCAGCCCCTCATGAAACTGCGCTACCTCGCGGCCCTTGCGGCCGGCTTTGCCCTGGTCGGTGCGGCGGTGCTGATGACGCGAACCGGACCGCGCGCCGCCAGCACGCTCGTCGTCGGCCTGAGCGCCGATGTCGCCACGTTCGAGCCGGCCAACATCTCGAGCCGCGACAACATGAACATCGCGCATCACATCTTCGCGTCGTTGTTCACGCTCGATGCGGACGGCCAGCACGTGCCCGGGCTGGCCAGCGAGCTGGCCATCTCCGAGGATGGGCTGGCCTACACCTACACCCTGCGGGAAGGCCTGACCTGCCACGACGGCGAGGCGCTCACGGCCGACGACGTGGCCTACTCCTTCACCCGCATTGCCAATCCGGCCAACAAGTTCACCGGCAACGCGCCGGGCTTCGTCTTCAGTTCGATCGGGTTCCGCGGCGCCGAGGTGATCGATCCGCAGCGGGTGCGGATCACGATCGCGCGGAAGAACCCCATCGCCTTCGGCCTGCTGACCGAGATCAGCATCGTCTGCAAGGACAGCTACGAGAAGATGAGCCTCGACCAGGCGGCGACCTCGCCCGTCGGCTCCGGCCCGTATCGGCTCGTGTCGTGGTCGCGCGGCTCAGAGATCGTGCTCGAGAAGGCGGAGGAGTCGCCGGCGGCCTTCGATCGCATCGTCTGGCGGATCATCCCCGAGGCGTCGACGCGCGCCGCCGAGCTCATGGCCGGCAACGTCGACATCATCGCCAACGTCGCGCCCGACCAGATCGCCGCCATCAACCAGTCGGGCGTCGCGGCCGTGCAGTCGATTACCAGCACGCGGCGCATGTTCGTCGGCTTCAACCAGGCGGAGCAGTTCGGGAAGACGCCCGGCGGGCGCGCGATTCGCGACCCGAAGGTGCGGCGCGCGCTGCAGTACGCCGTCGACGTCCCGACGATCTGCCGGCAGCTGTTGCAGGTCGAGTGCCAGCGGGCCACTGGCCTCGTCAACACCGTCAACGCCAACAAGTCGCTCACGCCCTATCCCTTCGAGCCGGCCACCGCGGAGCGCCTGCTCGACGAGGCGGGCTGGCCGCGGGTGGGCGGCAAGATGCGCTTCGCGATTACGCTGCAGGCCGGGCGCGGCCGCTATCTGAACGACGTCAACGTCGTGCAGGCGATCGGTCAGTACCTGCGCGACGTGGGGGTGGACGTGACGGTCGATCTGCTCGAGTGGGCCAGCGTGTTCCAGCCGCTGCTGCGCACGCGCACCGCCGGGCCGCTCTTCTTCATGGGCACCGGCGGCGGCCTGTGGAGCCCCATCTACGACATGAACGACCTGGCACGGGTCGAGTCGGGCACCAACTACGCGAACTGGTCCGACCAGCGCTGGTTCTCGCGCTGGGATGCCCTGACCGATGCCGCGACGCCGGAAGAGACGCGCCCCATCATCGACGAGATGCTGCAGGTGTTCTACGACGACGGTCCGTGGCTGCACTTGTACTTCCAGCCCGACTTCTACGGGGTGTCCTCGCGCGTCGAGTGGAACGCCCGGCCGGATGAGCGGATCTACGCCTACGACGCGAGGCCCAAGGGCTGATGGGCGTGCTGGTCGCGCGCCGGCTGCTGCAGAGCGTCGTCGTCATTCTCGGCGTCACGCTCATCAGCTTCATCGCCCTGCATGCCGGGGGCGACCCGACGTATCTCTTCGTCAGCGAGCGGGCCACCGCCGAGGAGATCGCGCTGGTTCGCCAGGCGCTCGGGTTCGATCGGCCCCTGCACGTCCAGTATCTGAGCTTCGTCGCCGACCTGGCCCGAGGCGATTTCGGCACCTCGCTCTCGTACCGCCAGCCGGCGATCGACATCGTGCTCGGTGCCTTTCCCGCGACCATCGAGCTGGCCGTGTTCGCCTTCGTGCTGGCCCTCGCCCTGGCCATTCCGCTCGGCGTCATCGCGGCCCTCAACCGCGGCACGGCCGTGGACGGATCGATTACGATCCTCGGCCTGCTGGGGCAGTCGATTCCGAACTTCTGGATGGGGATCATGCTCATCCTCTTCTTCGGGCTCTACCTGCGCTGGTTCCCGATCTCCGGCCACGTTCCGTTCCTGCTGCCGCTGCTCAACGGCGATCTGG
>JANNIB010000152.1:0-7510 GCA_031404695.1 Acidobacteriota bacterium
GTTGACGTCGATGTCGATGTCGGCGCCCTGCAGATAGGTGGCGGCCTGCGGCGCCAGCTGGTCGAACGGACGGCCGTCTTCGAAGAGCACGAGGTCGCCGATGCGCACCCGCGCGCCCTCCAGCACGAAGCGCGCGCCGGATCGCCCGGCCGCGGCGACCAGCCGGCCCCAGTTCGGGTCGGCGCCGTGGATGGCGGTCTTCACGAGCAGCGAGTTGGCGATGGCGCGGGCGGCCATCCAGGCGTCGGCATCGGTGGCCGCGCCGCTCACGGTGACGGCGACCAGCTTGGTCGCGCCTTCGCCGCCGCGGACGATGCCGAGCGCCAGCGTCTTCGCCACGGCGCGGAAGCCCTCGAAGAGCGCGGCTTCCGTGGCGTCGTCGATGGTGACGCCCGAGGCGCCGTTGGCCAGCGCGAACACGCAGTCGTTGGTCGACGGCTCGCCGTCGACCGTGATGGCGTTGAAGGTGAAGCGGCAGGCCTCGACCAGCACCGCGCGCAGCCGCACGGGATCGACGGCGGCGTCGGTGGCGAGATACCCGAGCATGGTCGCCATGCGCGGCTCGATCATGCCCGAGCCCTTCGTCATGCCGCCGACGCGGAAGGTGCCGGCCGGGGTCGTGACCTCGACGGCCGCCGACTTCGGGAACGGGTCGGTGGTCATGATGGCCACCGCGGCATCGGGGCCGCCGGTCGCGGCCAGCGCCGCCACGGCCTGCGGAATGCCCGCGCGCAGCGCGGCCATCTTGAGGTTCACGCCGATGACCCCGGTCGAGGCCACGAGCACGTCTTCCGGCGCGCAGCCCACCGCGGAGCCGGTCAGCGCCGCCATCTCGTGCGCGTCGGCCATCCCCTGTGGACCAGTGCAGGCGTTGGCGCAGCCACTGTTGCTCACGACCGCGCGGGCGCGGCCGTGGGTGGCCGCCAGGTGCGCCTTCGACACCAGCACCGGCGCCGCCTGGGCCTGATTGGTCGTGAAGACGGCCGCCGCCGACGCTGGCGCGTCGCTCACGACCAGCGCCAGGTCGGGCTTGCCATTCGCCTTGATGCCGCAGTGCAGGCCGGCTGCGCGGAAGCCGCGCGGCGCGGTCACGCCGCCCTCGATCTCCGTCATCGTGTGGGCCATCACGTTGCCTACGACCGCACGGGGCGGCCGCCCCGCCCCGTCTCGGTGAGCGACAGCACGACCGCCGACTGTCCGCACTTGCGAAACAGCGAACACGACTGGCAGTCGGCCACGATCTTCTCGCGCATCCAGTGATGCGGCACGATCGAGAAGCCCATGCGCACGAAGTAACCGGGGCTGTGCGTGAAGGCCGAGAGTGTGTCGAAGCCCTGCACGCGGGCGCGCCGCACCAGCTCGTCGACGAGCTGCCGGCCCACGCCTTCATGACGCGCCTCGTGGTGAACCACCAGCGAGCGCACTTCGGCGACCGCGCCCGAGAGCGGCGCCAGCTCGGCGCAGGCCATCAAGCGGGAGCCCGCGACCGCGACGACGAAACGCGGCGCGTGCATGGCCAGTTCAGGCAGCGTGCGCGGCAGCAGGTGCCCTTCCTCGAGATGGCTCTCGATCAGGGCCAGGACGGCCGCCGCCTCGCCTGGACGCGCCGCGCGCAGCGTGATCGGCGGGGCCTCGAACGCTCCGTCGTGGGCGAGGTCCGGGATGAGGTCCGGGATGAGGTCCGGATCCGCAAGCGTGGCAATCTGCAGGCTCACTGGGCTGTCGCCTCCGCCGGAAGTCCGGCCAGGACGGCATCGAGCGTGGCCACGGCCTCGTCGATATCGGTCTCCGATACCGTGTAGGGCGGCAACATCCGCACCACACGCTCCGCCGTGCGGTTCACTAGCAGACCGCGTGCGAGCGCGCCTTCGACCACCGGCGTGGCGTCGACGGCCAGCTCCAGCCCCCGCATCACCCCGGCGCCGCGCACCTCGCGCACCACCGGATGCTTTGCGGCCAACTCCTCGAGGCGCGTCCCGAAATGGGCGCCCACCGTCTTCACGTGCGCCAGCAGGCCGCGGTCCATCAGCTCTTCGAGCACCACCAGCGCCGCGCGCGTCGCCAGCAGGTTGCCGCCGTAGGTGGTGCCATGGTCGCCGGGCAGCACCTGCTGCGCAACGGCCTCCGCCACCAGCGCCGCGCCCACCGGCACGCCGCCGCCGATGGCCTTGCCCACGGTAACCAGATCGGGCGTGAGGCCGAGCGTCTGGTAATAGAACGCCGCGCCGGTGCGTCCGAGGCCGCACTGGATCTCGTCGGCGATGAGCAGCGTGCCGGTGCGTTCGCACACCCGCTCGATGGCGGCCGCCAGGTCCGGCGAGATCGGCCGCACGCCGCCTTCGCCCTGAAGCGGCTCGACCACGATCGCGGCCGTCGTGGTGGTGACGGCCGCCTCGAAGGCCTCGAAGGCCTCGATGTCGAGGGGCGACACGAACGTCACACCGGGAATGAGCGGCTCGAACGGCTCGCGGTAATGCGGGTTGGCCGTGACCGACAGCGCGCCCATCGAGCGGCCCGAAAAGCCGTGTTCGAAGGCGACGTAGCCGGTGCGTCCGCCGACGCCCTGCGTGTACCAGTAGCGGCGCGCGAACTTCAGGCACGCTTCCATGGCTTCGGTGCCGCTGTTGCAGAAGAACGAGCGCTGCAGGCCCGAGAGCGTCGCCAGCCGCGCGGCCACCTGGCCCTGCAGAGGGTGGTAGTAGAGGTTCGAGGTGTGGAGCAGCGTCGCGGCCTGTTCAGCGATGGCGCGCGCGAGCGCGGGATGGCCGTGCCCGAGCACCGACACGCCGATGCCCGAGATGAAGTCGAGGTACGAACGGCCGTCGATGTCGGTGAGACGGACGCCGTCGCCACGCACGAACACGACCGGCTGACGTTTGTAGGTCTGCAGGACGTGCCGGGCTTCGAGGGTCTGGATGTCGGTGGCTGTCGTCACGGGAGTCCTCACTTGACGCGGGTCCAGGGGCCCGGCTCGGCGGCGCCGGCCAGTGCCGCGCTCAGCCCGGCCGCGGTGCGGCCGTCGGTGATCCGTACGTCGCGCACGCCGGCCGTGACGGCCTTCCGGCAGGCCGCGAGCTTGGCCACCATGCCCGCGCTCGCCTCGCCCGAGGCCACCATACGCCGCGCCAGCGCCCGGTCGACCACCGGCAACGTGGCTCCGGCCGAGTCGAGTACGCCCGGCGTGGCGCCGGCGATGACCAGGCGCGCGGCGCCGAGCCGCGCCGCCACGTCGGCGGCGAGCGAATCGGCGTTCACGTTGAACAGTTCGCCGCTGCTCGAGGCGCTGATGCTGGCGATGACCGGCACGTAGCCGCTCTTGGTGAGATGCTGCAGCAGGGCCGGCTTCACGCGGCCGGCCGGTTCGCCGACGTGGCCGAGGCTCACCGTGGCGCCGTTCACGGTCGGGTGCGGCGCGGCCTTCCGGACCGGCGCCACCGAGGCGTCGGCACCCGTCAGGCCCACGGCCTTCACCTTCGCCGCGTTGAGCGCCGCCACCAACTGCGTGTTGATGGTGCCGCCGAGCACCGATACGACCACCTGCAGGGTCGCCTCGTCGGTGATGCGCAGGCCGTCGATCTGCTGCTTGGCGATGCCGGCGGCAAACAGCGCCCGGTCGATCTCGCGGCCGCCGCCGTGCACGACCACCAGCGGGCCCTTCGCGGCCGTCAGTTTGATCACCTTCGCGATGGCGGCCACGCGGCCGGGCTCCTCGAGGAGCTCGCCGCCCAGCTTGAGCACCGTAGGGCGCGCCATCAGAAGAGCCCCGTCGTCTCGTCGATGCCGACGAGCACGTTGAAGTTCTGCACGCCCTGACCGGCCGCGCCCTTGACCAGGTTGTCGATGACCGACACCAGGATGATGCGTCCGGTCGCCTCGTCCACCCGCCAACCGATGTCGCAGAAGTTCGTGTAGGCCACGTGCTTGATCTCCGGCAGCGTGTCGCCGGTGAGCCGCACGAACGGTGAGGTCGCGTGGGCGGCCTGCAGCGTCTGGGCGACGCGGCCCGCGGTCACGCCCGGGGCGAGGCGCGCGTAGATCGTGGAGAGGATGCCGCGGTCGAGCGGCACCAGGTGCGGCGTGAAGGTGACCTCGCAGCCGAGCGCCTGCGTCATCTCGGCGGTGTGACGATGACCGAAGAGCCCGTAGGCAGCGACACTGCCGTGGTTCTCGCAGAAGTGCGTGCGGTCGGAGGGCGCCTTGCCGGCGCCCGAGATGCCCGACTTCGCGTCCACGATCACATCCGCGCCGGGCCGCAGCAGCCCGGCGTCCGCCAGCGGCTGCAGCGCGAGGAGCGACGCCGTGGGGTAGCAGCCCGGGCACGAGACGAGCCGCGCGCCGGGAATGGCGGCCCGGGTGAACTCGGTCAGGCCGTAGACGACGCCGTCGGGCATGGTGGTCGTCGCCGGATACCAGCGCGCCCGCGCCGCGTCGTCGGTCAGGCGGAACGCGCCCGAGAGGTCGATGACGCGCCGGCCGGCGGCGAGAAACGTCGCGCCGAGTTCGGCCGATGCGGCCTCGGGCAGCGCCAGGAACACGACGTCGGCCGCGGCGGCCACGGCGGCCGGATCGAGCGGCATCACTTCGCCGTCCCAGAGACGGGCGAGGGCCGGCAGCTTGCGCGGCGTGCTCGAGGCCTGCGAGGCGGTGGCCATGGTGAGCGTGGCGGCGGGGTGGCGCGCCAGCAGGCGCACCAGTTCCTGGCCGGCATAGCCGGTGGCGCCGACCACCGCGACCCGCACCGGCGCGGCGGCGGTCTCTGACTGAGAATTGTTATTCATTGGAAAGAATAAGTATTCAATTTCGATGGGGTCATGTCAAGAGTAATTGAGCAAATATGAATGTCCGTGTCCTGCATACTGGTATACGCTATGCTGCATAAACATGAAAGCCCGACGTCAGGCCGCCGTGCTCGAGATCCTGAGCCGCGACCCGGTGCGCAGTCAGGAGCAGCTCCGCCAGCGCCTGTTCCAGCGCGGCTTCGACGTGACGCAGGCCACGCTGTCGCGCGACATCAAGGAACTCGGCCTGGTGAAGCGGGCCGCCGACGGCTCCTACCAGGCGGCGCCCGCGGACGCTCTGTCGAGCCCGCCCAGCGACGCCGCGCGGCACACCCTGCAGCGCGCGCTGGTCGACTATCTCGCCGGGATCCAGCAATCGCAGCAGCTCCTCGTGCTGCGCACCGGCCCCGGCGAGGCCCAGCCGCTGGCACTGGCCATCGATCGGGCGCGGCTCACCGACGTGCTCGGCACCATCGCCGGCGACGACACCATTCTCGTGATTGCGCGTGACGCGCGCAGCGCCCGCACCCTCATCCTCCAGTTCGAGGGTCTCGCCGCGAGCTAGGCCCGTGGGCCGAGGCTGGAGCCTGCCGTCATGGAACGTCTCGTCATCCCTGTACTCACGCCCGCCGGGGCTGATGTCATCGCCGACCTCGTGACTCGACCGCACCTTGAAGTGGTGGCCGTGGCGGTGGACGTCGGCAGCGGCATCGGCCTCGATGCCGTGCGCGACGTGGCCCTCGCCGCCGGTGCCCGGCGTTGCCTTGTGGTCGATCGGCACGAGGCGCTGGCGTCTGGCGTGTTGTGGCCGGCCCTGCGCGCGCGGCCGGGGCCCGGCGTTGCGTTGGGGTCGATCGGCTCGGGGCGGTGGCGCCCGGCGTGTTGGGGCCGCCCCTGCGCGCGGGCCCGCCCGCCGCCGGGGCCGCGGAGGTCCGCATCGGCTTCGAGCGGGGACGTCCGGTTGCGCTGAGCGGCGTGACGATGACGCCGGCCGAGCTCGTTGACAGCCTCGCCACGATCACCCGCGCCCACGGCGGCGGCACCTGGACGATGCGCGGCGATGGCGCAGCAGGCGGCACGCGGACCGTGCACGCGCCGGCGGCGCTGGCGCTGCCCGGGCTCGACGGCTTCGTCGATCGGGTGCTCGACCCGGCGACCGGCGAGGTGCGACTGTGCGTGGTCGATGGACGGATTGAGGTGGAAGCATGAGTGGACATCTGTGGTCGGGACGGTTCGACGAAGCGCCCGATCCGGCGGCCTTCGATTTCGGCGTGTCGTTCCCGTTCGACCGTAAGCTCTTCGAGGACGACGTCATCGGCAGCCTCGCCTGGGCCGACGCGCTGGGCCGGGCCGGCGTGCTCGAGGCCGCCGCGATCACGCGCATCAAAGACGGCCTGCAGGCGGTGCTCGAGCGCGGCCGCCAGGATCCGTCGTGGGTCGCCGGCGACGACGAAGACGTGCACAGCTTCGTCGAGCGCCAGCTGGTGGCGCTGGTCGGCGACGACGGCCGCCGTCTGCACACCGGGCGCTCACGCAACGAGCAGGTGTCGCTCGACTTCCGGCTCTACATGCGGCGTCGCATTCCGCGGCTGCAGGCTCGCGTCCGGGCGCTCATCGCCGCGCTCGCCGATCAGGCCGAGCGTTCGGGCGAGGCCCTGATGCCCGCCTACACGCACATGCGCCGCGCCATGCCGGTGCTCGTCAGCCACTTCCTGCTGAGCCATGCGGCGGCGCTGCGTCGCGACCACGTGCGCCTCGCCGTGGCGATGGACGAAGCCGACGCGCTGCCGCTCGGCTCCGGAGCCGTCGCCGGCACCGGCTACGCCATCGACACCGCGGCGCTGGCGGCCGCGCTCGGCTTTTCGCGCGTGGTGCCCAACAGCATGGACACGTCGTCGGATCGCGACTTCGCCGTGAGCTTCCTCCACGCGGCGTCGCTCGCGATGGTGCACCTGAGCCGCCTGGCCGAAGACGTCATCTACTTCACCGCGGAGGAGTTCGGGTTCTTCGACCTGGCCGACTCGTCGGCCACCGGCAGCAGCATGATGCCGCAGAAGAAAAATCCCGATCCGATGGAGCTGGTGCGCGGCAAGGCCGGGCGCGCCATCGGCCACCACGTCGCCCTGCTGGTGGCGATGAAGGGGCTGCCGACCGGCTACAACAAGGATCTCCAGGAAGACAAGGAAGGCGTCTTCGACTCCGAGCACACGCTGGCCGTGTCGCTCGACGCTTGCGCGGCCGTCATCTCGAAGCTGACGCTCAAGCCGGAACGGACCAGCAAGGCGGCGTCGGGTCTGCTGCTGGCCACCGATGCCGCCGACTATCTGGTCCGCAAGGGCCTGCCGTTCCGCAACGCCCACGAGGTCATCGGCCGGATGGTGCGCGAGCTGCTGCTGGCGGGGCGCGACTTCGACGGTCTCTCGCCGGCTGAGTGGCGGGGCTATTCCGCGCTCTTCGGCGACGATGTGGGCGAGGCGGTGAGCGCCCTGGCCTCGGTGCGCGCGCGCAAGACGCCGCAGTCGACCAATCCCGACGCCGTCAGAGCCGCGCTGGCCGAGACCCGGCAGTGGCTGGCGTCACAGGGCTGAGCCCCAGGTGGCGCCGAGGCGCTGAATGAACGAAGATCGTAGGGCCGGCCGCGCGGCCGACAAAAGGAGCACGGATGGCGGGATCACTGGACGGCAAGGTCGGACTGATCGTGGGCGTGGCCAACAAGCGCTCGATCGCCTGGG
>JANNIB010000153.1:0-39366 GCA_031404695.1 Acidobacteriota bacterium
CGAACAGCGCGATCGGGCGTCGCTGCTGCGGCGGGCGCTGGCTGAGCTCGCGCCGAGCCTCAAGGAGGCCGTGATCATGCGCGACCTTCAGGAGATGACCTACCAGGAGATCGCCGACAAGCTCAAGCTCCCCGAGGGCACCGTGAAGTCGCGCATCAACCGCGGGCGCAACGAACTGGCGCGGCAGATCAGCCGCATTCGAGACAGCGACGACAAAGCCGTCGCCGCACGCACCACGGGCGGCGGCCCGGATCCCCGCCGAAGCGGAGTGGCAGGATGAACTTCACCATCGATCGTTCGAACGACGTGGCCATCGTGCGCCTCGACGAGGCGCGCCTCATGTACCCGCTGCTGGCCGACTTCGCGGGCGCCGTCACGGGCCTGCTCGACGGCGGCGACCGCAAGGTGCTGCTCGACTTCTCGAAGGTCACCTACGTGGACAGCGCCACCATCGGCTGCCTGATGGATCTCTACCGCCAGGCCAGCGGCAAGGGCGGGGCGCTCAAGCTCGCCAGCGTGCAGAAGCGGGTCGAGACGATGCTGACCATGACCGGCGCCCACAACTTCCTCGCGCTCCACGCCGACGAGGCCACTGCACTCGCCAGCTTCGGGGCCTAGACCATGCGTACGATCACCACGACCTCGGGCGTGACCATCGAGCTCGACGGCGATCTGCTCGCCGTGCTCGAAGCGCTGTTCAAGACGGTCTGGCTGAACCCGGACGACTACTCCTACGAGCACACGGTGCGCGAGATCCAGCACCTGCTCGGGCAGCTCGACGAAGCGGAATGCCGCCAGTACTTGAGCGAAGCGATGTTCATGAGCTTCACGCGCTACGAGAACGACCGCCTCGACGGCGTCATGAAGAAGCTCGACACCACCGAGCCCTGAGGTTCTGCGCGCCCGATGTCGCTCAACCATCTCGCCGACCGCTTCACTTGCTCGTGGCCGTGGTCCACGGCGATTCTGCTGTGCGACGGCCGCATTTCGTGCGGCTGTTCCGACCCCTACGCCAAGCGCGTCATGGGCGACGTGCGGCGGGCCACGCTGACCGAGGTGTGGCGCGGCTCGATTGCGACGGAACTGCGCGCCGACATCAATACCGGCGGCTCGTGGTTCTGCGGCGACTGCCCGCTCAAGGAGCCGCTGGCCGAGGGCCAGCCGGCGCCGGTGCGCGATCCGGACGTGGGGCCGCTGCCCAACCGCCTCTATGTCGAGTGCACGGCCGCCTGCAACATCTCGTGCTTCCAGGCCTGCTGCGCGCCCGAAACCGGCATCACGCGCACGCGCCAGGCCGGCATGCTCGACTTCGACGTCTTCACGCGCGTCATCGACGAAGCCGGTCCGTCGCTGGTGCGGGTCGACTTCTTCAACTACGGCGAGGCCTTCCTGCACAAGCGGGCCGTGGAGATGTGCGAGTACATCAAGACGAAGTTTCCGCACATCTACCTCTACACCAGCACCAACGGCGGCGCCCTCAACGAGGAGAGGTCCCGGCGGCTGGTGCACTCGGGCATCGACGAGGTCACCTTCTCGATCGACGGCGCCTCGCAGGCCGTCTACGAGAAGTACCGCCAGCGCGGCAAGTTCGACCTCGCCACCGCCAACATGCGGGCGATGGCCGACGAGAAGGCCCGCCACGGCCGCGACGTGCCGCAGATCAACTGGCGCTATATCCTCTTCAAGTGGAACGACCACGACGAAGAGATGGAGCAGGCGCGGCGGATGGCGGCGGAGTTCGGCGTCGATCGCCTGACGTGGGAGATCACCGACCACCCCGAAGACAGCTTCTCGCGGCGTTTCGCGCCGGGCACCGCCGAGTTCGAGCGCATTCGCCACGAGGTGTGGGATCAGTCGGGGCTCGGCAACGCGATCCCCGGCGCCACGCCACGAGCCGAGATCGCCGTCGGCAGCGCTACCGACGTGCTCGCCGGCAAGGCCGGTGAGACGCTCACCATCCAGACGCACGTCAGGAACCTGTCGACGCGGCCGTTCCGCAAGGTGGCCAGCTACGGACGGCGGCTGGTGCGACTGGGCGCGCAACTGGTCGGACCGGATGGCACGCTCCTCAATCGCGATCACGCCCGCGCCTGGCTGCCGGATGACATCCCGGCCGGCGGCGCCGCCGACGTCACGATTGAGGTGCTGCTGCCGGCCACGCCCGGCCGCTACGCCCTCAAGTTCGATCTCGTGAGCGAGGGCATCGACTGGTTCGAGAAGGCCGGCTCGCAGACGACGACCCGCGACGTCGTGGTGCAGTAGCGCACTCACGTGGCTTGTAGCTGTGGAAGCTGCCGGAGCTGTGGACGCCTTGCCCGCGGGTGATCAGGCGGGCAACGCGCCCACGAGTTCCTTGGAAACCACAGAACGGTTTCCACAGCTCCCACAGCCGTCATCTTCCTCGTGTTGATCGCTCAGACGACTCTCACGCCGGTAGAGCACGTCAATCGCCCACACGAGATCGAAGGGCGTGCCGTCCCACACTGGGAGATCATGGCCAGCCGCGGGCAAGGGCGGAAGCGGCTCCGCAAGAAGGTGCGCGGAAGGGCTGGACGGGATCGCGATTCCGGACGGTGCGACGAACACCCATTGGCCAGGGCCGGTGCGGTGCACCTCGAACCCTCCCTCGTGCACCGCACGATGGTGCCGGCGACAGAGCAACACGAGGTTGTCCACACTCGTGGCGCCGCCGTCTGCCCAGTGGTCGATGTGATGAGCGTCGCATCGTCTGGACGTGCAGCCCGGGAACTGGCACCCGGTGTCGCGGGCCGCGAGAGCACGGCGGATGGACGGTGGGATGGTGCGCGACTTCCTGCCCACATCGAGCACCGCGCCAGTTGCGTCGTGGTCCATCCGCACGACGGACGCGTCGCACCCCAGGCGCCGCGACGTTTCCGTGGAGACGTGCAGGGCGCCGTGGTCGACCTCGATGGCCGCATCCTGGCCGCCGGGCTTCGGCGTTTCCGCGGAAACGTGGACCACCACCTGGTAGCGGTCACCTGCGGTACCGGCATCGGCGTGATTGATCTCTTCAGTCAGGCCTCCGCCTGTCGCGGGCGTAGCCGCGTCATGGAACAGCATGTCTGCCGCCGCCTCGAGGGCGCGCTGCACCACGGCGCCCACCTCGGGCGTGAGGCGGCCGCGAATCACCACCATGCCGTCGTCGTCCACCCACGTCGAGAGACTGCGCGCGAGGTATCGGGCCTCGTCGGTGGCGCGGTCGGACGCCGCGTCCACACGCCGCCACCCTCGAACGAATCGCTCGACGTGAGCCGCCGTGCCGCACAGCGCGAAGTCCACGAGCGCCTGCTCGTTGTCGGGCGTGGCCACGCGCGTGAGCGCGCGCACCTTGGCATACGACAGGCGGCCGCGCCGCATCTCGGCGCTCACGAGCGGCAGCGACGGCAGGGCACGCGCTACGCGCACCTTCTCGCGGGCGGCGCCGAGGTCGATGCTGGCGCGCCAGTGCAGCCAGTGCGCGCACGACAGGAAGCCGGTGTTCCAGCCCTGGCGCTCGTCGAAGTCGACCAGCATCACGAGCAGTTCGTAGGTGGCGGCATGGATGCGGGTGGCCAGCGCGGCGATGGACTCGCCGAGCGCATGCGTGTCGTCTGCCGTTGATGCGGCGACCTGAATCGGGCCGAATGTCGGGGCTGTCTCAACGGGGGATGCGACGTTCATGACGCATCCTAGCAGCGCAGTTTTTGCCGTCGGAGAATCGCGCCAGAGCGGCGACCACTCTGGTAGTCACCGGCAACGATGGCCGCCAGTCCGTTAAGCGCATCTGGCGGCGCGTGGCGGGCGTGGAGCGCACGCCACGGTGACGTCCCGACTTTTCCTCGGTCCCGTCCGAAAACGCGTCAAGTGAAAAACGCAGCCGAGCAGGTAAAATCTTCGGCGCGTGGCCAAGAAGCAGCCGTCCCCAAAGCCGAAGCCCGCGACCTCGCGGCCTTCCTCATCCGTCGAATCGCCTGCGTCCTACACCCACCCCGACCAGCAGGTGGCGATGCGGCCCGATATCGGGACGCAGGACAAGTTCCGCAAGAAGAAGCCGCCGGTCACCTGGCGCTACGACTCGTCGCTGTCGCCGGCGCTCGACTGGGACGGGCAGAACGGCGCCCCCGAGCTAGGCGAATGGCTGCTGCGGCGCATCACCGAGGCAGCGGCCCTGCCGGCGCCGCACCGCTTCCCCACCCCGCAGCAGTTCACTGGCGCCAGTGGCGCCGTGCTGGCCACGGTGCAGTCGCTGCCGAGCGGCTGTCGTTCGACGTGCCGACGAACGCCTCGACCGACTCCTTGAACGCCTGGAAGCTCGGAGCGTCGGCAGCGAGGTCGAACAGCACTTCCGTGAATGTGCGGCGGAAGGCATGCCGGGCCTCCTCGGGGGTGGCGCCGCCAGCGGCCAGTCCACCGGGCTCGACACCAGCCATCACGTAGTCGTCGCCCTCGCGCTCTCCGAGCGCGCGGCCAGTCGTCTCGACCGTGGCAGCGAAGCCGCGGCCGAAGACCACGTCGCGATAGCGAAAGAACAGCGGGATCACCGCAAGGTCGAGTTCGAACGGAGAGGACGGCATGGCAGTGGACGGGATTCCGGACGGAGCCCCTGTCGCAGGATAGGCACGGCCGAGCGCCACGGTCAACCGGACCTGCACGCCACAGCGTAGAATCGCCTCCAAACATCAGCCATGAGCGAACAGTTCGAAGTACCGGAACCCATCATCTGCTCGCCCTACGACGAGCCGGCAGAACATTGGGACCTGGTCGCGGGTCAGGAGCCGAAGCGAGCGCCCGTGCGGCGTCCGGCGCAGTATTTCTATCGCGATCCGGCGCGGGCCGGCGACGACGGTGACGATGGCGGCGTGGCCGTGTTGATGCCGCTCGTGAACCGGGTGCGCGAGCGGCTGAAGGAATGGCGGCAGGCAGGCTATCCCGGGGCCACGCGGACCACGCTGGAGCTGCTCACCTACTGGCAACGCGACGGGCGCCAGCACCGGCTCTTCTTCGCCCAGCGTGAGGCGGCCGAAACCGTCATCTTCCTGACCGAAGGTCGCCGCGACCTGCTGCAGGGCATCGACGTGCCGTCCGACGAGCCCAGCGACGCGCAGAAAGCAGAGCTCGGCTACCGGGCGTTTCGTCGCTACGCCTGCAAGATGGCGACAGGTTCGGGCAAGACCACGGTGATGGCGCTGCTCGCCGCCTGGAGCATCCTGAACAAGGTGCACGACCGTGGGAATGCGTCCTATTCGGACACGGTGCTGGTCGTCTGTCCCAACGTCACGATCCGCAGCCGGTTGCGGGAAATCGATCCGCAGGAGGGTGAAGCCAGCCTGTATCGCACGCGTGATCTGGTGCCCGAAGACCTGATGGCGGATCTGCGTAAGGGCCGGGTGCTGGTCACGAACTGGCATGTCTTCGAGCCGCAGCTCGTACAGCCCGGTGGCGTCTCCGCCAAGGTCAGCAAGGCGGGAGTGCTGCGCCGCACACGTGAACACATTCACATCGGCCCGAAGACGACCACGGCGCGCGGCAAACGCTACCTGACGCACGACAACTACCTGCGTCAGGTCGCCAACGGGATGCTGACCGTGATCGACGAGAAGACCGACCGCGACGGCCACCTCACGCATGCTTACGTTGAGGCCGAGCGCTACGTCGAGAGCGACGCGGCGCTGGTCCGGCGCGTGCTCGGCATCGATGCGAAGAAGCACCTGCTGGTCTTCAACGACGAAGCGCACCACGCCTACCGCATCCGTCGCGAGGAGCCCGACCCGAACGAGGCGGATCTGCTCGGCGAGGAAGACGACGCCGACGACTTCTACAAGGAAGCCACGGTGTGGGTCGATGGGCTCGATCGCATCCACAAGCTGCGCGGCATCAACACCTGTATCGACCTGTCGGCCACGCCCTACTTCCTCGGCCGGGTCGGGCAGGATGCCAACCGCCCGTTTCCCTGGGTGGTCAGCGACTTCTCGCTGACCGACGCGATTGAGGCCGGGCTGGTAAAGATTCCACAGTTGGCGGTGCGCGACAGCACGGGTTCGGAAATTCCCGGTTACTTCAACGTGTGGAAGTGGATCAAGCCGCAGCTGACGCCGGCGGAACGGGGCGGCACGCGTGGCTCGCCCCGGCCCGAAGCGGTCCTGAAGTACGCGAACACGCCGATCGCGATGCTGGCCGGGCCGTGGGACGAGCTGCGCGCGGCGTGGGAGTCGTCCGCGGACGATCCGCGGCCGCCAGTGTTCATCGCCGTGGCCACCAACACCGCGATTGCCAAGGCGCTTTACGAGTGGCTCGCCAACAACACGCCGCCGGACGGCGTGCCGCGGCATCGCATCGCGGCGTTCCTGAACACCCCCGACCGCATCAACACGATCCGCGTGGACTCGAAGGTCGTACACGAAACCGACACCGGCCATGCCAAATCCGACGAGGCCGCGTGGCTGCGTGGCTGCGGCACACGCTCGACACGGTCGGCCGCACGGAGTGGCCGCGTAACCGGCAAGGACAGCCCGTCTCTCCGGAAGGATTCGAGGCGCTGGCCGTCAAGCGCAAGGCGCCGCTCCATCCCCCTGGGCGGGATGTGCGGTGCATCGTCTCGGTGGGGATGCTGACCGAAGGCTGGGACTGCAACACGGTGACCCACATCGTCGGCCTGCGGCCGTTCATGTCGCAGCTGCTGTGCGAGCAGGTGGTGGGTCGAGGCCTGCGGCGACGTACCTACGAAGTGGGCGACAACGGGCGGATGACCGAGGAGGTCGCCAAAGTCTTCGGCGTGCCGTTCCGGGTGGTGCCGTTCAAGTCGAATCCGGTGTCGGCGCCGCCGCCGCAAACGCTGCGGCATCACGTGTTCGCGATGCCTGGACGCCAGCAGCTGGAGATCCGCTATCCGCGCGTGCAGGGCTACCGTCAGGCCATTCGCAACCGCGTGACCGTGGATTGGAGCCGCATTCCGCCTCTGTTCCTCGACCCTCTCAAGATCCCACCTGAGGTCCAGATGAAGGCGTCCCTGCCGACCAACACGGGGCGTCCGTCGCTGTCTGGTCCTGGGAGTCTCGTGGACGTGACGCTCAATCCGTATCGGACTGGCACCCGCGTGCAGGCCCTGGTGTTCGAGATGGCGGCCGCGCTGACGAAAAGCTATGTCGAGTCTGGGCAATGCGAAGCCCCGGCCCACGCACTCTTTCCCCAGATCGCGAAAATCGTCCAGCAGTACTTCGACACCAAGGTCGTACCGGTCGCACCTGCCCAGAAGGTGGATGCCTACCTGTCGCCCTACTACGGCTGGGCGATTGAACGCATCGCTGCCGCCATCACGCCCGACACCCGCGCGGGCGAGGCGCCGGAGGTGCCGGTGTTCGAGTCATCGCGCGGCCCGGGCTCTACAGTGGACGTGGACTACTGGACCAGCAAGGACGTGCGAGAGGTGCTGAAGAGCCACCTGAACTTCGTCGTGGCCGACACGAAGGTCTGGGAACAGTCGGCCGCGTTCATCCTCGACACGCACCCGAAGGTCGAGGCCTTCGTGAAGAACGCGGGTCTTGGCTTCACGATTCCCTACCTGCACAACGGCCAGCCGCACGACTACCTGCCGGACTTCATCGTCCGCCTGGCTGGCAATGAGCAGGCGCACCTCATTATCGAAACGAAGGGCTTCGACGAACTCGCGGAAGTGAAGGCAGCCGCGGCGCGGCGCTGGGCGGCAGCCGTCAACGAAGACGGACTTCACGGCGCCTGGCGATACGAGATGGCGCGGTCCGTCGGTGCGGTCCGAGAGATCCTTGATGCCGGTTAGCGAACACGCGCTGCTGCTGTTTGCGGCGGGCGCGGGCGCCGGCATGATGAACGCGGTGGCCGGCGGGGGCTCGTTCCTCACCTTTCCGGCGCTCGTCTTCGCCGGGCTGCCGTCGGTGGTTGCCAATGCGTCGTCCACGGTGGCGCTGGTGCCGGCCACGCTGGCGTCGGTGTGGGCCTACACGACCGGCAGCCACAAGACCGGGCTGGTGGACATCGGCGGCGTGCCGATCGGCCGGATCATCGCCGTCAGCACCGCCGGCGGGCTCACCGGCGCGATCCTGCTGCTGTCGACGCCATCGGCGCTCTTCGACGGCATCGTCCCCTGGCTGCTGCTGCTGGCCTCGCTGGTCTTCGCCTTCGGCGGCCGCCTGAGCGCGTGGCTGCGACAGCATGCGCACCTCGGCCCGGCTGCCGTGCTGCCGCTGCAGTTCGGCCTCGGCGTCTACGGCGGCTACTTCGGCGGCGCCGTCGGCATCATGGCGCTGGCGGTGTGGTCGCTGCTGACCACACACGACCTCAAGGCGCTCAATCCCACGCGCATGCTCACCGTGGCCGCGATGAACGGCATCGCCGTGGCGTGGTTCATCGCTGCCGGCGAAGTGCAGTGGCCCGAGACGCTCGTGGTGCTGGCCGGCGGCCTGGTGGGCGGCTTCGTCGGCGGGCGCATTGGCCAGCGTCTGCCGCAGGGCGTCACGCGCGCCGTCATCATGACGGTCACGGCAGGCATGACGCTCATCTTCTTCAAGCGCGCCTATTTCTGACGCGCGCGGTCCGCCCCGGCGGTGGCCTGCTTGGCCATCGAGGCGCGGATCGCGTCGACGGTCACTTTGGTGCGGAACTCGACCATCCGCTTGCCGTGGGCGATCGTCTTCTCGATCGGAGCCAGCGGCACGCCGTTGATGACAAACTTCCCCGCCTTCACGCGTTCGGGCATGCGGATGGCGTCGGTCGAGACCGTCGAGATGATGGCCGAGATGTAGTAGTCGTCGTGATAGCCCTCGAGCTTCTCGTGGATGCCGAGTTCGCGCTCCTCGAAGGCTTCCACGTCGGCATAGTTGTAGTACTCGGGGATGAAGTGCACGCGCGCACCGGAGCCGGCCCACGCCGCATTCACGGTCTGCGCCACCTCCTTCATCGGGTTCAGGTTGCCGCCGCTGTCGCCGAGCAGCACCACGTTCGTGAAGCCCTGTGATTTCAGGCTGTTGGCCATATCGGTCAGCACCGCCTTGTAAGTGACCGGCGACAGCACGATCGTGCCGGGTGACAGAGTCGGCCGTAGCGGATTGCCTGGCTCGAGCGTCACGATCGGCGCCACCAGTGCCTTGCCGAGCGCGCGGGCGATCGATTCGCCCGTCGCCTTCAGCACGTTGTTGTGCTTGCCGGTCGTGAGATACGGTCCGTTCTCTTCGATGCCGCCGGTGAGGACGAGGGCGGTGGTCGATCCAGCCTTGATGAGGTCGCGGACCTCGAGCATCGTCAGGTCTTCGATCCACACGCTGTCGTGCATGTCGATCGGCCGCGGCATGTTGGTGACGTCGACGCGCGGCTGGCTGTTGACCGACGCAGTCGGCCGCCCGGGTTGTGCCCCTTGTGGCGCCGGCGTCTGCGCGGAGGCAGCGAGCGTCAGCGTGACGGCGAGCATGGACGTTAGCGTGGCGCGGTTGAACATCGGATCTCCAGGCAGCGGGTCGTGTCGATCTAACAGCTACTTCGTGATGACGCGGCCGGTCCGCTCGCTGCCGGGCGCTGCGCCCGTCCACACGAGGCCACCGTTGACCCACACTTTCGCGATACCGGTCGAGAGCGCCCGCGGCTGCTCGAAGGTGGAGTGATCGATGACGGTCGCCGGGTCGAACAGCACCAGATCCGCCTTCATGCCCGCGCGCAGCATCCCGCGGTCTTTCAACCCCAGGCGCGCCGCCGGCAGCGCCGTCATCTTGCGAATCGCTTCCGGCAGGGTCAGCCACTGCTTCTCGCGGACGTAGAGGCCGAGCACCCGCGGGAACGTGCCGGCGCCGCGCGGGTGGTTGTTGGCGATGCCGCCGTCACTCGCCACCATCACCCACGGCTGCTGATAGAAGGCACGCAGGTCGGCTTCGATCATGGCGTGGCCGATCATGCCGGCATCGTCGTCTTTCGCGAAGCGGACGTAGGCCTCGATGTCGGTGATGCCTTCGGCGCGGGCCATCTCGTCGAGGCGCTTGCCGATGTATTGCGGGTAGGCCTTCCAGCGGGTGATCTGCACGTTCGTCGCGCCGCCGATGTCGTCGAGGCCGCGCTTCACGCTCGTCGGGTCGTCGTAGCGCTTGTTGGGTATTAGCACGCGCGGCGTGCTCTGCCAGGCGAGATACGGATACGCATCGGCGGTCACGTCCACACCGCGCTTCTTCGCGGCCTCGACCAGCGCCACGACCTCCGCCGCCTTGCCCCAGACGCCGACGGTGCCGAGCTTCATGTGGGTGATCTGCACCGGCAGCTTCGCCCGTTCGCCGATGGCGATGGCTTCCTTCACGGCGTCCATCGTCAGATCGGCTTCGTCGCGGATGTGCGAGATGTAGAAGCCGCCCTTCGCGCCAGCCGCCCGGGCCAGCTCGATCACCTCTTCGATGTCGGAATAGCTGCCGACCTCGTATTCGAGGCCTGATGACAAGCCGAAGGCGCCGGCCGCCATGGCCTCGTCCATGAGCGCGCGCATGCGGCCGTTCTCGGCGGCGCGGGCGTGGCGCTTGTAATCGGTGCCCATCACCTGCTGGCGGATGGTGGCGTGCCCGGCCAGCATCACCACGTTCACCGCGGGCGGATTGGCGCGCAGCCGATCGAAGTACCCGGGCAGCGGCCACGGCGAGCTGCCGTCCTGCCCCACGGCGAGGGTCGTAATCCCCTGCGACACCTGCGTGGTCGAGGCCGGCTCCTTCAGCAGCCCTTCGGTCGAGTGATTGTGGATGTCGATGAAGCCCGGCGCGAGCACCAGTCCCGAACCGTCCACGACCGTCTCGCCGGGGCGCGCCGTAACGGTGCCCACGGCGGCGATGGTGTCGCCCTCGACGCGCACGGAGCCGCCGCGCAGCGGGCCACCCGTGCCATCGGCGAGTTGGGCGCCTGCAATGACGAAGGAGCGGGGCTGCGACGACGGGACGGCGGCGGCCAGGGCCAGCAGCAACACGACCGGGAGCGTTCGAACGCGGCGCGACATCGGGGGAAGTATAGCGGGCGAAGCCGCCATCCCGGCACGCGGCAGGCCGGTGACACGCCGCCACAGAATCGTCACTGGACGCTGCTGCGGCCGGGATGCAGACTGCGGGACATGCTGCTGCCCTCGATCGCGCGCCTCTTCCACCGTCATTCGGCGCTCGTCGCCGCCGCCATGCTGCTGGCCGGCGCAATCGGCGTCGCCGCGCAGCGCGGACCCGGACCCGGACCGGGGCCAGGTGGCCCCGTCCCGGTGGCCGACCTCACAGTGGCCCAGCGGCAGGCCTTCGACGAAGGCGTCCGCACCTTCGGCCGCGACTACACGATGGCCGACGGGCTCGGGCCCGTCTTCAACGACGAGTCATGCGCCGACTGCCACCGCGGTGGCGGCGACAGCAACCGCAACGTCACGCGTATCGGCCGTCTCGAGGGCACGGCTTTCGACGGGCTCGAGTGGGCCGGCGGCTCGCTGCTGCAGTCGCGCGGCGTCGGCACCGTGCGAACGGTCGATGGCAGCTTCGACTTCCAGGGCGAGACGGTGCCCGCCGAGGCCACGGTCGTCGCCCGTCGCAAGTCGCAGCCGCTGCTCGGTCTCGGCTTGGTGGACGCGGTGCCCGATGCCACCTTCCTGGCCATCGCCGAGGAACAGCGGCAGACCGATGGCGACACGGCGGGCCGCGCGCAGCTGGTCTTCGATCCCACCACCGGCGGCGACGTCGTCGGCCGTTTCGGATGGAAGGCGCAGGTGCCGACGCTGCGGGCCTTCGCCGGTGACGCGCTGCTGAACGAGATGGGCATCACGTCGCCGGGTTTTCGCGACGAGGTCTGCCCGCAGGGCGATTGCCTGGCCCTGGGTTTCAATCCGGCCCCGGCCCTGAATGACGATGGCCGCGACGCCGACGCCCTCACCGACTTCATGCGGATGCTGGCGCCAGCCCCCCCGGGCGAGACCACCGACGCGACCCTCCGCGGTGAGGCGCTCTTTCACGCGGCCGGTTGCGCCACCTGCCATCGCCCGGCACTGCAGACCGGCCCGAGCCCGATCCGGGCCCTCGACCGCGTCGTCTTCCTGCCGTATTCGGATTTTCTGCTGCACGACATGGGTCCGCTCGGCGACGGCATCTCCCAGGCCGCGGCCAGCGGCGCCGAGATGCGCACGGCGCCGCTCTGGGGCCTGCGATTGCGCGACCGCTATCTGCACGACGGCTCGGCCAGATCGGTGGACGACGCGATTGGTCGACACGGCGGCCAGGGGCGCGCCGCCCGCCAGCGCTTCGAGGCGCTGACCGACGCCGAGCGCGCCGACCTGCTGGCGTTCCTGCAGTCGCGCTGAGGCTCGCGACCCGGCGCGGGCGCTTCGGTTCAACCCGCCCCACGCAACCGCGTGCAACCGTTACGGCTCGGCTGTGGCAATCGTGACGATGGCCGATTGAGTCAGGAGAGCGAGCCGCCATGGACGACCTCCGCGTACCCACGACCAGCCTCCCCGTCGAGATCCTGTGCGCCGATGGGCGCGCGATGCTCGGCGACATCTTCCTGCCGGCACAGTCGTCGCTGCAGTCGGGGCCGATGCGGCCCGACGAGTGGAGCGAGTCGCAGCAGCCGTTCTTCCCGTTCCGCTCGCGCGAGGCGCCGGCGCTCACGATTCTGAACCGCACCGAGGTCGTGTCGCTGACCGTGCCGGCGGCAGCGAACGCCGCCGCCGACGACACCTGCACCGACGGGCCGGTCGTGCGCATCGCCGTCGAGGCGGGCGGCACGCGTTTCGAAGGCGATGTCATCGTGGACATGCCGCCCGGCCACCAGCGCGTGGCCGACTGGCTCAACGCCCCGGCGGCGTTCTTCACCGTGCGGGCCGGGTCCGCGCATCACCTCATCCAGAAGCGGCACGTCACCCGTGTCGTTGAACTCTGCCGGTTTTCGTCATGACGCCAGCCATGCCTCCCACTACACCGGGGCCGACCTCGGCCATGGACTCGCTGCTCGGCGCGATGGTGAAGATGAAGGCCTCAGACCTGCATCTCTCCGCCGGCAACGTGCCCACGGTGCGTCTCGACGGCGAGATGACGCCGGTACCCGGCGGCCCGACGCTCTCGGGCGCCGATACCGAGCGTCTGCTGCTGTCGATCGCCACGCCGCGGGCCCGCGAGGAGTTCGCGCGCCGTCACGACGCCGACTTCGCGTACGAGATTCCCGGCCTGGGCCGCTTCCGCGGCAACCTGTTCATGGACCGCAAGGGCGCCGGCGGCGTCTTCCGCATCATTCCATCGAGCATCCTGACGGCCGAAACCCTCGGTCTGTCGCCCGAGGTGCTCGACCTGTGCCGGCTGCCCAAGGGCCTCGTGCTCGTGACCGGGCCGACGGGTTCCGGCAAGTCGACGACGCTGTGCGCGCTCGTCGACTACATCAACAGGAACCGCGCCGATCACATCATCACCATCGAAGATCCGCTCGAGTTCGTGCACGAGAACAAGAAGTGCCTCGTGAACCAGCGCCAGGTCGGCGATCACACCGACTCGTTCAAGGACGCGCTGCGGGCGGCGCTGCGCGAAGACCCCGACGTGGTGCTGGTGGGCGAACTGCGCGACCTCGAGTCCATGGCGAAGGCGATCGAGACGGCCGAAACCGGCCACCTCGTCTTCGGGACGCTGCACACCTCGTCGGCGCACGGCACCATCGACCGCATCATCAATCAGTTCCCGACCGAGCGACAGCAGCAGATCCGCCTGATGCTGGCCGATGGGCTGAAGGGCGTCATCAGCCAGATGTTGTGCAAGAAGATCGGCGGCGGACGGGTGCCGGCGATGGAGATCATGATCGCGTCGGCGTCGATCTCGAACCTGATCCGCGAGGGCAAGACCTTCCAGATCCCGTCGATCATGCAGTCGGGTAAGCGCTACGGCATGTGCATGATGAACGACAGCTTCCTCGACCTGGTGAAGCGGCAGGTGGTGAAGCCGGAAGACGCTTACGCCAAGGCGGTGGACAAGGCGGGCCTGCTGGCGCAGTTCAAGCGCAACAACGTCGATACGTCGTGGGCGCCGAAGGAACTGCCCACGCCGGGCCTCGCGCAGTCGGCGTAGCCGACTACTTCGGTGCCCGCATCACGAGCGGGGCCCGCCCGCCGCTGAGGCGGACGTTGCGCGTCCACACCGGCGTGCGACGGCCGCCCCTGGGCACGATGAGCTGCACGTCCACGCGGGTGACGCCGGCCGGAGCGCCCACGTGCACCGGCATGTCGCTCTGGGCGTCGTAGCCGGAGCCGGCATCCACGAGCCGCGCCCCGACCAGGCGGGTCGAGCCGGCCGCGAAGACCCGCACTTCGGCGCCGGCGAGCGTCGCCTTCCCTGCCGCATCCAGGACCCGCACGTGCAGGCCGCGCGCGGCATCGGCGGCCGCCAGGTCGTTTCGCAGCACCAGGTGCATGCCGTCGGCCCGGGAACCGGTGAGCGCGAGGTCGAGATCGCCATCGCCGTCCACGTCGGCCCACTGGACGCCGTGGTCGGCCTGCAGGCGGCGGACGACGGCCGGCGTCTGGTCCACGAAGGTGCTGCCGGTGTTCTTCAGCAGCGAGTCCTGCCAGCTCACACCGCCCGTGACCGTGCCGTTCACGTAGAGGTCGAGGCGGCCGTCGTGATCGACATCGGCCGGCGCGCAGGCGTCGTAGCGCGAGTCGATGGCCAGGCCCCACGCCTCGCCGCGATCGGCGAACTTGCCGCCGCCGAGATTGCTGAAGAACCCGAGCGGTCCGTAGTTGGCGGCGACCAGATCGAAGCGGCCGTCGGTGTCGAGGTCGGCGGCGCACACGCGCACGGTGCCGCGTCCGGGATCCTTCGGCGCCCGGCCGCCCCCACGCCACGCCGGCCTCTACCGCCACGTCGACGAAGCGCGTGCCGTCGTTGCGGAAGAGTCCGTTGGCATCGCCGTCCATGTTGGCGACCGCGACGTCGAGATCGCCGTCCTCATCCGCATCGAACCACACCGCGCCGACCGTCCGGCGGGGATCGGCCAGGCCGAGCGCGGGCGCCTGGTCGCGGAAGACGCCGCCGTCGTTGCGGAAGAGCGCGTTGGGGCGGTCGCGAAACGCCACGAACAGGTCGAGATCGCCGTCGCCCTCGACATCCACCCACACCGGCTGGCGCACGGCGCCGGTGGCGAGTGTGAGTCCGGCTGCCGCCGTGGCGTCGGTGAAGACACCGCGCTCGTTGCGATAGAAGCGCAGCACCGAGGCGCCCGGCGCCGGCGTGAAGCCGACCAGCAGGTCGGCATCGCCGTCCGCATCCGCATCGCCAAAGGCGGCTGCACGGGTCGGGCGCGCCTCGGCCAGACCGGCGGCGGCCGCGATGTCGGTGAAGACGCCGCCGTCGTTGCGGTAGAGCCGGTTGGGCTGGCCGTCGAAGCCCACGAAGAGATCGAGATCGCCGTCGCCGTCAGTGTCGGCAAACGCGTTGACGAAGCTGGCGCCGGCGGCAAACAGATCCGGCTGCAGCGGGGTGAAGTCGGGCAGCGTCTGCACGAACACCGGCACCGCGCCCGCCACGACCGACACCGCAAGGATCCAGCGCTTCAGCATGGCGCATGGTAACTCGGCTACCATCTCGGGCATGCGAATCGCGCTGGCTCTCGGCGCGGTCGTGACCGTGGCCGTGCTGTCGCTCGGCGCCCAGTCACGCCCCGCGGCCCCCTCTGCGCTCCGGACCATGCGGGTGGACTACTTCCACACCGGCAACACCAGGCAGGAGCTCTTCGCGCTCGATCGGGTGGTCCTCGAGCCAGCGCCCTGGGCCGGCCCGCTCGACCGTGCCGACGACACGTTGCGTTACGGCGCCTATGGCATGGACGTCAGCGACGCTGCCTCGGGCCGCCTGCTCTACTCGCGCGGCTTCGGCTCGATCTACGACGAGTGGGTCACGACCGACGAGGCCGCCACCATCACCCGCACCTTCCACGAGTCCCTGCGCTTCCCGGCGCCGACGGCCCCGGTGGACGTGAAGGTACGCAAGCGCGGCGCGAAGAATGCGTGGACCACGGTGTGGACGACCCGCGTCGATCCCGCCGGGATGTTCGTCGACACGGCGGCGCCGGAGCCGCACCCCGGCGAGGTGATCGAGATCGAGCGGCACGGCGACCCCGCCACGAAGGTGGACCTGCTGCTGCTCGGCGATGGCTACACCGCCGCTGAACGCGGCAAGTTCCGCGCCGATGCGCAGCGTCTGCTGGACGTCCTCTTCGCCACCTCGCCCTTCAAGGAACGCCGCCAGGACTTCAACGTGTGGGGCCTGGTGCCGGCAGCCCGCGAGTCGGGTATCTCACGGCCATCGCTCGGGCAGCATCGGGCCAACCCGGTCGGCTCCACCTACGACGCGTTCGGCTCCGAGCGCTACGTGCTGACGTTCGAGAACCGCGCCTTCCGCGAGATCGCATCGTACGCGCCCTACGATGTGGTCGAGATCGTGGTGAACGGGCGCACCTACGGGGGCGGCGGCATCTACAACCTCTACAGCACGGTCGCGGCCGACAACGCGTTTGCGCCGTATGTGTTCGTGCACGAGTTCGGCCACCACTTCGCGGCCCTCGCCGATGAGTACTACACCTCGCCGGTCGCCTATCTTCCGGCCTCCACTCGCGAGGAGCCGTGGGAGCCGAACGTGACGGCGCTGCTCGATCCGGCGACCCTCAAGTGGAAGGACCTGGTGGCGCCGTCCACGCCGCTTCCCACGCCGTGGGAGAAAGACGCCTACGAAACGCGCTCGCGCGAGACGCAGGCGACGCGGGCCGGGCTGCGCAAGGCGCAGCGTCCGGAATCCGAGATGGAGGCGCTCTTCCTGCGCGAACGCCGGCAGGACGACGCGCAGTTCGCGGCCGAGCGCTTCGCCGGCAAGACCGGCGCCTTCGAGGGCGCGAAGTACGAGGCGCGCGGCTACTATCGGCCGTCGGCCAACTGCATCATGTTCACGCGCGCCGACCACTTCTGCGACGTCTGTCAGCGGGCCCTGCACGCGGTCATCGACACCTACGTGAAATAGGTCCGGGCCTGACGGAGTCGCTGCCAGCAGCTCGAGGCGAGGCGGGACGCGTCGTGCGGCCGATCATCCCAGCACCCGCGCGACCAGCGCGAGGCCCGCGGCGGCCAGGCCCGCCTGCATCCACGCCTCGGCGCGCGACGGCGCGAAGAGCAGCGCCAGGGCGGCGAAGGCCACCGCCCCCATCAGCAGGCGCGGGTAATACTCGATGACGGTGGGCGCGGCCTCTCGTGGCGGCGCGAGACGGCGTCCGGCATCCACCACGGCGTTGGCGATGTCGCGATCGGGGTCGCGATCGAGCTCGAAGTAGCGGCCGCCGGCGCGCTCCGCGATGCGCTGGAGCGAGGAGCGGTTCAGCCGCGAGATCGCATGCGGGGCCGGTTCTTCGGTGGGCGCCACCTCCACCTCGGGCAGCCAGTCGCCGGCCAGCGTGCCCACCCCCACGACGAAGATCGGCACCCGGGCCTCGCGCACGCGGTCGATGGCGCGGGCCACTTCCCCGCTCCACGCTTCGCCGTCCGACAGCATCAGGAACACGCGCGCGTTGGGCGAAGGGCCGAGCAGTTCCTCGTCCTTCTCGAGAATCCGCAGGCCCCAGAGCACCGCCTGTTCGAGGTTCGTGTTCCAGGTCGTGTCGTCCTGGAGCCGGAACGGCGGCCGGGCGCTCAGGTGATCGAGGAAGAAGAACAGGGTGTTGGGATCGCGCGTCAGGCGGATCTGCGGCGTGGCAATGTGCGCAAACGCCGCCAGCGCCACCCGATCGTCCTGCCAGGACAACGCGTCGCCGAAGCGGCGCAGGAACGCCATCGAGCGCTCCCAGCGATTGCCGGCCACGTCCTTGACGTGCATCGAGGCCGAGGCGTCCTGCAGCACCACCACGTCCACGCCGGGGCGACCGGCGGTCGTGGCCACGCCGCGCGGCCGCGCGGCGGCGATGACCAGGCACCCGGCGGCGGCCAGCAGACACAGCCACGCCGGCAGCACGCCGAGCATCCCGTGCCGCTCCCGCTCGGGCAACACCCGCCGCATCGACAGCAGGCGGATGTCGGCCCAGCGCCGGGCCAGGCGCCACAGCCACAGCAGCGCCAGCGCCATCGGCAGGGCCAGCAGCCAGAGCGCGCCGGGTGAGCCGAACTGCATGCCCGGCTATCCTTTGCGCTTGAGATAGGTGCCGGGCGTCGGCTCGGGTTGCGCTTCGCGATCGCCGAAGTCCATCGGCGCGATGGTCTCGAACTGCTCGCTCTTGATCTCGGGCGGCGGCGCGCCGGCGGTGCCATGCACGGAAGCGCCGGGCGGCGGCGGCGCCAGCCCCGGCGTGTTCGGCGGCGTGCGGCGCGGGCCGACGAGGCGGGCGCTGGCCAGCAGGTCGCGCGTGCGCGAGACGAACTCGTAGTTCCACGCTGCATCGGCGTCGTCGGGATCGGCCTTGAGCACGGTGGCGTAGGCTTCGAGCACCGGATCGAGCCGCGCGGCGGCCGCGGTGCCGACCTCGCTTCGCAGGCGCGCGAGCCGGTAGGCGGCATTAGCGGCCGTATGCATCACTGCCGGATCGGGATCGCCGCCACGCGTGCGCACCAGGTCGTCCCACGTGGCCACCCAGTAGTCGGCGGTGGCTTTCTGCCGGGCCCCGAGGTCCTCGACCGGCCTGAGGGCGGCGGGCAGCCAGCGCGTCAGGCGCGACGGCGGCGGCGGTGCCGGCACGTCGCGGCCGAGGGTGGCCAGTTCCTGCCAGGCCGTGGCCGTGGCGTCGAGCCGGGTCGACTCCGCAGCCGAGAGCCAGGCGCCGGCAAACAGCACGAGCGCGGCGACGATGCGTCCGAACAGGGGCGTCATGGGCATGCCTCAGGGAAACGTCGAGAACTGCGGGATGGCCAGCGACAGGAACGCCGCGCCGAGCCAGCAGGCGGCCGCGCCGAGCGCGAACACCGCAAAGCGCGGTTGGCGGCTCGTGTACTGCGTCGTCTGGATGGCGCCGACCGCCGCCTGGTCGATGTCGCGCACGGCGCCGAGCAGGCTCTGCTCGTCGCGCGCGATGTAGTAGCGGCCGCCGGTGCGTTCGACGGCGGCCTGCCACTGCGCGTCGGGAATGCCGTCGCCGAACGCCTTGCCGTAGTTGGTGCGCACGAAGTACAGCGGGATGGCGTTGTCGACGGCGCTCTTGAGGATGTCGTCGAGACTGCGGCCGTGCACGAGCGAGGTCGTGTCTTCGCCGTCGGTGAAGATGACCATCAGGTTGCCCGAGGCTTCCAGGAAGTCGAACGCCTTGAAGACCTCGATGCTCTGCTCGAGCGCGCTGGCGATGACCGTGCCGGGATCGGGGAACATCGAATATTCGACCGGATCGCCGATGAGCGCGATGCTGAGCAGCAGGTTGTCGTAGTCGCTCGTGAACGGCGTGATGACGTAGGCGCGGTCGCCGAACTCGATGAGCGCCAGCAGATCCTTGTATTTCCCCTCGCGCCGGATCTCGACAAAGCGCTTCGCCGCCGCCACCGTCGTGAAAAACGCCGCCTCTGTTTCGGCGCGGGTGTTGAGCGAGCCGGCCTTGAACGACGAGCCCATGCTGTCGGAGGCGTCGATCATGAGCGCGATTCGCCGGCCGGGATACGACACGGTGCTCGAGACGAGCGCGGTGAACGGGTCGGCCAGCGCCAGCAGCGCCAGCGGCAGGCCCAGGCCGGCCAGCAGGCGCGGCGTGTGGCGCAGCCAGGCGAGGCGCGAGGTGCGCACGCCGCCGAAGAGCGCCGGCACCGCCACGGCATCACGCGACGGCCGTCGCCCCAGCAGCAGCCGCACCGCCAGCACGATGAGGGTCAGGCCGAGAAGCGCGGCCGCGATGAGCGCCGGATCGTCGCGGTAGGCGAACTGCACGCCCTCGGCGGTCATCGCCCGCCAGTCGGCGAGGAGGTCCGTCGCGAACTCCCGCAGGCCGGCAAATGCCATCAGAACTCCGGCGTCGGCGTGGCCGGCGCCAGCGGACGCCGGAACCACTCGCGCGGCGAGGTCAGCTTCTCGCGCGCCATCTCGGCGGCGATGTCGCGCGAGGTGGCCACGGCCTCGTCCACCGCCGCGGTGTCGAGGGCAGCGGCCGCACCGTACTGCACACGGGTGAGCGCCGCCAGCGCCTCGCGCAGCCGTTCGAGACGTCCGCGCACCGCGGCCGAGGCGGGCGGCGATGCCGCCAGCGCGCGCGTGAGGTCATCGGTCGTGACGTGGGTCGTCACCGCCGCCACCTGGCGGCCGAAGCGGCGCCGCACGGCCAGCCGGCCTTCGGGCAGCGCCGCCTCGCGGCGGATGGACAACTCGCGGACGCCGGCCCCGGTCGCCATCGCCGCGACCACGCGCGCGGCCATATGCGCCTCGGCCAGGCCCTCGGCGGACCAGCCGGCCCCGCGGGCGGCGTCGAGCTGCGTGCCGAGTACGTCGGCGGCGCGGGTCAAGACCAGGCGGTCGGACATCCGGGGCGTCACCTGCGTGCGCTTGCGGCGCAGCAGGCCCGCCACCGGCGCGAGGGTGCTGAGCGCGGCCACGACGCCGAGCCCGGCCAACACCATCGCCGCCACGTTGAAGGCGACGGCGCGAAAGCGGAGCGCCTCGATCTCGCCCAGGCTGGCATCGGCGCTGTCGCGGATGTCGTCGGCGTCGGCCGGCACCTGGGACACGACGCGGAAGATGAGCTGCGGCATCAGGTGCACGAGGTCGCGGCCCGCAAGCGTCGCATCGCCACCCATGCGGCTCTGCAGCCGGTAGCTGATGGCCAGCGGCGGCAGCTTCACATCGCGGCCGATGACGTCGGGGTTGATGAGGCGCAGGCGGTAGCGGTACTGGAAGAACCGCCGGTCGCCGTCGCGCACATCCGGCGGATGGGTGCCGTCCACGATCTCGAAGGGACTCAACTGCACGGCCGCGACGGTGAGGCGCGACTGGTCGGGCACGGCCGTGATCGTGGCGCTCTCGAGCACCGCGCAGGTCAGCGACACGTCCACGATCTCGCCCAGGCGGATGGCGCCGCTAGACGAACGCCACCAGCACTGGAGTGGCGTGTCGGTCGCCAGCGGCGGCGCGGCGGCGATGGCGGACACGGTGCCGGCCGGGCGTGTGGCCGGGGCCGAGGCCGACGCGGGGGCGGTGGCCGGGGTCGGGGTCGGGTCTACGTGCTGTGCCGCCAGCACGGCCGGCACGACCAACACCGCGAGGATCGTCACGAGCGCGCGCGGCCTCATCGCGCCACCTTCCGCAAGCGTCGCTCGGCCACGAACTCGGCCAGCGCGATCTCGCCCTGGTCCTGGTCGGCGCCGAGCACGACCACGTCGAGGTCGGCGGCTCGCGCCAGCCGGGCGACCTCGCGCTGCCACGCTTCCGCGCGCGACGACAGGCGGGCGTAT
Source organism: Acidobacteriota bacterium (assembly GCA_031404695.1). Classification (GTDB taxonomy): domain Bacteria; phylum Acidobacteriota; class Vicinamibacteria; order Vicinamibacterales; family UBA2999; genus CADEFD01. The sequence continues at coordinate 21,392 of JANNIB010000153.1, forward strand.
TCGGCCCGTGACACCACCCGTGGCGCTCCCCCTTCGACATCGCGCACGGTGATCCAGCCGGCCGACATCGGCGCCGTGTCGAAGGCGAAACGGCTGTCGACCAGCACGAGGAACACATCGTGCACGACGTTCACGCGCGCCAGCTCGCGCACGACCGCCGGCGCCTCGTCGAACAGGAAGTCGGAAACCACCGGCACCAGTGACGCTGAGCGCAGGCTGCCGCTCAGGGCCGCGCCGAGGCCGCCGGGGATGGTCACCGGTTCGAGACCGCGCCGGGCTTCATACGCCTCGAGGCAGTGGACGACGTGGCCGCGACCCGTGCGCGGCGGAATCCCGGCCATCCGGGCGAAGCCGCGATCGAAGGTCAGCAGGCCGAAGCGATCCTGGAAGAAGGCGGCGGACAACCCTATCGTAGCCAGGGCCCGCGCCACCACCGCCGCCAGGGGCGTGCCATCGACGCCGCAGCGCGTCGAGAGCGAGGCGTCGGCCACCGCCAGCACGGTGGCGGCGCTCGGCTGATCGAATTCGCGCACCACCATCGGCGCGAAGTTGGTCAGCGACGACTGCGGCCAGTCGATGGCCGAGAAGCGGTCGCCGGCCTGCCAGTCGCGCAGCCCGACGAAGTCGAACCCGGTGCCGTCGGCGCGGCTGCGATGGTCGCCCGTCGTGCCGCCGCCGAGCCGCTTCAGAATCAGCAGCTCGATCTTGGTGATGAGATTCAGATCGACGTAGGAGGTCGCGGCCGGCGCGTGCAGCATCATGGGATGGGCACCTCGGCGATGACGTCGGCGATAACGGCGTCGGTGGTGAGGCCGTGCGCGGCGGCGTGCGGCCCGAGCCAGATGCGGTGGCCGAGCACGTAGGGCGCCAGCGCCTGGATGTCCTCTGGATAGACCTCGTCGCGCCCTCCGACCAGCAGCGCCCACGCCTTGGCCAGCCGGCTCCAGCAGATGATGGCGCGCGGCGAGGCGCCAAGATCCACGCCGCGCTCGACCAGATCCGAGGGCGAGCGTTCGAGCCAGTCGGTGTCGGAATCCATCGGCCGCGTCGCGCCCACCAGGCGCTGCACGTAGCGGCCCAGGCTCTTGTGCAGGAACACCCGGTCGCCGATGACGCCGCGCAGCTGCACGATACGGTCCTTCGACATCAACGGCCGGAGCGTCATCCGCTTGAAGTCGAAGTCCACGAGTTTCTCTTCTTCCTCCTTCGGGAGGTAGCCGATCTGCACCATCGCCGCGAAGCGGTCGGTGGCGGCTTCAGAGAGCGGGAACGTGCCCTGGCCCAGTTCCACCGGGTTCATGGTGGCAATCGCGAAGCTGAAGGCCGGCAGATCGTAGGTGTCCTTGCCGACGGTAATCGTGCGGTCCTGCAGGCCTTCGAGGAACGCGCTCTGGCTCTTGAGCGGAATGCGGTTGATCTCGTCGAGCAGGATGATCTCGGCCGAGGCCATCGGCCCGAACTCGGTCACCAGTTGGCCGGTGGCCGGGTTGATCATCTGGAAGCCGACCACTTCGGTGGGCTGCAGGTCGGCGCGGCCCTGGATGCGCGCGAACTTGGCGTCGGAAATCGCGGCCAGGATGACGCCGAAGAACGTCTTGCCCACCCCCGGCACGCCGCGCAGCAACAGGTTGCCGGCGTTCACCTGCCGCTCCGATCGCTTGTCGTAGGTGGTCGGGATCTCCGAGAGCAGGACGATGTTGGCGATCGTCTTGGCGCGTTCGTAGCCGACGAGGGCGCGAGCGCCTTCGGCGAGCACGGCGTGATGGAAGTCGAGCGCTTCCTGGAGGTCGGCGTGCATGCGGCGGGACGGGGAGATCCTACAGCACCTCGACCAGCCCGGGGCCGGGCCGGGCCAGGAACCACGCGACGTTCGGCATGCCCGGATGGCGCGCCGTGTAGGCCGCGATCCACTCGCGGGCAAAGGCCGCAGCGTCGCCGTCATCGACGAGCGCCCACACGCTGCCGCCGAAGCCGGCGCCGAAGCTGGTCGCGCCGCGTGCGCCGCACGCCCGCGCCAACGCCGCGAGGGTGATGGTCTCGGGTACCTGGTTGCCGAGCCACGCTTCGGCGTGTGCCTGCGAGGCCGCAGCCAACGCGCCAAGCGCCGCCGCGTCGCCCCGCGCACAGGCGAGCACGGCGTCGCGGACGACCGCGTCTTCGGCGAGGTAGTGATCCAGGCGGCGTATCAGGTCGGCCACCGGCGCACCCGTCGGCGCCGCGGTGGCCAGCAGCCGCCGGAGTTCCGCCTCGGCCCCCGGCGCCTCGAGCGCCACGGCCAGCGAGGCGGCCGGCGCGGCGGCGGCGCCGTTCCAGACCTCGAGCAACGCGCGGGCGGCAAACGCCGCCCGGTTGTAGCGATCGCGCACCGCTCCGGCCTTGTCGGCGTGCACGCCGCTGACGCCGACGACAAACGTCCAGCCCGGCGGACAGGGCAGAGCGCCGAGGCGGGTGGTTGGCACGAAGCGGTAGTGGCTCAGATGCCCGGCACGGCTCATCAGGATGGCCGAGTGGTCTTCACTGCCGCCGTGGGTGCCGACACCGGCATTGCCGGCGAGCGTCCGGAAGTCGTGGCCGCTTTCGATGCAGCCGAAGTACGTGGCCTGGTCTTCCGCCGTGCGGATGGCGGCCTGCCATTCCTCGCGCGAGGTCAGGCCGCCCCGCCGCGCCAGCGCCGTCGCGGTGCCGACGACAATCGCGCTCGAGCTCGAGACCCCGGCGGCGCGGGGCAGATCGCTCGAGAACGCCAGATCGAGGCCGAGCGGCGCGCCCGGGAAGTTGGCCGCCAGGCGCCGCATCGTGACCTGGATGTATGAGGCCCAGCCCGACCGCGCGGGTCCATCGTCGTCGACACCGAGGTCGACGTGTACGCGGTTGGCGACGTCGACGACGCGCACCCGTCGATCGCTGCGCGGTCCGGCCACCATCGCGAAGCCGCGCGGCACCGCCCCGGCCAGCACCTGCCCGCCCGCGTAGTCGGTGTGTTTGCCGAGCACCTCGAGCCGCCCCGGCACGAACCAGCGCCAGGCCGGCGGCGCCCCCGTGAGCGCGTGAAAGCCCTGCGAGACCGCCTCCACCAGCACCGCCCGGCTGGCCGCATCGTCGGCGCCGAAGCCGAGCTGCACGAAGTGATCGGCGAGGTTCATGCGGGCAGCTCCGCACGGGCCAGCGCCCGGCTCACGATGCCGACATCAGCGGCGGTGGTCAGATCGAGCACCGCCCCGGCGACGTCGACCACCTTCACGCGCGTGCCCCGCGCCACCGCCAGCATCGCCGCATCGGGCAGTTCGCGTTCGCCCCGCGGCGACGGGGCGACGTCGCCGCAGGCGGCGAGCATCGGCTGGTCCATCCGCCAGAGGTTCATGCTGACGCGCGTGGCCGGCCCGATCGCTTCAAGTGGCGGTTTCTCCCGCATCGCGGTCAGCCAGCCCTCGTCATCGCACTCGACGGTCGCGAAGGCCGCCACCCGCGCCGCTGGAAAACCGCTGTCGCGTTCGAGTGAGGCGCGCGTGAAGGCCGCCATGCCGCAGGTGTCGAGCGCCACCAGCGCCCGTAGCGCCGCGACCGGATAGAGATTGTCGCCGTTGACGACCAGGCACGCCGCCGCGGTGACGACGGGCGCGGCCGCGGCGACGGCGCCGGCCGTGCCATTAGCCACTGGCTGCACGGCCAGCCGCAGCGTCATCCCGGCCACTGGCGACAGCGCCACGTGCGCCGCCAGGTCCGCGTGATTGGGCGGCACGACCAGCACCACCTCGGTCACGCCGGCCTCGGCGAGCCGCCCCAGCACGTAGTCCACGAGCAGACGGCCGCCCGTACCCACCGGCATCAGCACCTTCAAACCGCGCGCCGCCGCCTGGCGCTGCGCGTCGGTGGCGAGCGTGGCGGTGTCGCTCGTCTGCAGACGCCGGCCCCGCCCCCCCGCCAGCACGACGGCGGTCATTGGCGCCAGAGCCGCGACACCGAACGCGCGGTGACGAGCCCGCTCACGACCAGCACGACCAGGGCGACCACGCCTTCCTCAGGGCGTCCCATCAGGAAGAAGCCGGCGCCGAAGAGCGCGGCGTAGATGAAGGCGCAGCTGCTGATGCTGCCGACCACGGCGGCGCTCAGATCGTCAGTGGCCGCCAGGTCGCCGCATTCCCTGCGCACCGCCGCCCACCCGGGTCCGGCCGGTCGCGCCAGCGTATAGAAGCGGTGCAGGGTCACGCGGTCGGTCGCCGGCGTGAGCCAGGTGGCGGCCAGCCACACGATGGTCGTGACCATCACGGTGCCGATGAGCGACAGATGCGAGGGAATGGCGACCCCGTTCTGCCGCAGCACCAGCAGGGCCACGGCCAGCAGGAACGAGCTGGCCATTGCGGCGATCTCGCTCCAGGCGTTGATCCGCCACCAGAACCAGCGCAGCAGATAGAGCAGCCCGGTGCCGGCGCCGATCGACAGCAGCAGATCGAAGGTCGTGCGCGCCGATTCGAGCACCAGCGTCAGCAGCCCGGCGGCCACCATGAGCGCGGCCGTCACGAGGCGGCCGATGGCCACGTAGTGGGCCTCGCTGGCCTCGGGCCTGAGGAAGCGCCGGTAGAGGTCGTGCACCAGGTACGACGTGCCCCAGTTGAGGTGGGTCGAGATGGTCGAGACGTAGGCGGCGAGCAGGCCCGCGACCATCACACCGAGCACGCCGGCCGGCAGGAACGTCAGCATAGCCGGATAGGCCATGTCGTGACCGACCAGCGCCGGATCGACATGTGGCAGCGCCGCACGGATGTCGGCGATCTCCGGAAAGACGATCATCGACGCCAGCGCCACGATCACCCATGGCCACGGGCGCAGGGCGTAGTGCGCCACGTTGAAGAAGAGCGTGCCGGCCATCGCGTCGCGTTCCGACTTCGCGGCGAGCATGCGCTGCGCGATGTAACTGCCGCCGCCGGGCTCGGCGCCCGGATACCACGTGGACCACCACTGCACCGTGAGGGGCACGATGAAGATCGGCACCGACACCGTCCAGTCGGTGAGGTCCGGCACCAGGGCGAGCGTCTTCGCATCGATCTTCGAGAACAGGCCGTCGAGGCCGCCCACCGCCGGATGCTGCAGCGCGTAGTAGGCGGCGGCGAACGACCCGCCCATGGCGATGCCGAACTGGATGAAGTCGGTGACCAGCACGCCCCACAGCCCCGACGTAGCCGCAAAGGCGATGTTGATGACGCCGCAGACGACCAGCGTCTGCCCGATCGGCCAGCCGAGCAACACATTGGCGATCTTGGCGGCAGCCAGGTTCACCGACGCCATGATGACCACGTTGAAGACGACGCCGAGATAGACGGCGCGGAAGCCGCGCACCCAGCTGGCCGCCCGGCCCGAGTAGCGCAGCTCGTAGAACTCGAGGTCGGTGAGCACGCCGATGCGCCGCCACAGCCGCGCGTAGAAGAACACCGTCGTCATGCCGGTGAGCAGGAACGCCCACCACGCCCAGTTGGCGGCCACGCCGCCCTGCCGCACCAGATCGGTCACGAGATTCGGCGTATCGGTGCTGAAGGTCGTGGCGACCATCGACACGCCGATGAGCCACCACGGCGCCGAGCGGCCGGAGGTGAAGAATTCCGCGGTGCTCGATCCGGCCCGGCGCGCCAGCCACACGGCCGGCGCGAACGACAGCGCGATCGAGGCGACGACGATGACCCAGTCGAGTGTCGTGAGCTGCATGCGTTACACGGTCACGATGCCGAGCGGCGGGTGGGTCTTCCAGGCGCCGCGCGTGAAATCGGGGACGTCCATCGTGCGCGCGCGCTTGCCGGTGGACTGCATGCTGAGCTCGACCACCGCGCTCAGCGCCGCCGCGTCGTAGACGTTCATGTCGGTGGACGTGCCGGCGCGCAGGCAGGCAATCAGACGGTAGTCTTCGATGTAGTCCATGCCCCCGTGACCGGCACCGGCGGCCTTCGCTTCGAGGTCCTTCCACAGCGGATGCTCGAACTCGGCCCGCAGCTCCGTCCAGTCGATCCACTGGTGGGCCTTGCCGCGGCCTTCGATGTAGACCCGGTTCGGATAGCCCTGGAACATCCCCTTCGTGCCCTGCACCAGGTTGATGCGGCTGTACGGTCGCGGCAGGTTGGTGCAGTGCTGCACCATCACGGTCTTCCCTTTCGCGGTCTTGATGAGCGTCGTGTTGACGTCGCCTTGCGCGTAGCGCTCACGCCGCTCGGGGGCATCGGCCGGGAAGTGCTCGCGGGCCCAGTCGTAGAGGCCTCGCGACGGCCCGCTCATCGAGACGAGATAGTCGAAGCGGTCGCCGCGATTGATGTCGAGGCAGTTGGCAATCGGGCCGAGGCCGTGGGTGGGATACGGGTTGCCGTCCTGCTTCACCGACCAGGCGCGGCGCCACAGGCCTTCGTCCTGCTTCTCGAACTTGATGGCGCGCAGGTCGTGCAGGTAGCCGCCTTCCGCGTGCAGCACCTCGCCGAACACGCCCTGGCGCACCATGTGGAAGGCCATCATCTCGGCGCGGTCGTAGTTGCAGTTCTCCATCATGACTGCGTGTTTGCGGTGTTTCTCGGCGCTCTCGACCAGTGCCCAGCAGTCGTCGACGGTCATGGCCGCCGGCACTTCGGTGGCGGCGTGCTTGCCCGCCTTCATCGCCGCCAGAATCACCGGCACGTGCCATTCCCACGGCGTGGCGGTGAAGACGAGGTCGAGGTCTTCGCTCTCGCACAGGCGTTCGAAGTCGCGCGGTCCGCGGGCATACACCACCGGCGCAGGATGCCCGGCCGCGGTGATCGCCTGCGACGCCCAGGTGGTGCGCGCTTCGCGGACGTCGCACACCGCCGCAACGCGGCAGCCATCGATCTTCAGGAAGTTCTCGAGGTGTGCTCCGCCCTGAAGGCCGATGCCGACCATGCCGATGCGCACGAGCGGGATGGGCGGCGCGGCCAGAAACCCACCGGCAGGCTGCGCATCTGCGCCTGCGGCGCCCGAGCCAGCCGCGGCGGCCAACGCCCCGATCTTGAGAAAGTCGCGGCGGTTCAGCGCCTCGTCGGCGGGACGGTGCATGCGAGATGCTACACCCGACGCCGCCTCGGCCGCTCAGCGATCCGTGCGAACGTGGCCAGCCACCGTCGAGACGACGAATCGCGCTGAGTCTCGCGCCGCCACGGCATCGCCCTGCTTATAGAAGTCCGACGGCGTCAGGTCTTCGGCGCCGTAAAACGCCAGCTCGCGATCGCGACGCAGCGTGCGCGAGATCTCGGCCAGGCGATCGAGATGCACCGCCACGGGCGCCGGAAGGCGCTGGCGCTCGGCATGCAGCACGTCCGCAACATCGTGCAGGCGCGGCGGTTCAACGCCCGAGGCCCGGAGGAGCCCTTTGAGCGCGAGTTCGACGATTTCCTGCGCCTCGCGCACGACGTCGGCCCAACTCTGAGCATCGAACAGCGTGTCGAGGGCCAGGAGCCGCGCCTGGGCACGACGCACATGGTCCGCCGCAAGGTCTCGGTTCTGCATCTCGCGCTCCTCAGGCGGCCGTGGTCCAGTACGACTGTCCGTGCACGCGGCGGCGCACGATCCGACCTTCGGCGATGGCACGTCGCACCTCGTACAACGCCCGCACGACGGCACCGTCGCGATCGGCGATGACGAGACCATCGAGGGCGGCTTCGCACCAGACCGCACCGGGCTGCTGCGGATCGAGCGGTAGATGGACGAAGTGCACGTCAATCGGCCGACCGTCGAAGGACGGCGCCGCCTGGTCCCAAGTGGTGTAGAGCGCGCGCGCCAGCGGCACGTCGCGATCGATGACGACCAGGAGGTCGACGTCTGAGGTGGCGCGCGACTCCCCTCGCGCCCACGAGCCGTGCACGAGCACGCCGACCAGGCTCGGTCCAACGACCCGGTGCGCGTGTGCCACGGCGGGGCCGGCATCCGCCTCACCGGCGGTGGTCATTCGCCCAAGCCGTTGCACGCAGAACTCGTTCAGCGACACGCCGGCCCGCTGCGCGCCGGCAGAAAGCCAGCGATGCAGATCCCGGGGAAGCCGCAGCAGGAACCGGTGCGGGGCGGCGTCGGGCGGGGAACGCCGAGCGGGGCTGGCCATACGAGATGATATCACGCGTGGGCGTGAAGATATCACCCCGGTCAGTCCCTGCGCCGTACAAAGAAACGGCCGCGGGGATGGCCGCGGCCGTGGAATGGAGGTTGAGGCGACGACGCTAGCGGGCGCGCGCGGCAACCGGCACGGCGTCGGTGCCGGCTTCCGCAATGGCGACGTTCTCGACGACGGTCCAGGCATCCGCGTCCGACAGGAGCTGCTTGGCGAGCTGTGTGTGCAGCGCGTGGCCGGCGCGATGCGCCACCACATGCCCGAGCACCGGACGGCCCAGCAGCGACAGGTCGCCCACGGCGTCGAGGATCTTGTGGCGCACGAACTCGTCGTCGAAGCGCAGGGCGTTGAGCGGGCCGGTGTCGCCGATGACGATGGCGTTGTCGAGCGAGCCGCCCAGCGCCAGGCCCTGCTGACGCATCCATTCCACTTCCTTCAGGAAGCCGAAGGTGCGCGCCGGGGCGATGTCGTCGTTGAAGGTCTGCTCGGTGATCCGCATGGTGCGCGACTGATGGCGCAGCATCGGATGGTCGAAGCTGATGGTGTAGCTGACCTTGAAGTGGTCGGAGGGATAGATGGCGATGTGCTTGTCGCCGCTCGCTACGCTGACCGGCCGCAGCACCTTGAGGTAGCCGCGGGGGGCCGACTGCTTCTTGAGTCCGGCTTCCTGGATGAGGAAGAGGAACGGCGCCGAGCTGCCGTCCATGATCGGCACTTCACGCTGCGTCAGCTCGATGATGACGTTGTCGACGCCGGCGCTCACGAGGGCCGCCAGCAGGTGTTCCACGGTTTCCACCGTGGCGCCGTCCTTGCCGAGCACCGTCGCGAGGTTGATCGCGGTGACGTGGTCGATGGTGGCCGGGATGTCGATGCCCAGGTCGGCCCGGCGGAAGACCACGCCGGTGCCGGCGGGCGCGGGCTTGAGGGTCAGGCTCACCTTCGAGCCCGAATGGAGGCCGATCCCCGCGCACGATACCTGACGTCTGAGCGTCTGCTGGAAAGCGATGTTCACAACGGCTACCGATCAGAGTTACAGCAAACCGGATGCCCGACATTTCACATCACCTGAGTGCAACGTAAGTCTCACATCCTCAACAACTTGACTTACAGGCTCAGGCGCACAATCCAGCGGTGTGTGGTCAGCCAGCCACAGTGGTAACGACTACAACTGTGGTTGATTTGACACACTAGGCACGTCGCCCGCGCAGCGCGTCGGCCAGGAATCGACCGGTGTGCGAGGCCTTCACTTTCGCCACGGCTTCGGGGGTCCCCTGAGCCACGAGGCGGCCGCCGCCGGTGCCGCCTTCCGGCCCGAGGTCCACAATCCAGTCGGCCGAGCGGATGACGTCGAGGTTGTGCTCGATGACGAGCACGGTGTTCCCCTGGTCGACCAGCCGATTGAGCACGTCGAGCAGCTTGTGGACGTCTTCGAAGTGCAGGCCGGTCGTCGGCTCGTCGAGGATGTAGAGGGTCTTGCCGGTGCCGCGCTTCGAGAGTTCCTTCGAGAGCTTCACCCGCTGCGCTTCGCCGCCCGAGAGCGTGGTCGCCGACTGCCCCAGCGTGACGTAGCCGAGGCCGACGCTTTCGAGCGTCCGCAGTTTGTTGGCAATGAGCGGGAAGTTCTCGAGCAGCGGCAGCGCCTGGCTCACTGTGAGGTCGAGCACTTCGGCGATCGACTTGCCGCGATACTTCACCTCGAGGGTCTCGCGGTTGTAGCGGCGGCCCTTGCACTGCTCGCAGGTCACGAACACGTCGGGCAGGAAGTGCATCTCGATGGCGATGACGCCGTCGCCCTGGCAGGCTTCGCACCGCCCGCCTTTGACGTTGAACGAGAAGCGCCCCGGTTTGTAGCCGCGCGCCTTGGCCTCGGGCACCATCGCGAACAGGTCGCGGATGAACGAGAAGAGACCGGTGTAGGTGGCGGGATTCGAGCGCGGCGTGCGGCCGATCGGCGACTGATCGATCTCGATGACCTTGTCCACCTGGTGCACGCCCTCGACCACCTTGTGCGGGCCGGGCTCGTCGGTGGAGCGGTAGATCTGCTTGGCCAGCGCCTTGTAGAGGATGTCGTTGACCAGCGTGCTCTTGCCCGAGCCGCTCACGCCGGTGACGGCGACGAACATGCCGAGCGGAATCCGCACGTCGATGTCCTTGAGGTTGTTGGCGCGGGCGCCTTTGACGACGATCTCGGCCTTGCCGGCCGGGCGCCTGGTCTTCGGTGTCTCGATCGACCGCTTCCCGCTCAGGAACTGCCCGGTGAGCGAGTGGGCCGACTCGATGAGCTGCGCCGGCGGCCCCTGGAACATCACCTGCCCGCCGTGTTCACCGGCGCCGGGCCCGAGGTCGACGACGTAGTCGGCCATGCGGATGGTCTCTTCGTCGTGTTCGACGACCACCACCGTGTTGCCGAGATCGCGCAGCCGGGCCAGCGTCGCCAGCAGCCGCCGGTTGTCGCGCTGGTGCAGGCCGATCGAGGGCTCGTCGAGCACGTAGAGCACGCCGGTGAGGTTCGAGCCGATCTGGGTGGCCAGGCGGATGCGCTGCGCTTCCCCGCCCGACAGCGTCGCGGCGCTGCGGCCAAGCGTGAGGTAGCCGACGCCGACCTCGTCGAGAAACGACAGCCGCTCGCGGATCTCCTTGAGGATGCGGCCGGCGATGATGGTTTCACGGTCGGTCAGCGTCATCGCATCGAAGAGCGCGCGCGCGTCGCTGAGCGGCATCGCCACGACGTCGGGCAGCGATCGGCCCTTGAGACGCACGGCCCGGCTTTCGGGGCGCAGGCGTCCGCCCTGGCAGTCGTGGCAGTCGCGCAGCGCGCGGTAGTTGTCGAGTTCCGACTGCTGCTCCCACGCCGCGTCATCGAAGCGGCGGCGCAGGTTCGGCAGCACGCCCTCGAAGTCCTTGCCGTAGGGCTCGACGTCTTTCGCGGCCTTGCGCTTCTTGACGGGCGCCGGCGCCGGGTCATCGGCCTTCGCCGAGGCCCCGGGTCCATACAGCAGCAGATCGCGCTGCTTCTTCGGCAGCTTCGCAAACGGCACCGCCGGGTCGATGTCCCAGTAGGTGGTGATCCCCTCGACGGCCGCCCGCACGAGTTTCTTGTCGCCCCGCGACCACGGCACGATCGCGCCCTCGGCCAGCGACTTGCCGTCGTCGGGGATGACCTTGGCGGGGTCGAAGTCCCAGGTCGCGCCGAGGCCCTGGCAGCTCGGGCAGGCGCCGTGCGGCGAGTTGAACGAGAAGGCGCGCGGCGACATCTCGGGCACGCTGATGCCGCACACCACACAGGCGAGCTTGCGCGAGAACAGTCGATCGCCGCTGTCGAGGGCGTTGATGACGACCACGCCGTCGGCGAGGTCGAGCGCCGTCTGGACCGAGTCGGTGAGGCGCCGCTCGATGCCCGAGCGCACGATCAGCCGGTCGATGACGACATCGATCGTGTGGTTCTTGCGGCGGTTGAGCGCGAGGTCGTCTTCGAGGTTCTTGTACTGCCCGTCGATGCGGGCCTTGGTGAAGCCGCGGGCGACGATCGCCTGCAGTTCCTTGCGGAACTCGCCCTTGCGGCCGCGGACGATCGGCGCCAGCACGTTGATGCGGCTGTCCTGCGGATAGGTCATCACCAGATCGACGATGCGGTCGAGCGACTGCGATGAGATCTCGCGGTCGCAGTTCGGGCAGTGCGGCACCCCGGCGTTGGCGAAGAAGAGCCGGAGGTAGTCGTAGATCTCGGTCACCGTGCCGACCGTCGACCGCGGGTTGGCGCCGGTGGTCTTCTGCTCGATCGAGATCGCCGGCGACAGCCCGTCGATGAGATCGACGTCCGGCTTCTCCATCTGCTCGAGGAACTGGCGGGCGTAGGCCGACAGCGACTCGACGTAGCGCCGCTGCCCTTCGGCGTAGAGCGTGTCGAAGGCGAGCGACGACTTGCCCGACCCCGACAGCCCCGTCACCACGACCAGCTGGTCGCGTGGCAGGTCCACGTCGATGTTCTTCAGGTTGTGAACGCGCGCGCCGCGTACGGCGATGAAGTCGTGGGGCATAGCGTCGGGCGGGATTTCGCGCCGAACTCCAACCCCTGATTCTACCCCCGGGAGCTGTCCACCGTGAGTAGCGGCTACCCGCCCGGGAAGCCACTGCCCGCCAGGCGAACGTCCGCGCAGGGCGGTTGGCGGCGTATCAGGGCGTCGGTGCGCGGATTTCCGCGCCTTTCCGGCATCCGCGACTAGGCCGGGCCGGCCAGCGCCCCCTGGCCTGCCCCTTGCTCCCTTGTTCGCCGTCCGCGGCACCACTCAGGCACTTCCACTGGCACGCTGCCGCGCGGCAAGGAGGCAACGACACCCGAGGTCGGGAAGCGAGGCTGTGATGGTGCGAACGGGAAACGCAATCAAGGCAGGATGCGCGGCGGTCGCCGCGATGGTCATGACCACGGCAGTCACGATGCAGGCACGGCCGGGCGGCCGGCAGGGCGGCGGGCAGGGCGCCGAGTCGGCGGCGGAGGAGGGGGCGGCACTGAGTGCGACGGTCACCGTGACGCGCGCGCTGCTCACCGACGCGGGGGCACTCGTACGCGAGCTGCCGACCTCGCGCTACCGGCTGGCGCAGTTCGACGACGGCCGGCTGCGCATGACCATGCTGGCTACCAGACCCGGACCGCGAATCGGACCGCTGGCCGATCCCTACGCCGGCATGGTGGTCGAAGGGAATCTGTCGCACGGCAGGCTGCAGCTGCGCGACGCGGCCGGAAAGCGCCTCGCGTTGCCAGGCGGCGAAGGGTTCCCGGCGGCTCCCGATGCCGGCGAGTCCTATCTCGCCGACGCGGCCGGCGCCCCTGAGCGGCGTCAGCGGCTCGATGGCGCCTACGGCCGGCCGCAAGGCCGGTTGCGTGGCCTGCTGCGGTATGTCGCGCATCGAAACGCCGCGGTGGAAGAAGTGCTGGTGTCGGCCGACACCCTCCTGCCGGCGGAACTGAGTCTGGTCACAGACGGCGTCCTGACCGAGCACCATACCTTCTCGTACGTGCTGGTGCCGGGCAACCGCTGGGTGCGCCACCGCTCCACCGCCCAGACCCTCGTCACGGGCCACACGCCACAACGTCTGCTGTCGACGACGGCGCTCGACGACATCCACACCAGCCGAGGTGGGCGATGACGGCCGCGGCGCGCCTCGTGCTGGCCAGCCTGCTGCTGGTCGGCGTGGCCACGACTCCGGCCGCCGGGCAGGACACGCCGGTCGTGTTCGTCCACGGGTTCGCCAGCAGCCAGCAGACCTGGCAGGCGGCGGCGACCCGGCTGGCGGCCACGCTGCGGATCCAGCCCCACGGCGCCGACCTGCCGTGGGACCAGACGATCGAAACGCAGGCGGCGGTACTCAACGGCGCCAAGGGCGGGTTGCCGGCGTCGACAATCGCCGTCGGCCACAGTCAAGGCGGCGTCGTGTCGCGGCAGTGGAGCCGCTCGAAACCGCTCTTCGGCATCCTCACGCTGGGCACGCCTCACACCGGGTCGCTCCTGTCGCAGCGGGCTCTCGACGTGATCGGCTTCAACTACACGCTCTACAACGTCGTGGGCCTGGCGACCTCGTTCGGCAAAGGCACCGAGTTCGAGTGGATCTACACCGCGCTGCGCGCGGCCTACACCACGACGCTGCAGCTGTCCTGGGGCACCGCGGTCGGACTCGGCACGACCACCGCCGTGATGAACTACGTGCCGGTGGCGCCGCAACTGGCGCCGGGCTCGGCCTACCTGCTGGGCCTCAACGGGCCCGGCAATCTGAGCCGCGAGTCGTCGGCCATTCGACGCCGCGTCGGCCTGACGTTCGCGGCTGACCAGTACTGGCGCGCCGGGCTGGCCGTGGGCCTGGCGCCCAGCCAACGCGAATGGGCCTGGGCCGCGATGGTGACCCTGCCGCCCACCTTCGAGTACGCCGCCGCCTATGTCGAACAGCACTACGGCCCGCTCAACCTGCCGGCGCGATCGTTTGCGGCGCGCCTGCGCGACCTCGCCGGGGCCATTCGAGAGCTCGATCCGCTGTGGTGCTGGGCGGTGACCGATGACCGGCTGTGCCGGGTGCCGCACGACGGCATCGTGTCGGTCGTCAACCAGGGCTACCCGGGCGCGCTGAACTTCGGGGTGACAGGCCCCGCGCACATCGAGGAAACCGATCGCAGCGATCGCGAGATTGCCTCGGTGCTGACCGGCATCATGGGCGTGACCGCGCGGACCGCAGCGCCACCACCGCCGGTGCCGGGTGGCCCGGCCGGTGGGCCCGGCACGCTGACCGGCGGGATGCGGCTGTACCCGGATCAGGAGGTGGTCTCGGCCGGGGGGACGGCGGTGCTCCGCTACCAGTCGGACGGCAACCTGGTGCTGTACAGCAGCGGAGGCGCCACCGTCTGGGCCTCCGACACCGACGGCTTCAGCGCCGGACGCGCCGAGTTGCAGACCGACGGCAACTTCGTCGTCTACGACGCGGCTGGTGTGCCCCGATGGGCCAGCGGCACCTCCACGCCCGGCGCCTATCTCCAGGTGCACGACCAGGGTCACGTCATGGTGCACGACGTGTCAGGGGTAGGCCTGTGGTGGACCGGGAGCGCCAACCCGTAAGCGGCCGACGCCGATGGGCGGCGGTCTCCGGCCGTCGCCCATCGAGCCTGCCAAGGAGATCGACATGCCCATCCACCGTGTTCTTCGTGCCGCGCTCGCCGTCGCGGTCTGTCTCGTGCCGCTGCGCCTCGACGCCCAGCCGTCAGTGCCGCCGCCAACGGCGCCGCCGAAGACCCTGTGGCGCTTCGCGGGCGCGGCCGTTGGCACGCCGGCGCACGACGCCGACACCGTCTACGTGCTCGACAAGAATCGGGAGGTGATCGCCCTGGCCGCCGATGACGGCCGCCTCAGGTGGCGCAGCGGCACCGGCGTGACCAGCGCTGATGCGATCTTCGGGCTCACGACGTCCGGGACCAACCTGGTGCTGTCAGGCGACCTCGTGGTGGCCGGTGACTGGGACATCGTCGCCTTCGACAAACGGAGCGGCACGCGGCGCTGGACCTATCAGGCCGACGGCGGCGACGGACCGGGATTGTTCCTCGGCGCTGCCAGCCAGGACACGGTCTACGCGGGCTCGGTGACCGGACGGGTCTACGCCATCGACGCGGTGAGCGGCCGCCTTCGCTGGGTCGCCCGCGTGGAGGAAAAGCCGATGGTGTCGGTATTCGCGCCCGAGATTGCGGGCAGCCAGGTGGTGGTGGGATATTCGGTCTACGACAATCCGAACACCGGCGGACTGGCCGCCCTGGACGCGGCGTCGGGACGGCTGGCCTGGAAGACGCCATTTCCCAGACCCGCTGAGCCCTGGCGCCACGTGAATCGGGCCGGCGGTCCGGTGGTGTACGCGGCGCTGGTCTTCGGTTCCGCCGGCGACGGCAATATCTACGGGTTCGATCTCGCCACGGGGGCGATTCGCTGGACACTGCCACGACTGAGCGGCCCCTTTGCCGGCTACATCACCGCGACCGACCTGGATCATCGGGCGCTGGTTCGCGCCGGCCCGCTACTGGTGGCCGGCTCGGCGACCGGGAAACTCGTCGCCTACGACCTCGACACCCGCACGCTCAAGTGGGAACACGACGCCGGGCCGTGGGGCTCCACCGCCTTCACACTCGCCGCGGATGACGCCTTCGTCTACGTCCCGTTCCTCGGCGGCTTCGTGCTGGCGCTCGACGCGGCGACCGGCGAAGAACGATGGCGCGTCGGCGACTTCAACGTGGGGATGATCTGGGCACCCGATCCGGCCGGCGATCGGATCTACGCCGCTGGCTCCAGAGGCGGCGTCTACGCGTTCGACAGACAGGCGGCGGGCGCCGCCGCGAGGACCCGACCATGACGACCTGTCAATCGGCGATGCGGCTGGCCGCGGTGGCCGCGTGTGCCGCCCTGCTCACGTCGTGCGGTGCCGGCACGGCGACTCCGACCGCCCCGACTGGGACCGGGCCTCGTTCCGGGATCTGGCAGGGCACGCTCGCCGACGCCAACGGCACCACGGGCACGCTGCGTGTGACGATCGAGGAGCGCCAGATCGACGCCGCGCGCAGTCTCTATTCCGGCACCTGGACGGCCACCTACCAGGACCGGTCGCGAGACGGCGCCGGGTCGCTCACCGGCACCATCAGCGGCTCCACCGGCACGCTGCTGCTCGCCCCGACCGTCACGACCACCTGCAGCGGCACGCCGCTCTCCCCGGCCGCGGGCACCTACGTTTCCTCGCAACTCACGATCTCGAGCGTCTTGATTCAGGGCCCGTATTCGCAGGCATTGTGCGCCGGGCCCCTGAACGGCACGCTCAGCCTGACGAAGCAGTGACTACTTCGCGGTCCAGATCACGTCGGCGATCTGCATCCGGGCGCTGCGGCCCTTCACCTGCACGGCCTCGAGCTGCGTGTAGCGCACGCTGGCGTCGAGGGCCTGCATGGTGTGCTCGCTGATGATGATCTGCCCGGCCTTCGCGAGGTGCTCGAGGCGGGCGGCGGTGTTCACGGTGTCGCCGATGGCGGTGTAGTCGAGCCGGGCGTCGGAGCCGATGAAGCCGACGATCGCCGAGCCGGTGTTGATGCCGATGCCGACGCCGATGTGCGCCTGCCCGGCGGCGACCAGTTCCTGGTTGAAGATCTGCACGGCGCGCTGCATGTCGATGGCGGCCCGCACCGCCTTCACCGCGTCGCGCTCGGTGGAATAGGGCGCGCCGAAGAGCGCCAGCACGCCGTCGCCGATGTACTTGTCGAGGGTGCCGCCGTGCCGGAAGATCACCTCGCTCATCAGGGTGAAGAAGCGGTTCAGCAGGTCGACCACCATCTCGGGCGGATTGGCTTCCGACAGCGTCGTGAAGCCGCGCAGGTCGGCGAAGAGCACCGAAATCGTCTGTCGCGTGCCGCCGGGACGGATCTCCTTGTTCGGGTCGAGCATCACGTCGTCGACCAGCTGTTGCGGCAGGAAGCGCTCGTATTTCTCGCGCGCCTTGGCCTCGCGCTGCAGGGCGTCGTGGGCCCGCACGGTGTCGAGTGCGATGCCCGTCTGCACGGCGACGGCGTTGAGCAGGTCGAGGTCGTCGGACGAGAAGGTCTGCCTGACGTCCTGCTGGTCGGTGTAGATCACGCCCAGCAGGCCGGTGCGGCCGACCACCGGCGCCGCCATCACCGAATGCGTCCGATGCAGCTTCAGGCTGTCGGGCACCGACGGATCCACCAGACTGGTGTTCTCGAGCAGCACCGACACGCGCTGCCTGGCGACGTTGTCGAAGATGGTCTTGCTGACGCGCAGCGGCTGCACCGCCGGATCGACCGTGGCGGCGGCGCCCTCGCGCGAGCCCGAGGCCACGTGCCGCATCTCCCCGCGTTCGGCCTTCTGGTAGATCATCACGCGCGCGGCCGGCGTGACCTGCAGCAGGATGGCAATCACCTTGTCGTAGACGTCGCCGAGGGTGAAGACCGAGCCGAGCGTGCGGCTCAACTCGTAGAAGAGGCCGAGCACGCGCGTCTTCTTCTCCAGCTCGAAGCGCAGGCCCTCGGCCGAGACCTCGCGTGGCGGGCCGGCGGCCGGCATCATGCCGGAACGGATGACTTCGTCGGGCGCCTTCTGCAGCACTGCGCGCATGCTGTTCGCCACCGGATCCTGCGCGAACAGGATGGCGTCCTGCGGGTCGAAGACGAGCGTAAAATCGCCCACCTTCAGCACGTCGCCGGGCGCCAGCGGCTGCACCGGGCCCTCGACGCGGCGGCCATTGAGGAACGTGCCGTTGCGGCTGCCGAGGTCGGCGACCACCACCCGGCCGCCGGTGCGCGTCAGCACGACGTGGCGACGCGAGATGCGGGCGTCTTCGAGCACCAGGCCGGCGTTGGCGTCGC
>JANNIB010000154.1:0-10736 GCA_031404695.1 Acidobacteriota bacterium
CTGGCACGGCCCGCGGATCGCGCGAGGCGTGTTTGGCGAGAAACGAGGCCTGCCGCATCGCCTCGAACATGTCGAGGTCGTTGTTGCTGGCGGCCCCATCAGTGCCCAGACCAAGCGCGGCTCCGGCGGCCAGATACCCCGTCCCCGTCACCGGCGCCGTGCCACTGGCCAGCTTCATGTTGCTCTCGGGGTTGTGCGACACCCCGACGCCGCGTCGCACGAGCGTCGTGATGTCGTCCGGCGAGACCCACACGCCGTGGGCGGCGAGCGTGCGCGCGCCAGTCCAGAAGCCCAACGACTCGAGGTAGCCGGTCGGACTCATGCCGCCCTTCTCGCGCGCCGCCTTCACCTCGTCTTCGGTTTCGGCCAGGTGGATCAGCAGCGGCACGCCGTGTTTGACGGCGAGGTCGCGCGTGGCGAGCAGCGTGGCCTGGTCGTTGGTGTAGAGCGCGTGCGGCGCAACGGCCGGCACGATGAGGTCATCGCCCTTGTATTTGAGGATGAACGCCTCGCTGCGGGCCAGCGCCTCCGCCGGTGTCTTCGCGTCGGCCACCGGGAACTGGATCACGGTCTGGCCCAGCACGCCGCGCAGGCCGGCGGCCTTTGTCACGGCGGCGATCTCTTCCTCGAAGTAGTACATGTCGGCGTAGGTGGTGGTGCCCGACTGAATCATCTCGAGCGCCGCCAGCCGCGTCCCGGTGCGCACGAAGGCCGGCGAGACCGTTTTCGCCTCGGCCGGGAAGATGTACTTCTGCAGCCACTCCATCAGCGCCAGGTCGTCGGCGAGGCCGCGGTAGAGCACCATCGGCGCGTGGGTGTGGGTGTTGATGAGGCCGGGCATCACGACCTGCCCGGTGGCGTCGATGGTGGCACGGCCCGTGAACTGGCGGGCGATGTCGGCCACCGTGCCCACGCCGGCGATGCGAGGGCCGTCGATGGCGACGGCCCCGCGTGGAATCACTGTGCGCGCGCCGTCCACGGTGACCACCGTGCCGCCGGTCACGATGAGCGACACCACCTTCGGCCCCTGCGCGCGCAGGCTGACGGCCGCGGCGACGACGAGGGCGACGAGCAACAGAATCCGGCCGGAAGGCATCGGGCGATTGTAGGCGATTCGCTGCGCCGACCGAGGCCCCGAGGCCGCGTGATATAACTGCCCAACCCGTGGTCCATCTCATCACGCACCCTTTCGTGCACGACGCCCTGGCAACGCTGCGCGACGCCTCGACCCCGCCCGACATCTTCCGCCGCGTCGCCCGCCGGATGTCGCTGCTCATCGCCGCCGAGGTCCTGAAGGAAGTGCCGACGGTGGAAGGCACGGTGCAGACGCCGCTCGGCGCGGCGTTTGCGCGGCGCGTCGGCGCCCGGGTGACGCTGGTGCCGGTGCTGCGGGCCGGGCTCGGGATGATCGACGGCGTGCTCGACCTGCTGCCCACCGCGCGCGTCGGCCACATCGGCCTCCAGCGCGACGAAACGACGGCGCTGGCCTCGCGCTACTACGTCAAGCTGCCGCCCGATCTCGAAGACGACGTGGTGCTCGTGACCGACCCGATGCTGGCGACCGGCGGCAGCGCGGTGGCGTCAATCGAGCTGCTGCGCGCGGCCGGCGCCCGCGACATCCGTTTCGTCTGCGTGGTGGCGGCCCCCGAGGGCATCGCCGCCATCGAACGCCGCTTCCCCGACGTGCCGATCTACACGCCGGTCGTGGACCGCGAGCTGAACAAGCAGAAGTTCATCGTGCCGGGCTTGGGCGACTTCGGCGACCGCCTGTTCGGCACCGTCTGACGCCGCGCAATCGGGGCCCCACGGACCAGCGGCCGGTGTCCCGGTTGCCGAAAAGCCGGGGTTCCGGCTAAACTAACCGCCTCACCTCATCGCGCGCTTGGCTCAGCGGTAGAGCACCGCCTTCACACGGCGGGGGTCCCAGGTTCGAATCCTGGAGCGCGCACCATCCTCGAATCTCGTGGCAATCTGGGCACGCGTAAGTCGCGCCCGTGGCACGGTCCGAAGAGTGGACCTCTCTCGGCGCCAAGGCGGCCTCTCCTACTTGGGCCGACTCAGGCCGTTAAACGCGGCATTCTGACCCGGCGTGCTTACCGCCCATCCCGGCGTGATCAGCCCGGTGGTCGGACGCATGGTTCCGACAATCGCCACCGGATATGGGACGGGGCGATCCGAGGGAGGCTCACCGCGCCAGATGGGGTGGAGGCAGTGGGACGGCGCCGCATTGCGGAACGAGGTGATGACTGGCCGGAAAATGTTGAGGAGCGCGGTCACCTCCCATTCGGTCGGCCGGCCCGGTTCCAAGCGATCGTACGAGAGATGCGCAATCTCCCTATGCATCCGATTGACCATGTCCGGCGACAGCAGCGCCGGTGGCTGGTTCAGTCGCACCCGCCACACGTCGCTGCCGTCGAAGAAGTCGTCGACGGCGATGTCGTTGCTCCTCCAGCCGGTGGCCGGTTGCCAGAAGAATTCATGGAGGTTTCGCACGTGGACGATGAACGACTCGAGCAGCGCCGACCGCCGATGGTTGTGCGCGAGATCGGAAGCGGACATGAGGCTGTGCGTGTCTTCGAGCATCGTCCACTCGTAGAAGACGTGCCACGACGCAACGACGAGGGTGTCGGCCGAGCGGCGGGGTCTGGAAGCCATTCGCTACGATAGCCCGCCTAGACAAGCTGCGCCAGACGCGCGAAACGGAAGCTCCGGCCCTTGCAACGCGGAGACGTCGATACGGCGTCCGATCGTTCGTTAGCGCAAAATGGCCGTGTGGTTCTGGCGGGCGTCTGATCCGCGGTGCCGAACGCCCGGCAGTCGGGATGGCACCGTCCGATCGGCGGCGACTCTGAGCGCGGCGTACACGGATCCGACACTCGCCCCGAGAGTGCGGGTGACGTCTCTGTAGGGGATAGGGGCCCCCAGAAATGCTTGGATAGCAGACAGGTCGCCGGGAGGGGCGAGTGACCGACGTGCGAAGCGGAGCCGACGATCGGACGGTGCCGTCCCGACGGGCGTTGTAGCCGCCGCCCTCAGCGGGCCGCGGTACCGGCTCCGAACCGTCCGAGGCGATACGGCGCCAGCAGGTCCACGTCCACCCGGTCGAGGATCTCCGTTGCAGCAAGCCGCCCCACGAGCGGGCCGAGCGTCATGCCGCTGTGCATCGCCGTCACGTAGATGTCGGGATGGCCCTCGGCAAAGCCGATGATCGGAAAGCCGTCCTTCGGCAGCACGCGCAGGCCCAGCGTGAGCTTCTCGACCTGGGCCTTCCCCATCGCCGGCAGCACCGCCGCCATCCGCGCCAGGAACTGCTCGCCGCGCGCGATCGACGTGTCTTCGTTCGACGTCGCGCCGAAGTCCGCGCCGGTGACCAGGCGCCCGTTGCGCTTCTGCTTGATCTGCCCGAGCGGCGACAGCAACAGGTGGTCGATGACGTGCGGCTGCGGCGTCGTGTGCACGAGAATCCCGGGTGAGCGCGTCAACGGCACCTCGATGCCGGCCAGCTTCGCCAGCGCCGGCGTGTCGTTGCCGCAGGCGATGACCAGCACATCGGCGGCCACGTCGCCGATGGTCGTGCGCACGCCACGCAGGCGTCCGGCCTGCAGGTCCAGTCCGGTCACCGTAGCCGGATGCACCACGCGGGCGCCGGCGGCCTTCGCGTGCGCCACGATCACTTCGGTGGCGCCCTGCGGATCGACGCTGGCCTCCAGCTCCGCGTGGACGCCGTAGCGCAGGCCGTCGAAGCGCACGCGCGGTTCGAGCGCGGCCATCTGGGTGGCGGTCATGGTCCGAAGCGGATAGCCCCAGCGCGCGTATTGCCGGTTCACGTCGGTGATTCGTGCGGCGAGACTGACATCGCTCACCCACTCGAGGCTGCCGCCCCACACGATCGGCAGCTCACCCTTGGTCTCCTGGTCGAGCACGCGCCAGGCCTCGATGCCGAACTGGCTGAGCGTGTGATACGCCAGCGGCTGCTTCTTCGCGTTCAGCCAGGCAAACGAGTTGGCGGTGGTGCCGGTGCCGGGCGCCGTGCGCTCGAGCAACGTCACCTGGGCGCCCTTGCGGGCCAGTCGATGGGCGATGCTGGCGCCAATGATGCCGCCGCCGGCGATGACCACACGGTCGCCCCGGCTGCCCTGGAAGCTGGCGACGCGGGCGCCCGACCACGCCACGCCCGCCATCAGCTGCACCCACGTTCGCCGTGACATCCGCTCGCGCATGGCCGTCGTTATAGCACGGCGACACGCGCCGCCAGGGCCGCGTTTGGTACGATGCGTCAGACCTGATGCCGTCCAGCCGCGCCCTCGGCACCGTTGACACCGCCCCGTTCGCCCGGGCGCTCGAACACGCCTGCCGCCGGCGGGCGGCGCTCGCCGGCCGTCCCGATCTGACCGCCTGGCGTGTGCTCGACGGCAAGGGCGACGGCGTCCCCGGCGTGACCATCGATCGCTACGGCCCGGCCGCGGTGCTGAATGTCTACGACGACGCCGGGTTGCCGCACGAGGCAGTGACGCGGGTGGCGGAGGTCACGCTCGAGCAGCTCGGCCCGAGCGGCATCGAGGCGGTCTACGTCAAGGCGTTCGTGCGCGACCGCAGCCGGCTCGGAGGCGACCTGCCGGGCGAGGCCACGTCGTCCACGCCACGGGCGGGCTCAGTGCTGCCGGAGTCGCTCGTCGTCGAGGAATACGGCGTGCGCTACGAAGTGCGGCCCTACGATGGCTTGTCGACCGGCCTCTTCCTCGATCACCGCGACCATCGCCGGGCGCTGGCCGAGCGCCGACCGCCGCGGGTGCTGAACCTGTTCGCTTACACGTGCGCGTTTGCGATGCCGCTGGCCGCCGCGGCGGTCACCAACGTAGACGTCTCGGGACGGTATCTCGACTGGGGCCGCCGGAACCTGGCGTTGAACGGGCTCGAGCCGTCTGCCATGCGCTTCCTGCGCCGCGACGCCATGGACTACCTGACGCAGGCGGCCCGCCGGCCCGACGAGCGCTTCGACCTCGTGATCCTCGACCCGCCCACCTTCGCGGCGGCCAACAAACGGCGCGGGGTCGCGGCGTGGCGGGCGGTGGACGACTACCCGGCGCTCATCGGCGCGGCGGTGCGGGGTGCTGTCGCCGGGCGGCGTGGTCTTCGCGGCCTCGAACACGCGCGAGCTGGCGGCCAGTGGCACCCTCGCGGACCTCATCGACGCCTCCCTGCCACAGGCGCCAGAGTGGCTGCCGCTGCCGCCGTGGCCGGTGGATGTCAGAGCGCGGGATCGGGTGGCGGCGGTGCTGTTCGCGCCGTAACGGCGCGCGCCTCGATGGCGGCGGCAAGCTCCGGCGCCCACGGGTCGCGATCCTCGTGCGGCGGCGCCTGCCACACCGTCCACGCGCCGGTGGTGTCGGCGCGGCTGCCGAGCAGCACGTGTTCCAGATAGCGCAGCCCCGGGCCGGTGCCGCCATACAGATCGTCGCCTGTCAGCGGCGCGTCGGCGTGCGCGAGCATGGCGCGGATCTGGTGGAAGCGTCCGGTATGGAGCTGGATCAGGAGGTGACTGTCGCCCGACTCGTCCGGCACCTCCGTCGCCAGGGCAACGTCGAGAAACGACGGCTTGCCGCCCGAGCGGACGACCGTGGCAATGCGCCCGGCGGTCTTGAGGAACGCCTTGTGGGTGCCCACGAGCCGGCGGGCCACGTCGAGCGGCTGGGCGACGCGGGCGACGTACCACTTGTGCCAGCGGCGGGCTTCGATCTCGCGGGCGTAGTAGGCGGCAGCCGCCTGCGAGCGCGCCACCAGCATCAGTCCGCAGGCCGGCATGTCGAGACGATGCACGAGGCGCAGCCCTGGATGGCCGTCGGCCTCGAGGTGCCGCACCAGCGAATCGGCGGCCGGATCGCGCGGGTTTTCGCTGGTGAGTCCGGCCGGCTTGACGACGACCAGCGCGCCCGGCGTGCGATCGACGACGCGCACCCGCACGGGCGCTACTTCTTCGCTTCTCCCAGCAGGGCAGCGAGAATCTGGGCGTACTTCTCGTCGGTCTCGGCGTGCAGCTTCATGTAGTCGGCTTCCGACATCTTGTCTTCGCGCCAGTTGCCGTCGAGGTTGAACGCCTTGCCGGCCAGCTCGCGCGAATCGAAGGGGTCGTCCCGCTTGGCGCGCTTGGCGCGCAGCCCGTCGGCGCCGAGGTCGGTGATGATGTGGCGCGTCTCGAGCACCGAGGCGCTGTTCAACTCGATGTAGACATCGCGATACTCGCGCCGGGCGAGCTTCTCGTTCAAAAGCGGTGGGGCGGCGTACTTGGCCGACACGACGATGATCTGCGCCGGGAACACCAGCGCGGCGAGGAAGGTATCGGCGGAATCGGGCGCCCGCACGGCCACGGCATCCATCTTCTTCTCGCTCAGCACCTTCAGCAGTTCTTTGGCGTTGGCGGCCGACTTCGGCTCCTGGGCGCTGGCGGGCTGGGCCGTGGCGGCGACGAGCGCAAGCGTCGTGATGAGCGAGCCGCAGAGCTGAACCAATTGACGCATGCCCACTGCCTCCTGGCGCCGCACCGGCGCGAATTCGGTTAACCGATGAAGAGCGATTCTTCGTCTTCCGGCGTGGCCGACTTGTAGGCCGTGCGCCGCCGTGAGGCGTCCCGCAGGTCGCGGAACGCCGAGAACGCGGCGCGAGCCGCCGAAAACAGCGCAAAGCCGTTTTTCGCCGGACCGCCCACCAGCTGCGAGGCAATCGCGATCGTCCGCTCGGCCGTCACGGCGAGGTCGCCGAACAGCCGATCGGCCCGCTGGACCTGCGCGGCGGCCAGCGCCGTAGCCCGCTTCGCCTCGGCCGTTATCTCGGTCAGGTTCTGGATGAGCGGCTTGACCTCGTGCTCGATCTGGGTCGTGAGCTGGTCCACGCGGCGGGCCAGGCGCAGGCCGAGCACGATCGCGCCCACCTGGATGGCCGCCATTACGGCAACTGCCAGGGCGATGATCGCCAGCCAGACGTCGGTCACGCGTTACGTCCTTCTTCGCGGGCCTGCTGGAAGGCCTCGCGGCCCCGTTCGATGGCGCTCGACACGCTGTCGCGATTCCGCTGGTAGAACTCGCGGCTCTGATCGGCGGCGTCGCGGGCGGCATCGCGGGCCTTGTCGCGGCCCTCGCGGGCGCGCCGCC
The DNA here is from genome assembly GCA_031404695.1 of Acidobacteriota bacterium. Classification (GTDB taxonomy): domain Bacteria; phylum Acidobacteriota; class Vicinamibacteria; order Vicinamibacterales; family UBA2999; genus CADEFD01. The sequence goes on from JANNIB010000154.1 coordinate 7,146, forward strand.
CGAGGTATTCCCGCGTTTCGTCGCCGGTGGCCGGCGCAAAGAGCAGCGCCGCGGCCGCGCCAGCCACCGCGCCGAGCACGAAGGCCAGCATCACCGACCCGCCGTTGTTGTCTCTCGACATGACTCTCCTCCTGAGACCCCGCGCGGTCAGAACAGGCTGACCTTCACGTTCAGGTATTTCTTGGGGTCCTTACGGATGTCCGAGACCAGTCCGCGCAACTCGGTCACCGCCGCACTCATGTTCTCATAAAGCCGCCGGTCCTGCAGTAGCATCCCGGCCGTGCCCTGGCCGGCCGACAGCCGGGCCGAGATCTCATCGAGCCGCGTCGCGGTCGAGCTCAGACGCGTGAAGAGCTCGTCGTCGGTCAGCAGCTTGCCGACCGTGCCTTCGCCGCGGGTGAGCTGGCCGGTCAGGGTCTCGAGGTCGGCGGCGGCCTGTGTCGCCGACTTCGCCAGCGCCGGATCGTTCAGCAGGGCGCCCAAGCTGCCCTCCCCGCGCGAGACCTTGGCCGTGATGGCGTTCAAGGCGGCCGTGGAGGCCACCAGCTCGTTGTAGACCCGGGGGTCGTTCACGAGCCGGCCCAGGCTCCCCTTACCGCGTTCGACCGCCTCGGTCACCCGCGTGGCCGAGACCATGAGCGCGTCGAGGTCGCGGTAGGCGGCGTCGTCGGTGAAGAGGCGGCCCAGCGTGCCCTTGCCGGCCCTGAGGTCCGCGAGCAGCCTGGCCGTCTCGTCGAGCCCCTGACCGGCGACGGCCGACAGCGCCGCAATCGAGGTCGGATCGATGCCGGAGGGCACGTAGCCCCAGTCGGGGATCGACGTGCCGGCGGGCGCCGGGGTGATGTCGATGGCCCCTTCGCCGAGCAGGGAGATGGCGCCGATGACGGCCAGCGACTTGTCGGTGATGAGGGGGCGCATCTCTTTGGCGACGTCGAGCCAGACCTCGACGCCGGCGCCTTCCAGACGCACCTCGCTCACCACCCCCATCTCGATGCCCGCCACCCGCACCGGCGTCCCGCTCTTCACGGTCGCGATGTTCGGGAAGCGCGCCTTGAGCGAATAGCGCTGCCAGAAGAACCCGCCGGCGCCGCCCACGGCGAACACCAGCAACGCCGCCATCACCAGCGCAAACAGGCTGATGATGCCGATCTTCAGTTCCGACCACGCCAGAGAGCGCGTACGCGGCATGTGTGTTATCTCCTACGACAGGAACGCGAGAATGTAGGGGTCGGTCGCCGCCCGCAGCTCGTCGGCGGACCCTTCGAACACGATCTTGCCGTCACGCAACATCACGAAATCCGCCTCTTCGACCTTGTCGGGCGTGGCGCTCACGATGGCGTGGCCCTCGGGCGTGCGTGAGGCCCCGTGCGTGGCGATGTGGAAGGCGTCGCGCAGCTGATGGGTGACCAGCACGGAGGTCACGCCCTCGAGGTCGCGCAGCTTGATGATCTCGGCATCCACCGTCAGTGACGTGATCGGATCGAGCCCGGTGGTCGGCTCGTCGTAGAGCAGCAGTTTCGGCTTGAACGCCATGGCCCGGGCGATGGCGACGCGGCGCCGCTGGCCGCCGGACAGTTCCGAGGGCTTGCGGTCCACATAGGGCCCGAGCTCGACGAAGCCCAGCACTTCCTCGACGCGGGCCCGGACGTCGGCCAGCGGCATGTCGGTCTCTTCGTAGAGCTTGAAGCCCACGTTCTCGCCCACCGTCAGCGAGTCGAAGAGCGCGCCCTCCTGGAACACCATGCCGGTGTGATCGCGGACGGCGAACAGCTCGTTTTCGGTCATGCGGTCGATCTGCTGGCCGTGCACCCAGATGCGGCCCGAGTCGGGCGCGAGCAATCCCAGGATGAGTTTCAGCACCGTGGACTTGCCGGAGCCGCTGGCGCCGATGAAGATCTTCGTGAAGCCGGGGTAGAGCTTGAAGCTGATGCCGTCGAGCACGACGTTGTCGTCGAACGCCAGGTGGACGTCGTCGAACACGACAACCGACTCATCGCCGGGTCGGCCCTGTGCGGGCCCGCGCCGAGCTTCGGGAATCGCGGCCATCAAAACAGCAGCTCCAGCAGAAGCTGGGTGGCGAAGAAGTCCATGGCGATGACGCCGACCGAGGCGGCCACGACCGCGTTGGTGGTGGCGCGGCCCACGCCTTGCGTGCCGCCGCGCGTTCGAAGGCCCACGTGACAGCCGACGGTGACGATGATGAAGCCCAGGAAGAAGGGCTTGAGCAGCCCCATCCACACGTCTTCGAGGAACAGCCCGTCGATGACCGACGACCAGTAGACGCCCGACGACACGCGCAGGTTCTGCACCGACACGACCCAGCCGCCGAGCAGCCCGACGGTGTTGGCGACGACCGTGAGGACCGGCGTCATCAGGATGCCGGCGAGCACGCGGGGCACCACCAGCTTGCGCACCGGGTCGGTGCCGAGCGCGCGCAGCGCACTCACCTGTTCGGTCACCATCATCGAGCCGAGCTCGGCGGCGATGCCCGAGCTGACGCGGCCAGCGAGCATGAGCGCCGTCAACACCGGCCCGAGCTCCTTGATCATCGAGGCGCTCACGAGGCGTCCGACGAACGGCCGCGCGCCGAACTGATCGAGGGTGAAGCCTGATTGCAGGGCCAGCACGGCGCCGGTGAAGAGGCCGGTGAGGATCACGACCGTCATCGATCCGATGCCGATGGCGTCGAGCTGCTCGACGAAGTCGTGCCAGTAGAACGGCCGCGTCACCGCGCAGCGCGCCGTCGCCATCGCGAGCTTGGTGTACTCCTGGATCTCGAGCAATGCTCGTTTGATCCACTCGGTGACGGCCGGCATCACGTCGTCCCCGGCGGCCGGCCGCCGAGGCCCAGCGCGCGGCCCTTGATGGCGGCGATGCGATCGCGCAAGGCCGCGGCCGCCTCGAAATCGAGATCCACCGCCGCCTGTCTCATCTTCCGCTCCAGCTCGGCGAGGCGTGATGCCTCCTCCGCCGGCGAGCCGCCGCTGTCGAGGGCCGGGGTGGCGCTGTAGTCGCGCTCGTAGACGCTCGACAGCACCCCTTCGATGTCCTTGACGATGGTGGTTGGCGTGATGCCATGTGCCTCGTTGTAGGCCGCCTGCAGGGTGCGCCGGCGCTCGGTCTCGCTGATGGCCATCCGCATCGAGTCGGTGACCTTGTCGGCATACATGATCACGCGGCCGAAGACGTTGCGGGCGGCGCGGCCGGCGGTCTGGATGAGCGAGCCGCCCGAGCGCAGGAAGCCTTCCTTGTCGGCGTCGAGCACCGCCACCAGCGCGACCTCCGGAAGATCGAGGCCTTCGCGCAATAGATTGATCCCGACCAGCACGTCGAATTCGCCCAGGCGCAGATCGCGCAGGATCGTGGCGCGCTCCATGGCGTCGATCTCCGAGTGCAGGTAGCGCACGCGGATCCCGAGTTCCGCCAGATACGTCGTCAACTCCTCGGCCGAGCGCTTCGTCAACGTCGTGGTCAACACGCGCCAGCCGGCCTTCACCGTGCGCTTGATCTCGTGCAGGAGATCCGGGTGCGCGCCGACAAGCGCGAGCGCGTCCTGGTGACGACGCTCACCAAGAAGATGGCCGAGGACCT
>JANNIB010000155.1:0-7138 GCA_031404695.1 Acidobacteriota bacterium
GAGCCGTCCGAAGCGCGAGCGCGCCGGCCGCACGGCGGGCCGGTTCACGTCGAGCACCACGGCGGCGCTCGACAGGACCTCCGCGCCCGGATCGCGCTCGATGACGTCGTTGACCGTGACCTGGCTGCGTTCGATGGCGGCTCGCACTTTGGCCCAGGAGAGCGCCGGGTGATCGGCGCGCAGGCGCTTGTCGAGGCGTGTGCGGGTGGGTTTGGTCAGATCGTCACTATAATTCAACCTTTCAGGAGGCTGGGCATGCTCGACACGACCGTGACGTCCATCTGTTACTACAACGGCGCCTGGGGCACCGGCGAAGTGCCGCTCATGACGTCGGCCACCAACGCCGCCTGGCTGGCGAACGCGGTCTTCGACGGCGCCCGCGCGTTCGAGGGCGTGGCCCCGGATCTCGACCTGCACTGCGCGCGCTCGATCCGTTCGGCAGAGGGCCTGCTGATGACGCCGCCCGTCACGGCCGAGCGCGTTCTCGAGTTGGCGCGCGAGGGGATCGCGATGTTCCCGGCCGACGCGGCCCTCTACATCCGGCCGATGTTCTGGGCCGAGGATGGCCTGGTCGCCATCGACCCCGCCTCCACGCGCTTCGCGCTGGTCGTCCACCTGTCGCCGCTGCCCGACCCGCTGCGCGGCTTCTCGCTGTGCCTGTCGCCCTACCGCCGCTGCAGCCCCGAGCAGGCGCCGACGCACGCCAAGGCGGCCTGTCTCTATCCGATGGCCGGTCTGGCGATTGCCGACGCCAAGCGGCGCGGCTTCGACAACGCCGTGATGTGCGATCCGATCGGCAACGTCGCCGAGCTCACCGCGCAGAACATCATGAGCGTGAAAAACGACGTCGTGCATACGCCGGTGCCGAACGGCACCTTCCTGAACGGCATAACGCGGCAGCGCGTCATCGGGCTGTTGCGCGGGGCCGGGATCGAGGTCCGCGAGCGCACCATCCGGCCGGCGGAGCTCGACGACGCCGACGAGATCTTCTCGACCGGCAATCACGGCAAGGTCGTGCCCTGCCGCCGCTACGAGGCACGCAGTCTCGACGCCGGGCCGATCTACCGCCGGGCGCGGGAACTCTACTGGGCGTTCGCGCATGCCGGCGCGGCCCAGCCCGCGGCCGCCCGCAGCTAGGCGCACACCAGGCGATGGCGGCTGCCGATCGGGACGGCCGCCGGCTGACCGCCGGCGATTGCCTGCTGCAATACGAAGTGCTCGAGCTGGGCGCAGGTGTCAGTCCCGAGGATCAGGCGCGGGAGCGCCGGCCCGGCGATGCCCAGGCCCGCGACCGGCAACGCCCGGCACCGCGACCGGCACCGCGTCCTGCTCCCCGCGTCGTGCCGCGACCGACGTCGTGCGGCAGCATCGTCTTCATCGGCGGCTATTTCTACGATCCGTTCTTCGGTCCGTACCCGTGGTGGCCGCGTCCGGTGCATCCGTACTGGCACCACCCGCCCTATGACCAGCGGGCAGAACTCCGGATCGACTGCCGCGATCGGATGGCGGCGGTCTACGTGGATGGCGTCTACGCCGGCATCGTCGACGACTCCTGAACGCGATCGAGAAGGCGAACTGCACCTTCTGCACCTATGCCAACGGCGTCATCGCCTACGTCCGCGAAGTCGCGGCGCGCACCGAACAGTACTGGTGCCCGATCAAGCACGCGCGGCCCGTGCCCGCGCCGCACGGCCGTTACCACCACTTCTTCGAGTACGGGGATGCCGAGGGCTACCACCGCCACCTGTCGCGCGCGCCGGCGGCTGCCGGCGCTGACCGCGTCGCCGCGAGCTGCGAGACGGCGCCACCGCTGAGGCCGCCGCGCCAGGCGACGGCACCCGATCTATTGCGGACGCCGCGGCTCGACGATCGCGAAGCCGGCATCGAAGCGGTCGAGCACGTCGAAGACGGCGGATGCGGCCGCGAGGTCCCCGGTCACCGTCACGCCCCCGCCACCCACGGCCGCGGCGAACGTCTGCCGTCCGAGCACGACGCCCTCGAACGCCGCCCGGGTCGTCGTGACCACGGCATGGGTGCCGCTGGCGCGGTTGCCGGCGCTCCAGGTGAGGGCGCCGTTGCGCAGTGTCGTCGTCACCTGCTCGCGCGTGTCGGTCAACGTCCAGGCCACCACGGCCTCGCGTGTCCACGCCCGCGGGCCGTCCACGTGGGTGCCGAGCACGTCGAAGACGACGCCGAGCGGCATCGCCTGCACCATCTCGGGATCGAGACTGGCCGGGCGCGCCGCGGGCGGGCCCTGCCGCAGCTCCTGTGCCCCCAGCAGGTAGGCGTTCCGCCACGTCGCGGCCTCCGCGGCGTAGCCCATCTGCTCGAACGCGTCGGCGGCGAGTTGCCGCGCCTCGGTGTTAGCCGGGTCGGCGAAGACGACGTGCCGCAACACCTCGGCGACCCACCGGTATTCGCCCTTCGCGAAATCGGCTCGGGCCCTGGCGACCACGGCAGCGGCGCCGCCGAAGTACTCGACGTACTTCTTCGCCGCGGCCGTCTCCGGGAGCGGGTTGAGCGTCGCCGGGTTGGCGTCGTACCAGCCGATGTATTTCTGGTAGACGGCCTTGGCGTTGTGGGCCAGCGTGCCGTAGTAGCCGCGGGCCGCCCAGTGGTTCGCCAGCCCCGGCGGCAGCACCAGCGCCTCGGCGATCTCGGCGGGCACGTAGCCGTGGTTCATCAGGCGCACGCTCTGGTCGTGGATGTATTTGTAGAGATCGCGCTGGTTCGCCAGCGCGCGGCTGACCTCGCCACGGCCCCAGGTGGGCCAGTGATGCTGGGCGATGAGCACGTCGGTGTCGGGGGCGAAGCGCTCGAGCGCCTCGCCCAGGTGTTTCGACCAGGCACTGGCGTCGCGCACTTCGGTGCCGCGGAAGGGCAGCAGGTTGTGCATCGTCTTGGTCGCGTTCTCGGCCAGGTTCAGCACGCGCTGTTTCGGCAGGAACAGATGGAGTTCGGCCGGCGCCTCGGTGTTCGGGGTGAGCTGGAACACGAAAGTCACGCCGTCGATGGTGCGCGTCTCGATCGGTTCGGTGATCGAGGTCGTGGGCGCGATGACGGAGCGGCCGGGTGCGCCCACGCCGTCGATCTTGCCGAGGCCGGCATCGACCGACGCCCGCGGCCCGCGCGGCAGCGGGGTGCCGAACTGATAGGCGGCGCGCCGGCTCATCGCATTGCCGGCGACGACCGATTCGGCCACGACCGCCGCCATGAAGCCTGCCGGGGCCACGATCACGGTGCGCCCGGCGGTGACAGCGGCCGCATCGACGACGCCGCGGGCGCCGCCGTAGTGGTCGCTGTGGCTGTGCGTGTAGATGACCGCCGAGACCGGTCGCTTCGGGCGGTGAGTGAAGTAGAGGTCGAGCGCCGCCTTCGCGGCACCCACCGAGCCCAGCGGGTCGACCACGATGACGCCGGTGGCGCCTTCGATGAACGTGATGTTGGCGAGCGCGAAGCCCCGCACCTGGTAGACGCCGGGGACGACCTCGAACAGCCCGTGGATGGCGTTGAGGCGGGCCAGCCGCCACAGGCTGGGATGCACGGTGTCGGGGGCCGCCTCGGCGTCGAGAAAGGCGTAGCGGCGAAACGTCGCGGTGTCGGGCAGCGTGGCGATGAAGCCGCGGCGCGCGTCGGTGAAGTCCTGCACGTTGGCGAAGGGCAACTCGCGCGTGGCGGCCTCGAAGGCCGCGCGCACGCTCGGCTCGGCGCCCTTCGGCGCCGGTTGCCGGGCGCTGGCCGGCGTCAGTGCCGCCGCCAGCACCACGGCACACCACACAGCTCGTCGTGTCTTCGCTCCCGGCATGGGCCCCTCCGCGCGCGGACGATACCACGTCGCGCCGGCGGGGGACGGCCGCCCGCCGCCGCTACTCGGCGACGACGGCGATGACTTCGATCTCGATGAGGAAGTCGGGATTGGCGAGCCGCCGCACTTCCACCAGCGTGCTCGCCGGCAGGTCCTTCGTGAAGTACTGCGTGCGGACATCGCGGATGACCTGCACCTGCGAGGCGTCGAGCATGTAGTAGTTGGTCTTCACGACATCGTTGAAGGTGGCGCCGGCGGCCTTGAGCGCGGTCTCGAGGTTGGCGAAGACCTGCCGGGTCTGCGCCGCGAGATCGCCCTTGCCCACCAGCTGTCCCTTGGCATCGAAGGCGACCTGGCCCGAGAGATAGATCGTGCGGCCGCTGCGGGCCGACACGACGTGGGAGTAGCCCGTGGGCGTCGACATCCCGGGCGGGTTCATGCGCTGAATCACGGCACGGCCTCCTTGCGCCGATGGGCCGACGGTGGCGAGGGTGATACCTGCGGCCGCGGCCGCAAGCGACAGTCCGAGGGTGAAACGGGTCACGGGAACCATGCGCGCCTCCGGCGACCACGATACTTCGGGTGCGGGCCGCCAGACGGCGGATCCCGCCTCGCAGCCGAGGCGGACCTACAGACCGTCACGGCCGAGGTCGATATTCACTAGGAGTCATGAGCCAGCCGCCCCTTCCAGTTCGTGCCCGTCTGTTCGCCTGGTCGGTGGGCGCGGCCGGGGCCGTGGTGCTGGCCGTTTCGTTCGTCGAACTGCAGGACACCGGTGTCGACGTGCTCTGGTCCCTGCTGACCGTGCTGGCCGCCTCCAGCGGTCTCGCGGTCCTGCGCGTGCACCGGCTGCCGGCCAACTTCTCGGTGGGCGAGACCTTCAGCTTCGCCGTCTTGTTCCTGTTCGGGCCCGCCGCGGCCGTGGTGACGTCGGCTGTCGACTCGCTGTGCTGCAACCTGCGGCTCGGCCAGATGCGGGTCGTGCAGCACGGGTTCAACGTCGCTGCCCCGGTGCTGGCGTACTGGATCGCCGGCGTCCTGCTGTTCGAGACCCTCGGGTTGCCCATGCCTGGGGCACATCCCCCAGCCGGTCTGACGCTGGCCGCGGTCTGCGGGGCCGCCGCCCTGGTGTTCGTGCTGGAGTCCGGACTGGTGGCGGTGGTCATCGGTCTGCAGGACGGCAGGTCGCCGGCGCGCGCGTGGCGGACCTTGCGGAGTCTCTGGCTCAACTCGGTCGTTGGCGCCTACGTGGGATTCCTCATCGCCCACTTCCACGATGCGCTCGACGCCTCCGTACTGCTCCTGGTCGTGCCGATTCCGCTGATGCTGTACTACGGCTTCCGGACCTGGCTGGGACGGTTGAACGACCAGGTCGATCATCTCGACCAGACCAATCGCGCCTACCGCGCCATGGTCGAGAGCTTCGCCACCGCCGTCGATGCGCGCGACGAGGTCACGCATGGGCACATCCTGCGGGTGCAGACCTACGCTCGGGCGCTCGCCGCCCACGCCGGCGTGACCGATCCCGTCACGCTCGAGGCCCTCGATGTCGCCGCCTTGCTCCATGACATCGGCAAGCTCGGCATCCCGGATCAGATCCTGAACAAGCCCGGCCCGCTCACGTCGGCCGAGTTCGAGATCATGAAGACGCATGTCGAGATCGGCACGCGCATCCTGGGCGGCATCGAGTTCCCGTATCCCATCCTGCCGATCGTGCGCCACCATCATGAGAACTGGGACGGCACCGGCTACCCGGACCAGGTGGCCGGCGAGTCGATCGCCATCGGCGCCCGTATCCTGATGATCGTCGATTGCTTCGACGCCCTGACCTCCGACCGGCCCTACCGGCGCCGGATGTCGGTGCCCGATGCGGTGGCGATTCTCGAGTCACGGCGTGGCACGATGTACGACGAGCGCCTGGTCGACATCTTCCTGGATCTGCTGCCGACGCTGGGTGTCGCCACCGCACCGGCGTCCGCGTTCGCGACGCCAGTCTTCCCGGCGCCGGTAGCGGTCGCCTCGAAGCTGCAGAAGGCCTAGACGGGGCGCGGCCGCGGCTTGCGCGCGTAGAGCAGGATCATGCCGCTGCCGGCGACGGCGGCGAGCACGACGGCGGCGGCGATCCACGGCGCGAGACGCCCGCTGAGATACAGGATGCCGAGGCTCAGTCCCACGCACGACCACATCGAGACCAGCGCGCTGGTCGCGGCCTGCTTCGACATCCCGCGCCCTTCGTCGAGCACCTTCATGTAGGGCGCGAAGAGCGGGATGCGCAGCAGCCGTTCTTCGAGCCACGGGCAGCTGCGGGTGAAGCAGTAGGAGGCAATGATGAGGAAAATCGTGGTCGGCAGGCCGGGCACGAACACGCCCAGCCATCCGAGGCCCACCGCCGCGACGCCGATGCCGGCAAAGGCCCAGCGGCGCGGATCACGGACCCACGAGGCGGGCTGCGCATCGACGGGACAGGTGCGTTCCATGACCTCCGGTATTGTGACGCCCCGGCACCCTGGGGCGCAACCCCTGCGGTAGACTGTCGCGCGTGTGTTGCCATCTGCTGCGGACGCGCGGCTCCCTGGCCCTCGTCGTCGCGCTCGCCGTGTGCGCGGCGGGCCTCGAGGCCAAGCCGGGCGGGCATCCGCGGCGGCGCGCCGTCGATAGCGTGATCATCCACTCGCTCGGCGGGCCCGACTGCCGGGCCGGGTCGCCCTTCTTCAGGCGGATCGACGGCGACGCCCGGTCGTGGATGACGACCTTCAACCGGCTCCCGATCGTCAGCATCCACCACGTGATCGACCGCGACGGCGCGGTGGAGCACGGCGTGCCCGAGTCGGTGGCGGCCACGCACGCGACCGGCTGGAACCAGCGCTCGGTGGGCATCGAGCTCGTGAACAACGGCGACGGCGTGGATCCGTTTCCGCCGCCGCAGATCGCAGCGCTCGTGCAGCTCGTCCAGGGCATCCGCCAGAGGCACTCCGCCATCACCCTGTCGCGTGTGCTGCGCCACTCAGACGTCGATCACTCGACCTTCCCGGCGGCCAGACACGGCGAGGGGTGCACGGCGTTCCGCCGCAAGCTCGACCCCGGCGACGCCTTCCCGTGGGAGGCGTTCACGGCCGCGATCGCTGACGACTAGAGCCGTCTCAGCTCAGCTGGTAGCCTCGCGCCACATGGCAGTGCGCTCAGCACCTGAACGACGGCGAAGGGCTGGCCCGGCTCCCGCGTCCGGCCCTACGCAGGCCGTCAAACGCCAGCGGGGGCGAGTGTCGATTGAAGCGCGGGGCCCCGGGCGGTGCTGCGCGACGTGCCGCGCACGTCGCCGCTGTGCCTGAACAC
>JANNIB010000156.1:0-48176 GCA_031404695.1 Acidobacteriota bacterium
GTTCCACCCCGTCGATGAGTCGCTCATCGACCCGCAGACCTACCTCTATTACATTCAGACGCAGCCGAGCAGCAGCTCCGCCGGCACCTGGGTCGCCTACGACGACCAGGCCGAGGCGAAACTGCGCGACGACTTCCGCCGCCTCTGGGGCACCAGCTTCCTCGACAACCTCTGGGTCGAAGTGCTCGACGAGCCCTACGACAACGGGGTGGCCGGCAAGCGGGTCATCTTCAACATGGAAGAGCGCCCGCGCGTGAAGATCGTCGATTACACCGGGTCGAGCAAGGTCGAGCGCACCAAAGTCGACGAGAAGATGAAGGAACTGGGCGTCGCCCTGCGCCTCGACTCGTTCCTGGATGAAGGCGCGATGCGCCGTGTCAAGAGCATCATCCAGGACCTGATGAGCGAGAAGGGCTACCAGTTCGCCGAGATCACCTCGAAGGTCGAGTCGCTGCCCGGCGGGCCCAAGCTCGTCAAGGTCGTCTTCGACGTCCAGGAAGGCCCCAAGGTCCGCATCCGCGAGGTCAACTTCGACGGCAACGTCGAGGTCAGCGATCGGACGCTGCGCCGCAAGATGAAGGAGACCAAGCAGCACGGCGCGTTCTCCTGGCTGACCGGCGGCGGCAACTTCAAGGAAGCCAAGTTCGAAGAAGACGCCGACATGGTCGTCGCCCACTACCGCAACAAGGGCTATATCGAGGCCCGCGTCGGCACCCCCGAACTGAAGACCCTCGAAGACAGCCCCGACGGCAAGACGCGCTGGATCCAGGTGCGGGTGCCGGTCACGGAAGGGCCGCGCTACAAGGTCGGCGAGTTCGCGTTTGCCGGCAACACCGTGGCGAAATCCGATGGCCTGCGGCCGCTCTTCAAGCTGGAGCGCGGCGACTGGTACAGCGAGAAGCGGATCCGCGACGGCCTGCGCAAGACCCAGGAAGTCTACGGCGGGGTCGGCTACTTCGAGTTCACCGGCTATCCCGACCTGAAGCCGCAGGCTGCCGCCACCGGCCCCCTCGATGGTCCGGCCGAGCCCACCGTGGATGTCACGATGACGATGCAGGAAGGCGAGCAGTACTTCGTCAACCGCATCACCTTCACCGGCAACACCACCACCCGCGACACGGTCGTGCGCCGCGAGATGCGCCTTATCGAAGGCGGCATCTTCAACACCGAGGCGCTCAAGTATTCGGTGCGGCGCCTGAACCAGGTGGGCTACTTCAAGCAGCTCGAAGAGGGCGGCCAGGCCATCGACGTCAAGAAGACGCCAAACGCCAAGAACAAGGTCGACGTCACGCTCAAGCTGGAAGAGCAGAACCGCAACCAGCTCACTTTCGGCGCCGGCGTTTCGCAGTTCGAAGGCTTCTTCGGGCAGTTGTCGTTCCAGACCGCGAACTTCCTCGGTCGCGGCGAGAGCCTCACGGTGTCGCTGCAGGGCGGGTCGCGCTCGCAGAACTACCAGGTGGCCTTCACCGAGCCGTTTTTGTTCGACCGCAACATCACCGGCGGCGTCGACGTCTACAAGCGGTCGCTCAACTACATCGGGCAGTTCACGCAGGCTTCGACCGGCGGCAACGTGACCATGGGCTTCCCGGTGGCCGACTTCTCGCGCGTGTTCGTGAACTACAGCTTCGAGCAGGTCAAGGTGCTGGATCTCAATCCGGCCTACCAGAACGTCGGGAACAACAATCCCTTCCTCGCCGACTCCCTGCTCATCGGCCAGGGCGGCTCGCGGACGATCAGCAAGATCGTGCCGAGCTTCTCGTTCAACACCGTCGACAACCCGATCTTCCCGAGCACCGGCCGCCGCCTCACCGCGTCGTTCGACTACGCCGGGCCCGGCGGCGACACCTTCTTCATCAAGCCGACGCTCGAAGGCGTGGGCTTCTGGCGTCTCACGCCGCGCATGTCGGTCGGCTCACGCGCCCAGTTCCAGTACATCCGGCCCTACGGCGACACCAAGCAGCTGCCGATCTTCGAGAAGCTGGTGCAGGGCGGCGAATACAGCATCCGCGGCTACGACATCCGCAGCATCGGCCCGCGCGACATCAGCTCCGGCATCGTGCTCGGCGGTAACAAGAGTGTGCTGTTCAACGCCGAGTATCTGCTGCAGATTGCCGGGCCGGTGCGGCTGGTGCTCTTCTACGACGCCGGCCAGGTGCGCGACATCGGCGACAGCCTCGGCTGGCAGGAGGACATTCTCGAAGTGGTGCCGCCGCCGCTGCCGCTGCTCTTCGATCCGCTGGCGTTCACCGGTTTCGTCGACCCCAACGCGCCCAAGGCAACCACGCGCTCGATCGGGCGTCAGAGCGCGTTCAAGACTTCGACGGGCGCCGAAATCCGTTTCTTCATGCCGGTGCTGAACGTGCCGTTCCGGCTGATCTTCGCTTACAACCCCCAGCGAGGCGGGGTGCTCAGGAACAATCTGACTCCGGCGCAGAAGTTCCAGTTCCGGTTCGCGGTCGGCTCCACGTTCTGAGCTCCGGCCGCTGCGGTCCGCCGGCCGACTCAGGGGTGGGTGACGTCGATTTCGTAGTCCTGCGGGTCCACCAGCGTGCCGACGTCATAGATGCGAACGCACAGGGTGCCGGTGGTCGTGGCCTGGCCGATGATTGAGGCGGGCATCGTGGCGCGGTCGTTGCTGATGACCGCCTGACAGCCCGTGCCATTCCAGGTGCCGAGGCTGAAGCCGACCACGGTCGTGTTGTCGGGGGTCACGGTCTTCAGCAAGGCTGTCACCTGACCGCCGCTCGAGAAGTTGATCGGGAAGGGGTGCGAGGTCGCACCGCTCCTCGTCAGGGTGCCGGTAAAGGTCTCGGTGACGATGACCGGTTCCGGCGTCGGACCGATGAAGTCCTGGATGTCGCCGCCGCAGCCGGCGACGACGAAGGGTAGAAGCAGCGTGCAGGCGAGCGTGACTCGGCGCATTTCGGTCCTCAAGACAGGGCGACCCACTGATCTTACCCGGCGCGGCATAGTAGAGTAAAATGCGAAGGTTGTCGGTATTGCCGAAAAGGATGTCAGCAATGAGACGTATGGTTGTGGCCCTTGGCCTCGTGCTCGTGACCGGAACCGCTTCGTTCGCCCAGGCCCCGGGCCCGGCGACCGCGAAGCCCGCGGCGCCCGCCGCCCAGGCTCCGGCCCCCGCCCCCGCGCCGGCCGCTCCGGTGGCGCTGCCGTTTCCGGAAGGCGCCAAGATCGCCTTCGTGGTGCTGCAGCGCGTGGTCGCTGAATCGGCCGAAGGCAAGCAGGCCAGCGCGCGCGTCCAGGCGCTGCAGGCGAAGAAGGTGGCCGAGCTCAACGAGCGCCAGAAGGCCGCGCAGGGCCTGCAGGAAAAGCTCGACAAGAGCGGCGCCGTGATGAGCGAGGCGGCGCGCGCCGACCTTACCAAGCAGGTCGAACGCGCCAATGTCGACATACAGCGCGCCACCCAGGACGCCCAAGCCGAAGTCCAGGAACTGCAGCAGCAGCTCCAGGAAGAGTTCCAGCGCCGGATTGCCCCGATCATCGAGGCCGTGGGCAAGGAGCGGGGCCTGCACTACATCTTCAACGGCCCTGACTCCGGTCTCGTCTGGGCCGACGCGGCCCTCGACATCACCGTCGACGTCGTGAAGAAGTTCGATCAGGCGAAGCCGGCCGCTCCGGCCGCCGCCAAGCCGCAGGGCCAGTAAGGCCGCGCCTCCAGCGACGCAGCCCCCCGGGGCTGCGTCGCCCGGTGTCCCGCACCCCGTGCACATTCCCAGCCTCCTCGAGCGCCAGTCCGAGCGGTGCCCCGTGTCGCTCGTCGACATGGCGTCACTGGCGGACCACGCCGGCCGCCTGACCGGCTCCAAGGCGGTCAGCGCCAGCGAAGACTATTTTCAGGGCCACTTCCCGGGCGCGCCGCTGATGCCCGGCGTGCTGATGCTCGAAGCGCTCACGCAGGCCTCGACGCTGCTGCTGCTGGGCGGCGCCGAGGCCTCGGAGGCTGCCACCGTGCGCCTGCGCGGGGTCGACGACGCCAAGTTCCGGCGTCACGTCGTGCCCGGCGATCGCCTCGACGTGGAGGTGCAGCTGCTGCGGCGCCGCGGGCCGATCGCCCGCGTGCAGGCCACCGCGCGTGTCGAAGGCACGGTCGTCATCGAGGCGCAACTCGTGTTGGCGGTGAGCGAGGCCGCACCGCGGATCCATCCCGCCGCGATCGTGCATCCGTCGGCCGTCATCGGCGACGGCTCGGTCATCGGCCCCGGCGCGGTGATCGGGCCTTACGTGGTGATCGGCCGCGACGTGCAGGTCGGCGCCTCGGCAGTGGTCGACGGCGATACCACCATCGGCGATCACACGCGCATCTTCCCGTTTGCCTCGATCGGCCTGCCGCCGCAGGATCTGAAGTATCGCGGCGAGCGCACGCGCCTGGTGGTCGGCCGCTCGAACGTGTTCCGTGAATCGGTGACGATTCACCGCGGCACGGTCGGCGGCGGCGGCGAGACCCACATCGGCGACGGCAACCTCTTCATGGCCTACGCGCACGTCGCCCACGACTGTCACGTCGGCAGCCACATCATCTTCGGCCCCGGCGCCACGCTGGGCGGCCACGTGGTGGTGGAAGACTTCGCGCAGATTGCCGCTTATTCCGGTGTGCACCAGTTCTGCCGCGTCGGTCGCTACGCCTTCGTCGGCGGCTACTCGGTGGTGACGCTCGACGCGCTGCCATTCGCCAAGACGGTCGGCAACCGCGCCCGCGTCTACGGTCTGAACACGATCGGCCTGGTGCGGCGCGGCTTCAGCCCGGAGGTCGTCAAGAGTCTGAAGCGCGCCTACCGCTACCTGCTCACGTCGCGCCTCACCCCGTCGAAAGCCCTGCAGACCATCGAGGCCGAACCGGCGCTGGCGTGCGCCGAAGTGGCCTATCTCGTGGACTTCATCCGCTCGTCGAGCCGCGGCGTCACCCTGCGGCGGCCCAACAAGCGCGCCGACGACGCCGGGGAATAGCGGCACCGTGAAGCTCGGGCTGCTCGCGGGCAATGGCCGCTTCCCGTTCCTGGTGCTGGAAGCGGCGCGGAGCCTCGGCCACGACATCACCATCATCGCGGTGAAGGAAGAAGCCGACGCCGACCTCGAGGCGGCGGCCGCCGCACCGGTGCCGGTGCCGATTCACCGCGTCTCGCTCGGGCATCTCGGCACCTGTCTCCAGATCCTGCAGCAGGCCGGCGTCACCCACGCGGTGATGGCGGGGCAGGTCAAGCACACGAAGATCTTCGGCGTCGTGCCAGACCTGACCTTCATGGGCCTGCTCACCAGGCTCACCGCGCGCAACACCGACGCGCTGATTGGCGCTGTCGCCGACGTGATGCGCGAACGCGGCATCGAGCTCGTCGACTCGACGGCGCTGCTCACACCGCTCCTGGCCGCGGCGGGCGTGATGACGGCCCGGCCGCCCACCGAGGCCGAGACCGCATCGCTCACCTTCGGCTACCGGATGGCCGACGCCATCGCCGGCCTCGACATCGGCCAGACGATCGCGGTCAAGCACAGCGCCGTCGTGGCGGTGGAGGCGATGGAGGGCACCGACGCGGTGATTGCCAGGGCCGCCGATCTCGCCGGCGCCGGGGTGCTCATCGTGAAGGTCGCCAAGCCGCGCCAGGACATGCGGTTCGACGTGCCCGTCGTGGGCATTCCGACGATTCAGGCGATGGCGCGCGCCGGCGCGAGCGTGCTGTCGCTCGATGCCGGCAAGGCGCTGATGTTCGACAAGGCGAAGATGGTCGCGGCGGCCGATGCCGCCGGCATTGCGATTGTGGGGCGGGCCGTGCCCGCCGGGGAGCGTGGATGATGGCCGCAACGCGGCTGCGCGTGGCCGTAGTGGGCGTCGGGCACCTCGGCCGGCATCATGCCCGGCTGCTGGCCGCGATGCCGGATGTGGACCTGGTCGCCGTCGCCGACATCGATGCGGCCCGGGCGGCCGAGATTGCCGCCGCGCAGCAGACGACCGCCGTCGCCAACTGGCAGTCGCTGCCGGCCGGTCTCGATGCCGTGACCGTGGCGGTGCCCACCGAAGCGCACGTGGCGGTGGCGCTGGGCCTCATCGAGCGCGGCGTGCACGTGCTGGTCGAGAAGCCGCTGGCGCGGTCGGTCGCCGAAGCCGACACGCTCATCGCCGCCGCGGCGGCGGGCGGCGTGCATCTGGCCGTCGGCCACACCGAGCGTTTCAACCCGGCGGTGACGGCCGCGCGCGCGCATCTCACGCATCCGCGCTTCATCGAGGCACATCGGCTGGGCACGTTTCCCGAGCGCAGCCTCGACATCGACGTCGTGTTCGATCTCATGATCCACGACCTCGATCTGCTGCTGTCGATCGTGGGCGAGCCGGTGGTGAGCGTGGAAGCGGTCGGCGTGCCGGTGCTGACGCCGCGGATCGACATCGCCAACGTGCGCCTCCGCTTCGCCGGCGGCTGCATCGCCAACCTGACGGCCAGCCGCATCAGCCGCGATCGCGTGCGCAAGATCCGCTTCTTCCAGCCGAAGAGTTATCTGTCGATCGACTACGCGGCGCAGGAAGTCGAATACTGGACGCTCGGCGCCGGGCCGGCCGGCACCCCGGCCATTACCGGCGGCAAGCTCGACGTGCCGCGCGACGAGCCGCTCAAGCGGGAACTCGAGGACTTCGTGGCGGCGGTGCGCGACCAGCGGGCGCCGGCCGTGACCGGCGACCAGGGACGCGCGGCACTGGCGCTGGCGGCCGAAATCGTGGAGCGTATGGAACATGTCGGTTGATGCGACTTCGACGATTCGCCCCGCGGTGATCGAGGCGGCGCACGCCGGGCAGCGGCTCGACGCGGCTGAGGTGCGCGAACTGGGCCGCGCCACCGATATCCTGTCTCTCGGCGCGCTCGGGGACGAGGTGCGTCGGACGCGCCACGGCGCGACCACGACCTTCGTGCGCGTGCACCTGCTCGAGTGCGGCGCCGCCGCTACGTGGACGGCCCCCCCGGCCGGCGCGCGGGAAGTGCGCCTGACCGGTCGCCCGGAGTCGCCGGCCGCGGCCGTGGACCTGGTGCAACGCGCCAAGGCGATGGCCGACGGGCTGGTGCTGCGCGGCTACGTCCTGGGCGATCTGGTGGCGATCGGCGGGGCGCCGCTGCTGGCGGAACTGCGGGCCGCGGGCCTCGACGAGGTGGCGCTGGCGGAGCCGGGCGCGGGCGCGGTCGAGGCCGTGCGTGAGGCCCGAGCGGCGGGCCTCGCGGTGCGGGTCGTCGGCGCGGTCGCCTGCCCCGGGGACCGGACGGCGTGGTTGCTCGACGTCCGCGCGTTGCAGGATGCGCTGGGCGGGGTCGAGGCGGTCGTGCCGCTGCCGCAGGTGGCCGACCCGGCGACGCCGACAACCGGTTTCGACGACGTCCGGCAGGTGGCGCTGGCCCGCCTCGCACTTGAGAGCGTGCCGCACGTGCAGGTCGACTGGCGCCTGCACGGGCCCAAGCTGGCGCAGGTGGCGCTCACCGTGGGGGCCGATGACGTCGATCTGGTGGCGGCCGACGACGATATCTCGCGAGGCGCGCGCCGGGCGCCGCTCGAAGAGATCCGGCGCAATATCACGGCGGCCGGCCTGACGCCGGCCGAGCGCGACGGCCGCTTCGCGTCCCTGGCGGGATGAGCGCGCCCCTTCGCGTCAGCGCCGTTTCGTTCCTGAACGCCCGCCCACTGGTCGCCGGCCTGGCGCAGGAGCGGGCGCTGTTCGACGTCGAGTTCGACCTGCCGTCGGTGTGCGCCGAACGGCTCCACGCCGGCGACGTCGATCTGGGGCTCATCCCGTCGTTCGAGTACTTGCGCGGCGACTACCGTCTCGTCCCCGGCATCGCCATCGGATCAGACGGCCCGATTCTGTCGGTCGCAGTCTTCACGACCGTGCCGATGGCCCGGATCCGCCGCCTGGCCCTCGACACCAGCTCTCGCACCTCAGTGGCGCTCACCCACATCCTTTGCGCGAAGCGGTGGCAGGTGACCCCCGAGATGGTGCCGGCCGCCCCGTCGCTGGCTGCGATGCTCGACGGCGCGGATGCCGCGCTGCTCATCGGCGATCCCGCGCTGGATGTCGACCCGGTGCCGGCGGGCGTCGAGAAGGTCGATCTCGGGCAGGCGTGGCAGGAGCTGACCGGCCTGCCGTTTGTCTACGCCGCCTGGGCCGGACGTCCGGACGCGCTGACGCCGGCGCACCTGGCGGCGCTCGCCGCGGCACGCGATCGCGGCCTGTCTCAACTCGATGCGCTGGCGGCCGACGCGGCTGGCGGCGACGCCGCGCGGGCGGGGACGAACGCGTCGTATCTACGTCATAATCTGCGTTACGCCTTCGGGCCGCGGGAGCAGGCGGGACTCGAACGGTTTCACGTGCTGGCGGCCGAGGTGGGACACACCAGGCGCGCGCGGCCGCTGCGGTTCTACTGATGACGTCCAGTCTCGACACCCTCGGCGCCCGCATCCTCGACGGCGGACGGCTGTCGGCCGACGAAGCCCTGTGGCTGTACCGTGAGGCGCCCACGATGTGGCTCGGCCGCATGGCCGACGCGGTGCGCCGCCGCAAGCATCCGCACGGCGTGGTCACCTACATCATCGACCGCAACGTCAACTACACGAACGTGTGCGTGGCGCGCTGCAACTTCTGTGCGTTCTACCGCACGGTCGGGCATGCCGAGGGCTACGTCCTCGGCTTCGACGAGATCCACCGCAAGATCGACGAGACCATGGCGCTCGGCGGCAACCAGCTGCTGCTGCAGGGTGGGCACAATCCCGATCTGCCGCTGGCGTGGTACGAAGACCTCTTCCGCGGCATCAAGGCGAAGTATCCCGATTTCAAGCTGCACGCCCTGTCGCCGCCCGAGATCCTGCACATCTCCAGGACCTCGAAGCTGCCGGTGCCCGAGGTCGTCAGGCGGCTGGTGGCCGTGGGCCTCGACAGCGTGCCCGGCGGCGGCGCTGAGATCCTCGTGGACCGCGTCCGCAAGCTGCTGAACTGCTATTCCAAGGCCACCGCCGACGAGTGGCTCGACGTCATGCACGAGGTGCACAAGGCAGGCCTGCGCACCACGGCCACCATGATGTACGGCACGGTCGAGACCGACCAGGAGCGCCTCGAGCACATGCTGCGCCTGCGCGATCTGCAGGATGCGACCGGCGGCTTCACCGCGTTCATCACCTGGAGCTATCAGCCCGAGCACACCGAGCGCGGCGGGGAAGAAGCGACCGGCGTCGACTACCTGCGCACGCTCGCCATCGCGCGCCTGGTGCTCGACAACTTCGACAACCTGCAGGCGTCGTGGGTGACACAGGGCGGCAAGGTCGGCCAGCTCAGTCTGGCGTTCGGCGCCAACGACATGGGCAGCGTGATGATCGAAGAGAACGTCGTGCGCGCGGCCGGCGCCGAGTACTGCATGGACGAATACGAGGTCGTGCGCAACATCGAGAACGCCGGCTTCACCGCCTCGCGCCGCACCATGCACTACGAGCACCTCGGCACGCCGGTGTTCCGCCAGCGTGAGGTGCCGCGGGTGCTGGCGCTGGCCACCGCGCGCCAGGACGGCGACCAGTCGGTGCCGGCGGAGCTGGCGAACTACGAGGCGAAGAGCGCCGCCGGCAAGCGCCAGCGCGGACAGGCGCCAGCTTCGCCGATGGCGTGACCACGTCGCAGGCGCCCGGCGCCTCCGTGCTGGTGCGCGCGGCGTGGGTCTGTCCGGTGGCGACGCCGCCGCTTCGCGACGGCTGGGTGCACGTGGTGGACGGCCGCGTGGCCGCTGTCGGCGACGGACGGGACGCTCCGCCCACGCCGCACACCCTCGACCTCGGGCCGGTCGCGGTGCTGCCGGGCCTGGTCAACGCCCACACGCACCTCGAACTGTCGTGGCTGCGGGGGCGTGTGCCTCCGGCCGCCGACTTCCTGACCTGGGTCGGACAGCTCATGGCCACGCGGCGGTCGTTCGAGCGCGCCGACGACCCGGCGGTGATGGCGCCAATCGCGGCAGCGATCGCGGAAATGCGCGCCAGCGGCACGGTGGCGGTGGGCGACATCGCCAACGCGCTCGTCACCCCGACGGTGCTGGCGGCCATGGACATGCCGGCCGTGGTCTTCCACGAGTTGATGGGGTTTCGTGTCGCCGATGGCGCGAAGGTCGTGGCGGAGGCGGTGGCCAGGCATGCCGCCCTGAACTCACCGCGGGTGCGGGTGGTGCCGGCGGCGCATGCGCCGTTCTCCGTTTCCGAGGCGCTGCTCCTCGCCATTCGCGATACCGTGCAGGCGTCGGCCCGTCCGCTCACGAGCGTGCACGTCGGGGAGTCGGCGGCGGAGGTCGAGCTCCTGCGCGATGGCCGCGGCCCGTGGCGCCAGCGCCTCGTCGCCCTCGGGGTGTGGCACGACGGCTGGCAGGCGCCGGGCCGGGGCCCGGCCGACTATCTGTGCGATCTCGGTGTCATCGGGCCGGGCACGCTGGTCGTGCACGGCGTGCAGGTGACGGACGCGGAGCTGGGGCGGCTGGCCGAGCTCGGCGCCACGCTGGTCACCTGTCCGCGCAGCAACGTCTGGGTCGGCGTCGGCCCGCCTCCGCTCGAACGCTTTCTCGCGTCGGGCGTGCGACTGGCCGTGGGCACCGACAGCCTCGCCAGCGCGCCCGACCTGAATCTCTTCGCCGAACTGGCACTGATGCGGGTGCTGGCGCCGCTGGCGCCGGCGCGGGTCCTGCTCGCCGCCGCCACGCGCGGTGGCGCCGAGGCGCTCGGGTTCGGTGATGAGCTCGGCACCATCGCTCCCGGCAAGCGCGCGGCCCTCATCGCCGTGGACGTGCCCGCCGGCACCACCGATCCCGAGGAGCACCTGCTCTGCGGGATCGCGCCGGCCGCGGTGCGCGTCATCGACACGGCCGGTTACCATGGAGGTCGTTCCTGATGGCCTCGCTGGTGACCTACCTCTCGTTCGTGCGCGTGAGCCACACGGTGTTCGCGTTGCCGTTTGCCTTCACCGGCGCGCTGCTGGCCTCGCGCGAGTCGGCGCCGTCGTGGCGCCAGTTCGCGTGGATTCTTGCCTGTATGGTGGCCGCGCGCAGTGCTGCGATGGGCTTCAACCGCATCGTCGATGCGCGGTTCGATGCGAAGAATCCGCGCACCGCGAGTCGCGAGCTGCCGCGGGGAGCGATGACGGCCCGGGAAGCCTGGGCCTTCGTGAGCGTCGCGGCCGCGGCGTTTGTCGCCAGCGCCTTTCAGATCAGCGCCCTCTGCGGCTGGCTGTCGCCGCTGGCGCTGGTCATCGTCGGCTGGTATTCGCTCGCCAAGCGCTACACCTATTACACGCAGGCGTTCCTCGGTCTGGCCATGGCGGTGGCGCCGGTGGGCGGGTGGCTGGCGGCCGGCGGCGGCCTGGCCTGGGCGCCGTGGCTGCTCGGGCTCGCCATCGGGCTGTGGGTGGCCGGCTTCGACATCATCTATGCCTGTCAGGACGAGGCGTTCGATCGGGCGCACGGTTTGAAGTCGATTCCCGTCAGGTTCGGGGTCGCCGGGGCGCTGCGGTTGTCGCGCCTGCTGCACGTGGCGACGATCGTGGCGATGGCGTCGCTGGCCCTGGTCGTGCCGCTCGGGCCCGTGTATCTCGGCGGCGTCGCCGTGGTGGCGGCGCTGCTGTTCTACGAGCAGTCGATGGTGGCGCCCGAGGACCTGTCGCGCGCGGCCGAGGCCTTCAACCTGAACGGATACGTGGGAATTCTCTACATGATGACGACCGCGGTGGCGCTGTATGTCGGCTGAGCGCCCGGGCACCCGCGTCGAGCCCCTGCCGCTCGACAAGACACCGTCGCGGATCGCCGGGATGTTCGACGCCATCGCCGGCAGGTACGACCTGCTGAACATGGTGCTGTCGGCCGGCCTCGACCGGACCTGGCGCGCCACCGCGATCGCGTCGCTGCAGCTCACCGGCGCCGAGCGCCTGCTCGACGTCTGTGCCGGCACGGCCGATGTCTCGATCGGCGCCGCGCTGGCCACGCCCGGAACCGCCCGCGTGGTCGGCGTGGACTTCGCCGGGGCGATGCTGGCGAAGGGGCAGGAGAAGATTCGCGCCGCCGGGCTCCCGGGCCGCGTGCAGCTCGTGCGCGGCGATGCCATGTCGCTGCCGGTCACCAGTGCGTCGATGGACTGCGTGACCATCGCCTTCGGCATTCGCAACGTGCAGGGCACGGCCGCGGCCCTCACCGAGCTCCACCGTGTCCTCAAGCCGGGCGGGCGCCTCGCCATCCTGGAGTTCGGCCTGCCGCAGGCGCCGGGCCTCCGTCAGCTTTACCAGTGGTATTTCCTCGGCGTGCTGCCGCGGATTGGCCGCATGATCTCGAAACACGGCGGCGCGTATTCGTACCTGCCGCAGTCGGTCGGGGCGTTCCCGTGGGGCGCGGACTTCGCGAAACTGCTGACCGATGCGGGGTTCGCCGAGGCCCGGTCCCGACCATTGACGCTCGGCGTGGTCTATCTCTACACGGCCCGCAAGGGCTGACCGGGCCAGGCCAGCCCGGTCCGGACGGCCGCGCCCGCCGGGTATAATCGAAACAACGGCTTCATGTACTTCGACTTCGACGATCGCTACGAGCAAGTCGAAGCGGTCGGCAGTGCGATTTCCCGGCGGGAAGGGGTCGTGCTGTCGGTCGTGGTGCATGGGGGCATCCTGCTACTGATGCTGTTCGCGCCGCGCCTGGCGATGTTCCAGCCGACGCCCGAAGAGCTCCAGGCTCGGGAGGAGCGCCAGCAGGCCCGCAACGAGGAGGCGCCACGTTTCGTCGTGGTCGAGCCACTGCGCGACATACCGGCGCCCACACCGCCCGAACGCGCCGACATGTCCGACCTGGATCGCCAGGCGTCGGCCCCCGAGGTCGTCGAGCGCCCCGAGAACGCGCTGCCGTTCGCGCAGGGCAACTCCAGCGAACGAGTGGAAGCGGCACCGGAGGAGCGGCCGCGTGGCCGCGGCCCGGATCCGGAGCCGGCCCCGCCGGCGCCCGAGCGCACCGCCGAAGACGTCACGCCGCTGCCGGAGTCGGCGTCGGGCACGCCAGCCCCGCGGCGCGCCGAGGCCGAACCGGCACCGCCCACCCGCCCGCCGGGCGGCCAGCTCGGCGACGCGCTGCGCGACTTGCAGAAGTACGTGCAGCGCGAGTCGTACAACAACCCGAGCGGCGGCAACAGTTTCGGCGATGCGATCCAGTTCGACACCAAGGGCGTCGAGTTCGGGCCGTGGATCCGCCGCTTCATCGCCCAGGTCAAGCGCAACTGGATCGTGCCGAATTCGGCACTCGCCATGCGCGGCCGCGTCATCATCCAGTTCAACGTGCACAAGGACGGCTCGATCACCGACATCAACGTGGTGCGACCGTCCGAAATCGACTCCTTCAACCGCTCGGCCGCCAACGCGCTGATGATGTCGAACCCGACCACGCCGTTGCCGCCGGAGTATCCGGACGACCGCGCGTTCTTCACGGTCACGTTCTTCTTCAACGAGTCGCCGGCGCCCCAGCAATGATCCCGCGGGCGCAGCAGACCGGGCTCGTCGTCGTCATCACGGCGCTGGCCGCGGTGGCCTTCGGGCAGCTGGCGTGCCGCCTGACGTGGTGACGCCGCGGCTGGTCGCGGTGCTCGGCGCGACGGCCACGGGGAAGTCGTCGCTGGGCCTGGCCATCGCGCGCCGCTTCGGCGGCGAGATCGTCAACTGCGACTCGACCGCCGTCTACCGCGGCTTCGACATCGGCACCGACAAGGTGCCGCCCGACCAGCAGCAGGGCGTCCCGCACCACCTCATCGACATCGTCGATCCAACCGACGAATACACCGCGGCCCGCTACGCCAGCGACGCCGCGGCCGCGATCCGCGACATCCACGCGCGTGGCCGGCTGCCGGTCGTGGTTGGCGGCACCGGCCTCTACTATCGGGTCCTCACCCGCGGGCTGTTTCCCGGGCCACCCGCGGATGCCGGCCTGCGCGCGCGCTTCGAGCGGGCCGCCAATCGGCGCGGCAATCAGTGGCTGCATCGGCTGCTGCAGCGGCGCGATCCGGCCTCGGCCGTGCGCATCGCCGCTGCCGATCGCAAGCGCATGATCCGGGCCCTCGAAGTGCTATGGCTGACCGGGCGCCCGCTCACAGCCCACTTCGCCGAGACGGTGGCACCGTTGCCGGAGTTCGCAGTCATCGCGGTGGCGCTGCGCATGCCGCTCGAGGCGCTCGAGCCGCGACTGGCCGCGCGCGTCGACGCGCAGTTCGCCGCCGGCCTCGAGGCGGAAGTGCGCGGCCTGCTGGCGCGTGGCGTGCCGCGCACGGCGCGTCCCTTCGGCGGTCTCGTCTACCGGCAGATGCTCGACGAGGTCGACGGCGTGCGCGATCGCGAATCGACACGCGCACTCATCGTGCAGGAGAACCGCCGCTACGCGCGTCGCCAGTTGATCTGGTTCCGCAAAGAGCCTACTCTAGTGTGGTTTGACGGGTCCGGTGAAGCGGCGCAGGTCCAGGCGCGCGTCTTCGACCATCTGGGCACGCGGGGTTTGCACGACGACGGGAGCGACGTGAGCAATGGCTGACGGAAAATCGAGCGCACCCAACATCCAGGACGTCTTTCTGAATTACGCCCGCCGCGAAAAGCTCGCCGTGACGGTGCACCTCCTCGATGGCCGGCAGTTCGAGTGCCGGATCAAGAACTTCGATCGCTTCGCGGTCGTGATCGAGTGCGACGGCCTCGATCACCTCGTCTTCAAGCATGCGATCTCCACCCTGCGCGTGCCGCGCAGCGTGCCCAACTACTTCTCGTCGCACCACCCGTGATCGGGTGACGGGCCGCGTATGCTGCGCCGCGCGATCCTGATCGTGCTCGACAGCGTCGGCGCCGGCGAGCTGCCCGATGCCGCCGCCTACGGCGACCAGGGCAGCGACACCCTCGGCAACGTCGCGCGCCAGGTGCCGCTGGCCATCCCGCACCTGGCCGATCTGGGCCTGGCGGCGGCGGCGACGATGCCGGGCGTGCCGGTGCCTGAAGCGCCGCGAGCGGCGTGGGGCCGGATGGCCGAGCGCTCGCCCGGCAAAGACTCGGTGACGGGGCACTGGGAACTGATGGGCCTGGTGCTCGACCGGCCGTTTCCGACCTTCCCACGGGGCTTTCCCGTCGATCTCATCGCGGCGTTCGAAGCCCGCATTGGCCGGTCCGTGCTCGGCAACGTCGTGGCGTCGGGTACCGCCATCCTGGACACCCTCGGCGACGAACACTGCGCGACCGGCCGGCCCATCGTCTACACCTCCGCCGACAGCGTCTTCCAGATCGCCGCGCACGAAGCGGTGGTGCCGGTGCCACAGCTCTACGACTGGTGTCATGCCGCCTACGACCTCGCCGTCGTCGGCCGCGGCCTCGGGCGCGTCATCGCCCGCCCGTTCGTCGGCTCGACCGGCGCTTACACACGCACCGCCAATCGCCACGACTACGCGATGCCGCCGACCGCCGAGACGCTGCTGGATCGGCTCACGCAAGCGGGCGTGCCGGTGACCGCGGTCGGCAAGGTGGGCGACCTGTTCGCGGGGCGCGGCATCAGCGACCAGGTCCCGACGGCCAGCGACGATGGCGGGGTCGATGCGCTGGTCCGGCTGATGGCCGGCGATCGCCGCGGGTTGCTGTTCGGCAACCTCGTGGACTTCGACACCAAATACGGCCATCGCAACGACGTCGCCGGGTACGCCGCGAATCTCGAGCGCTTCGATCGGCGGCTGCCGGAGATTCTCGCCGCGCTCGAGGACGGCGACCTCCTCATCATCACCGCCGATCACGGCAACGATCCGACCACGCCGAGCACCGACCACTCACGGGAATACGTGCCGCTGCTCGTCACGGCGCGGTGGATGACGCGGCCCGCCTCGCTCGGCGTGCGCGCGTCGTTTGCCGACGTCGGCCAGACGCTCGCGGCGTGGTTCGGCCTGCCGCCGCTGCCGCACGGCACCAGTTTCCTCACCGCCCTGCGCTAGGGCAGAAGGCCCTGCTACCATGACGGGATGCCGCAGGCACCGAAGGGCGTCGCATGACCATCCGTGAAGAGCTGGAAGCGCGCGAGAACGAGGCCCTGGCGCCGCAGGCGGCCCGCGCCGCTGCCACCAAAGGCCGGATGCGTCCCGAGGCCGAAGATCCGATCCGCCCGGCCTTCCAGCGCGACCGCGACCGCATCATCCACACCAAGGCGTTTCGCCGCCTCAAGCACAAGACACAGGTGTTCTTCGCGCCGGCCGGCGATCACTACCGCACGCGGCTCACGCACACGCTCGAGGTGTCGCAGATCGCGCGCACCATCGCCAAGGTCCTGCGCCTGCACGAAGAGCTCACCGAAGCGATCGCGCTCGGCCACGACCTCGGCCACACGCCGTTCGGTCACGCCGGCGAGCGGGTGCTGAAGGCGCTCAGCCCGGGCGGCTTCAACCACTACGAGCAGAGTCTGCGGATCGTGGACGTGCTCGAACACGACCGCCAGGGACTGAATCTCACGTGGGAGGTGCGCGACGGCATCGCCCGGCACTCGAAGGGGAAGCACGGCCTTCCGGTCGGGGCGCCACCGGAGCATCGCGCGTCCACGATGGAAGGGCAGGTGGCGCGGGTGGCCGATATCGTCGCCTACGTGAACCACGACGTGGATGACGCCGTTCGGGCCGGATTGCTGGACGAACGGGGCCTGCCGGCGACCGCGCTGACGGTGCTCGGAGGCTCGGCTTCCGAGCGGATCGGCCGCATGGTCTCGGACGTCGTGCGCGAGACGCTCGCCGGCGGCACCGACGAAATCCGGATGAGCGGCGAGATGCTCGAGGCGACGCTCGCGCTGCGTGACTACCTCTTCACCGAGGTCTACGAGAACGAAGCCGCCATGGCCGAGTTCGCCAAAGCCGAGGGCATCCTGGGCGGCTTGTGGGAACGGGTGCAGAAGCAGCCCGACGCCTTCCTCGACCCGCGGACCATCGAGGCAGAAGGCCTCGACGTCGCCACCCAGGACTTCATCGCCGGGATGACCGACCGCTACGCTGTCGGGCTGTTCGAACAGCTGGTCATTCCCAAGCCGTGGGTTGGCCCGTGGCCCGTCTCCGAGCGGGCGCCGGCCGGCCGCTGACCGCGTCGTCCCACGCTCCGGCGCCACCGCCGAGCAGGTTCGTCCAGGCAAAGACCGGGCGAAGGAGGGCCGCGAAACCGCGTGATATACTGGCTGGTCGGCTTGGCTGCGAAAACGCGGCCCGAGCCCGAAGACCATGTTTCTAGACCTGACTTCCATCCGCCTGCCCG
This sequence comes from Acidobacteriota bacterium, assembly GCA_031404695.1. Taxonomy (GTDB): domain Bacteria; phylum Acidobacteriota; class Vicinamibacteria; order Vicinamibacterales; family UBA2999; genus CADEFD01. The sequence goes on from JANNIB010000156.1 coordinate 17,273, forward strand.
AGACGCCCGTAGACCGCACCTACGCGGCCGACGCGTTCGCCCCCGACGAGGAGTTCCGCATCGTCGCGCCGGCGCACCTGGTGGCGACGCTCCACAAGGACGACACGCGCTGCCGCCTGGAAGGGCGGGTGACCACCGAGGTCGAGCTCCTCTGCAGCCGCTGCGCCGAGCCGTTCCGGATGGCCGTCAAGGGCGCCTTCGCGCTGCGCTACCTCCCGCAGACCCTGGCGGGCAACAAGGAGGCAGACCCCGAGACCGACCCGACCACGGCGTTCTACGCCGACGACCGGATCGACCTCGGACAGGTGGTGCGCGAGCAGTGCTACCTGGCCATTCCGATGAAGCCGCTCTGCACGCCCGACTGCCAGGGGCTCTGCTCCCAGTGCGGGATCAATCTCAACACCGAGCGCTGCCAGTGCGCCCCTCAGTGGCAGGACCCACGGCTGGCGATACTGCAGAAGCTCGCCTCTGCCCGGACGAACGACGATGCCTAATCCCAAACGCCGACACTCCAAGACCCGCGGCCGCAAGCGCCGCACTCACGACGCGCTGCCGCAAACCACGGCCGGCGCCTGCCCGCAGTGCGGCGAACCCAAGGCGCCGCACCGCGTGTGCGCCTACTGCGGGTTCTACAACGAGCGGCAGGTCCGCGCCGTCGACGAGGAGTAGAGCGCTGAGCGCGCGCCTCGCCGGGGCGGAGCGGATCAGGCCGTGAGGCCGCCGTCCCGCGGGTCGGTGCGAATTGCCGTCGACGCGATGGGCGGCGACTTCGCGCCCGGCCGCGTGGTCGACGGTGCGCTGGCGGCCGCCAGGCATTCGGGCGTGGCGGTGACGCTGGTCGGGCGTCGCGACGCCATTGCCGCGGAGCTGTCACGGCACGACGATCGGGCCGCGCTCGACGTCACCGTCGTCGATGCGCCCGATGTCGTGGCGATGGGCGAGTCGCCGGCGGCGGCCATCCGGCGCAAGCCGGGGGCCTCGGTGCGCGTCGCCGCCGAACTGGTGCACCGCGGTGAGGCGTCGGCGCTGGTCAGTGCCGGGCACACCGGCGCCACGGTCGTCGCTGCGCATGCCGTCTTCGGCATGCTGCGCGGCGTCGACCGTCCGGCCCTGGCGCCGGCCATTCCTACTCGGACCGGCATGGCGGTGCTGCTCGATGCCGGGGCCACGGTCGAGTGCCGGCCGCACTACCTCTTGCAGTTCGGCGTGATGGGCGCGGTGTATGCCGAGGCCCTGCTGGGCGTCACACGTCCCCGCGTCGGGTTGCTCTCGATCGGCGAGGAAGAGGGCAAGGGCAACGAGCTCACGCGCGAGGCCTACAAGCTGCTCAAGGCCGCGCCGATCGCATTTGCCGGCAACATCGAGGCACGGGACGTATTCTCCGGCAGCGCCGACGTCATCGTCTGCGACGGCTTCACGGGCAACGTCGCGCTCAAGTTGAGCGAGGGGCTGGTCGAAACCGTCGAGGAACTGCTCGGCGCCGAGCTGTCGAGCACGTTTTCGAGTCAGGTGGGCTACCTGCTCTCGCGCCGTGCCTTCCGGCGTTTTCGCAAGCGCCTCGACTACTCGGAGTACGGCGGCGCGCCGCTGCTCGGCGTTTCGGGCCTGGTGTTCGTGTGCCACGGGCGCAGCTCGGTGAAGGCGATCCGCAACGCCGTGGTCGCGGCCGCGCGATTTGCCGACGATGACATTCTGGGGCGCGTCGAACAGCGTGTGACGGACCAGTTGATGGGGGAACGATGATTGCGTTCGTGTTTCCGGGCCAGGGATCGCAAGAGGTCGGCATGGGCAAGGCGCTCGCCGACGCCTTTCCGATCTGCCGCGAGACCTTCGAGGAGGCCGATGCCGCACTGGGTCTGCCGCTCAGCGCGATGATGTTCGATGGCCCGGCCGAACGCCTGGCATTGACCGAGATCACGCAGCCCGCGATCCTGACCACGAGCGTCGCGGCCTGGCGTCTGCTCGATTCCCGCGGCTGCCGCCCGGCGATTGTCGCCGGCCACAGCCTCGGCGAATATTCGGCGCACGTGGCGGCCGGCACCTTCAGCTTCGCCGACGCCGTGCGCACCGTGCATCACCGCGGCCGCTACATGCAGGAAGCGGTGCCGGTCGGCACCGGCGCCATGGCGGCGATTCTCGGCGCCGACGAAGCGCTGGTCACGCAGGCCTGCGCCGAGGCAGCCGAGGGCGAGGTGGTCAGCGCCGCCAATCTCAACTCCCCTGGGCAGATCGTGATCTCGGGGGCCACGGCCGCGGTGGCGCGCGCCGGTGCCCGCGCCAGGGCGCTCGGGGCCAGGCGCGTGATTCCGCTGCAGGTCAGCGCGCCGTTCCACTGCGCCCTGATGCAGCCGGCCGAGCTGCGCCTCGCCCCCGAGCTGCGCGCGTTGGCCGCGCGCGACCCGCGCGTGCCGGTCATCGCCAACGTCGATGCAGCGCCGCGCTACGACGCCGAGACCTCGATCGAGGCACTCATCCGTCAGGTGTCGGCGCCGGTGCGGTGGGAAGATTCGGTGCGCCGCCTTGCATCGGATGGAGTCACCGCATATGTTGAGGTGGGCCCGGGCACGGTGTTGAGCGGGCTCATCAGGAAGATCGTCCGCGAGGCGACCGTCCTCAATCTGGAGTCGCCGGACGGGCTGGCGGCTATCGTGGCCCTGGCGGCGGGCGAGCCTCACGCGAGCGAGCACTCATGACACGGTTCGAGGGAAAGGTGGCGCTTGTCACTGGCGCGTCGCGCGGCATCGGCCGAGCGATTGCACTGAGGCTGGCGGCACAGGGGGCGACGGTGGTGGCGGCGGCGCGTGGCGACAACGCCCGGGCCACCGTGGACGCCATCGTGGCCGCCGGTGGACGCGCCGAGGCGCTGGCGCTCGACGTGACCGATGCCGACGCCGCCGTGGCGGCCGTGCAGGGCGTGGTCGCGGCCCATGGGCGGCTCGACATCCTCGTCAGCAACGCCGGCATCACCCGCGACCAGCTGATGCTGCGCATGAAGCGCGCCGACTGGGACGAGGTCATCGCCACCAATCTCACGGCGGCGTTCGTGCTGTGTCAGGCAGCGCTCAAGCCGATGATCAAGCAGCGCGGCGGACGGATCGTCGCCATCGGATCGGTGGTCGGCCAGATGGGGAACGCGGGGCAGGCCAACTACGCGGCGTCGAAAGCCGGCCTCATCGGGTTCTGCAAATCACTGGCCCGCGAGGTGGGATCGCGCAGTGTCACGGTGAACGTCGTGGCGCCCGGTTTCGTCGAAACCGACATGACGAAGGCCGTGAACGAAGAGACGCAGAAGCAATGGGCGGCGCAGATCCCGCTGGGACGGCTGGGCACGCCCGACGACATCGCGGCGGCAGTCTGTTTCCTGGCGTCGGACGAGGCGTCGTATATTACTGGACAGGTTCTCGCAGTCAATGGCGGGATGTACACGTAGGAGGGCCAGATGGCCGTAGCGGACAAGGTGAAGAGCATCATCGTTGAGCAGCTCGGGGTGGACGAAGAGGAAGTGACGTCGGACGCCTCGTTCGTCGAGGATCTCGGCGCGGATTCGCTCGACACCGTCGAACTCGTCATGGCGTTCGAAGAAGAGTTCGAGATCGAGATCCCCGATGAAGACGCCGAGAAGATCACGCGCGTCAAGGATGCGGTCGAGTACATCGAGAAGAACGCCAAGGGCAAGAAGTAGGGACGAGGGGGCATTTTGAACAGGCGAGTCGTCGTCACCGGCATCGGGCTGGTGACGTCCCTGGGGATCGGCACCGAGGCCACGTGGACCGCACTGCTGGCGGGCACGTCGGGCGCCGGGCCGATCACGCACTTCGACGCCGAGGGCTACTCCACGCGCTTTGCGTGCGAGGTGAAAGGCTTCGATCCGCTGGCGTTCGTCGGGAAGAAAGACGTCAAGAAGATGGACGTCTTCATCCAGTACGCCATCGCGGCGTCGCACTTCGCGGTGGCCGATTCCGGTCTCGCGATCACGCCGGCGAATGCGCCGGACGTGGGCGTGTGCATCGGCTCGGGCATCGGCGGCTTCCGCACCATCGAAGATGAGCACACCGAGCTCATCAACGGCGGACCGCGGAAGATCTCGCCGTTCTTCATCCCCGCCTCGATCATCAACCTGGCCTCGGGCCAGGTCTCGATCCGGTTCGGCGCCAAGGGGCCGAACCTGGCCACCTGCACGGCCTGTTCGGCCTCGGCGCACGCGGTCGGCGACTCCTACGAGATCATCAAGCGCGGCGACGCCGACGCCATGATCACCGGCGGGTCGGAAGCCGCGATCACGCCGATGAGCGTCGGCGGCTTCGGGGCGCTGCGGGCGCTCTCGACCCGCAACGACGAGCCGACGCGGGCCAGCCGACCATTCGACAAGGGCCGCGACGGCTTCATCATCGGCGAAGGCGCCGGGGTGCTCGTGCTCGAGGAGCTCGAGTTCGCCCGGGCGCGCGGCGCCCGCATCTACGCCGAGATTATCGGCTACGGGATGGCGGGCGACGCCCATCACATCACCGCCCCCTCGGAAGACGGCGACGGGGCGTTCCGGGTGATGACGCGGGCGCTCAAGAAGGCCGGCCTGCAGCCGTCCGACATCGACTACGTGAACGCGCACGGCACCTCCACGCCCTTCAACGACAAGATCGAGACCCTGGCGATCAAGCGCTGCTTCGGCGAGCATGCCGGCCGGCTGGCCATCTCCTCGACCAAGTCGATGACCGGGCACCTGCTGGGCGCCGCCGGCGGCGTCGAAGCCGGCATCTCGGCGCTGGCGGTGCACCATCAGATTGCTCCGCCCACCATCAACCTCGACGAGGCCGATCCGGAGTGCGACCTCGACTACGTGCCGCGGACGTTGCGGGCGATGCCGATCCGGCACGTGCTCTCGAACTCGTTCGGGTTCGGCGGCACCAACGCCGCGCTGATTCTCAGCCGTTACGAGGGATGAGGCGGCCGGCGCCCGTGGCGCCGCGCGGCCACCAACCGTCATGAAGATTGCCGTCTGTATCAAGCAGGTGCCGACGCGGGAATGGCAGCCCCGTCTCACCGAGGATCGCCGCTGGGTGCGCGATGCCGACATCTCGTACGAGATGAACGAGCCCGATGCCTACGCGCTCGAAGAGGCGCTGCGGCTGAAGGAAAAGCACGGCGGGGAAGTGGTGGTGGTGTCGGCCGGGCCGGCGCGCGCGCAGCAGGTCATCCGCGAAGCCCTGGCCCGCGGCGCCGACCGCGCCATCCACGTGCAGGACGATGCGCTCGGCACCGCCGATGCCTGGGCCGGCGCGGCGGCGGTGGCCGGGGCCGTGAAGAGCGAGGCCTTCGACATCGTGCTGACCGGCCTGCAGTCGGACGACCAGGGCCACGGCCAGTTCGGGCCGGTGCTGGCCGAGCGGCTCGGGATGCCGCATTCGACCATCATCATGGAAGTGCAGATTGCCGACCGGGTGCTGCGGGCCAAACGTGAACTCGAGGGCGGCTGGTTCCAGTACGTCTCGATGCCGCTGCCGGCGCTGCTCACCATCCAGAGCGGCATCAACCAGCTGCGCTACGCCACCCTCAAGGGCATCATGGCGGCAAAGAAGAAGGACGTCCGCGTCGTGACGCCGGCGGCGCCGACCGCCTCGCGCGTGAAGGTGCTGTCGCTGGCGGCGCCGCAGAAGTCGAAGCAGACCGTCATGATCACCGGGTCGCCGCAGGACGCCGCCCGCGAGCTGGTGCGCCGTCTGCGCGAAGAGGCGCGGGTTCTATGATTCTCGTCATCACGGAACAGAAAGACGGCCGGCTGAACCGCGCCAGCTGGGAGACGATTGCCGCCGCCCAGGCCCTCGCCGCCGGGGGCTCGCCGATCACGGTGGCCGTCTTCGGCGCCGAGGTCGACGCCGCGGCTCAGGAACTGGCGGCGGCCGACGTCACCGCCGTGTGGGCGGTGACGCACGCCGCGCTTGGCGCCTACACGCCCGACGCGTTCGTGGCGGCCGCGGCCGAGGTGATCGAGGCGCTCTCGCCCTCGCACGTGTGCTTCCCGCACACCTACCAGACGCGCGACTTCGCGCCGGTGCTGTCGGCTAGAATCGATCGCGCGCTCATCACCGATGTGACCGGGGTGGTCATGCGCGACGGCGTGCCGGCGTTCACGCGGCCGATGTTCCAGGGCAAGCTCGTTGCCGAAGTCGTCGCCGACGGGCCGGGGCCGCATCTGCTGTCGTGGCAGATTGGCGCCTTCCGCGCCGACGCGGCCGCCCGTGGCGCCGGAGCCCCGGTGACGCGACGCACGGCCACGATCGACGCGGCGGCGCTGCGCCAGACGGCCGAGGCGCCGTTCCAGGAGACCAAGGCCGCCGTGGATCTGTCGCAGGCCGAGCGCATCGTCGCCGTCGGGCGCGGCATCAAGGCGCAGGAACACGTGGCCATGGCCGAACGGCTCGCCGCCGCGTTCGGCGCCGAGCTGGCGGCCTCACGGCCGATCTGCGACAACGGCTGGCTGCCGATGGAACGCCAGATCGGCAGCTCCGGACAAACGGTCGCGCCCAAGCTCTACGTGGCGATCGGCATCTCGGGCGCCATCCAGCATCTGGTGGGGATGAAGGGGTCGCGCACCATCGTTGCCATCAACAAGGACGCCGAAGCGCCGATCTTCGAAGTGGCCGACTACGGCATCCAGGGCGACCTGTTCGAGCTGGCGCCGGCGCTCATCGCGGAGCTCGGCCAGCCCTGACGCCGGCCGCCGCGGCGACGCGGGGGCACCGGCGCGGAGACTTCGGCGACATGGAACGCGAGACCCTCGACGTCGATGTCCTGGTGGTGGGCGCGGGCCCGGCCGGCCTGTCGGCGGCGCTGCGTTTGTCGCAGCTGCAGCAGCAGCACGGCGGCGAGCCGCTCACCGTCGCGGTCATCGACAAGGCGCGTGACGCCGGCGCGCACTCGCTCTCGGGCGCGCTGCTCGATCCCTCGGCGCTGGCGGACCTGCTGCCCGACTTCAAGCAGCGGGGCGCGCCGCTCTCCTGCGAGGTCACAAACGACAGCGTCTACCTGCTCGGCGCAGCCAATCGCTACCGCCTGCCGATCACGCCGCCGCCGTTCACGAACCACGGCAACTACGTCATCTCGCTCAGCCACTTCGTGAAGTGGATGGCGCAGCAGGTCGAAGCGGCGGGCACCGACCTCTTCATGGGCTTTGCCGGTCAGTCGGTGCTCTTCGAGGGCGAGCGGGTCGTCGGCGTGCGCACCGGCGACCGCGGCGTCGGCCGCCACGGCGCGCCGCGTGGCGCCGTGGAGCCGGGCAGCGACATCCGCGCCAGAGTCACGATCTTCGCCGACGGCGTCCGCGGTCATCTCACGAAGGAACTGACGCGCGACCTGCAGCTGGGCAGCGCGCATCCGGCCCAGTTCGGCATCGGCCTGAAGGAACTGTGGGACGTGCCGGCGAACCGACTGGCGCCCGGTAGCGTGATCCATACCCTTGGCTGGCCGCTGCGCAACGAAGAGTTCGGCGGCAGCTGGATCTACGCCATGCCCGAGGGGCGCCTCTCGGTGGGCTTCGTCGTCGGTCTCGACTACAAGGATCCGCGGCTCGATCCGCATCAGGCGTTCCAGCGCTTCAAGACCCATCCGTTCATCCGCGACATTCTCGAGGACGGGCACTTGGTGCGCTTCGGCGCCAAGGCGCTGCCCGAAGGCGGCTGGAACACGCAGCCGACGCTCTACGCCGACGGCGCCCTCATCGTCGGCGACGCCGCCAACTTCGTGAACTCGCTGCGGCTCAAGGGCATCCATCTGGCGATGCGCAGCGGCATGCTGGCCGCTGAGACGGCGTTTGCCGCCGTGCGCAGGGACGACACGTCGAAGGCGATGCTCAGCGCCTACAAGGCCGCGATCGATGCCTCGGCCATCAAACGCGAGCTGTATCCGGTGCGCAACGTGCACCAGGCGTTTGGCGGCGGCACGCTCGTCGGTTCGGCGTTTGCCGGCCTCGCGATGGCGACCGGCGGCTGGTGGCCGGACGATCTGGAAGGCCATGCCGGGCACACCCGCATGCGCACGTTGAACGACTACTACGGCCTGCAGAAGCGCGACGTGCTGGCGGCGTCGAACGCCGTACCGCCCGACCGCGTGCTGACCTTCGACAAAGCCACCAGCGTGCACTTCGCCGGCGTGCACCACGAAGAAGATCAACCGCCGCATCTGCGCGTGCAGACCGACGTCTGTCACTCCGTGTGCGGGCCGGAATACGGCCATCCGTGCGTGAAGTTCTGTCCCGCCAACGTCTACGAGATGGTGGACAACGGCGCCGGGGGCAAGCGCCTGCAGCTGAATGCCTCCAACTGCGTGCACTGCAAGACGTGCGACATCATGGACCCGTACGGCGTCATCACCTGGGTGGCGCCCGAAGGCGGCGAAGGCCCGCAGTACGACGGCATGTGACCACCGAGGTCCGCGACGACGAGGCGGAGCGCCCCGGGTGGCAGCGCTCATGGCGGCGGCGGGCCGAAGTGGCGGCCATTGCCGGCCTCGGGGCGCCGCTGCTCGGCGCGCTCGGCCACACGCTGCGGCTCGAAGCCGTCGGCGGCGATCATCTCGCCGCGCTCGATCAGGCCGGCGAACGCTACATCGTGGCGCTGTGGCACGGTCACATCCTGCCCGGCATGTACTACTTCCGCGACCGCGGTATCGTCGTGGTGACGAGCGAGAACTTCGACGGCGAGTGGATCGCGCGCATCATCCGGCGCTTCGGCTACGGCGCCGCCCGAGGCTCGACCTCGCGCGGTGGCGCCAGGGCTCTGCGGGCGCTGCTGAAGTCGACCGCCCACGCGTCGGCTGCCTTCACGGTGGATGGCCCGCGCGGTCCGCGGGGTGTTGCGCATCCGGGCATCGTCTGGCTGGCCCGGGCGACCGGCCATCCGATCCTGCCGATTCATGCGGCGGCGGATCGGCACTGGACCATGCGCAGCTGGGACCGGACGCAGATTCCAAAGCCGGGGTCGCGGGTCGTGGTGGCGCTAGGCGCCCCGATGTACGTGACGCGGGACCTCGACGACCCCGGACTCGAGGCCGCGCGGCTGGCCGTGGAGCAGGGCCTGCGCGACGCCGAGGCGGTGTGCAGCGCGGCGTTGGCGCGTCCGGCGGGGACCACAGAATGAGGACGGCATGCTGCTGCTGACGAGCGAGCGCTTCGCACATCACCTGACGCCGCCGGGGCATCCCGAACGGCCCGAGCGCGCCGAGGCGCTGCGCCGGGTGGCGCTGGCGTGGGGTGCGGCGGGCCACGCCGTGCGCGAGCCGGAGCCGGCCGACGAGGCGGCGCTGGCCCTGGTGCACGCGCCCGAGTACATCGAGGCGATCCGCGAAACCTCGGGGCGCGCCGTCCGGCTCGACCCCGACACGACCACCAGTCCCGAGTCGTACGACGTGGCGTGCCTGGCGGCGGGGGCGGTCATCGACGGCGTGCGGCACGTGCTGGCGACGGGCGACCCGGCGGTGGCCTTCGTGCGTCCGCCCGGTCACCACGCCGAGCCGGCCCGGGCGATGGGTTTCTGCCTCTTCAACAGCGTCGCGGTGGGCGCGGCCTGGGCGCGCACGCAGGGGCTGAACCGGGTCGCCATCGTGGACTTCGACGTGCACCACGGCAATGGCACCCAGGCGGCGTTCTACGACGATCCGTCGGTGCTCTTCGTGTCGAGCCACCAGTTCCCGTACTACCCGGGCACCGGGGCGGCGAGCGAGGTCGGTAGCGGCGCCGGTACGGGATTCACGGTCAACCTCCCGTTCGACGTCGGCGCCGGTGATGCCGACGTCGACGAGGCCTACCGGTCGGTGGCCCTGCCGGTGCTCGACCGCTTCCAACCGGAGCTGGTGCTGGTGTCGGCCGGGTTCGATGCGCACCACGACGACCCGCTTGGCGGCTTCCGCATGACGCCGGCCGGGTTCGCCAACCTCGCCAGGCTCATCGACGCCGTGGCGCTGCGACATGCCGGCGGACGCGTTGTCTACGCGACCGAGGGCGGCTACAGCCTCGACGGCCTGACGACCTCGCTCGACGCCGTGCTCGGTGTGCTGGCCGACCGCGCCAGCGGCGCTGCGGCCCCTGAGGTGGCGGGGGACCGCGCGCGAGGACAGGCGGCGGCGGCCGAGGCCCGGGCCGCGCTGGCGCCCTGCTGGCCGGGCCTCTGATCCGGCCGCCATCCGCTCATCCGGCGCCGGCACGCCAGCGCCGGGCGGTCCCCGGCTGTTAGAATTCGAACGGCGGCGGTTCTGCCGCATCTTCCGGTACCAACACCCGTGTCTGACTACCATCCGCAAGAGCTCGACCAGAAGTGGCAGAAGCGCTGGCATGACGCCCGCGCGTTCGAGGTGGTCGACGATCCGTCGAAGCCGAAGTTCTACTGCCTGGAGATGTTCGCGTACCCGTCCGGGCACGCGCACGTCGGGCACGTCCGGAACTACATCATCGGCGACGTCGTCGCGCGCCTGAAGCGCCTGCAGGGCTTCAACGTGCTGCACCCGTTCGGCTGGGACGCGTTCGGCCTGCCGGCCGAAAACGCCGCCATCAAGGGCGGCATCCACCCGGAGACGTCCACGCTCGCCAACATCGCCCACATGAAGGGGCAGTTGCAGCGGCTCGGCATCAGCTACGCGTGGGAACGGGAGCTGGCCACCTGCCTGCCCGACTACTACCGGTGGAATCAGTGGCTCTTCACGCGGATGTTCGAACGCGGCCTGGCCTATCGCCGGCGCTCGACCGTCAACTGGTGCCCGAGCTGCCAGACGGTGCTCGCCAACGAGCAGGTGATCGACGGCGCCTGCTGGCGCTGCGGCTCGCAGGTCATCGAGAAGGATCTCGAGCAGTGGTTCTTCAGGATTACGGCCTACGCCGACGACCTGCTCGCCGGGGCCGACGGCCTGACCTCGTGGCCCGAGAAGGTGCTCACGATGCAGCGCAACTGGATCGGCCGCTCGGAAGGCGCCCGTGTCCGTTTCGCGATCGAGGGCGCGCCCGACGGCGTCGAGGTCTTCACGACGCGCATCGACACCATCTACGGCGCGACCTTCCTGACGCTGGCGCCGGAACATCCGCTGGTGACGCGCCTGGCCACCGGGCCCGGCGCGGCGCACGTGCTGGCCGAGGCGCAGCGCTATCGGGCGCAGGACCGCACCGCCCGGATGTCGGGTGAGGCTGGCAAGGAAGGGGTCTTCACCGGCGCCTGGGCCGTGAATCCGTTCTCGGGCGCACGGGTGCCGATCTGGGTCGCCAACTTCGTGCTGGGCGAATACGGCACCGGGGCCGTGATGGGCGTGCCGCACGGCGACCAGCGCGACTTCGAGTTCGCGCGCAAGTACGGCCTCGAAGTGCGCGCCGTCATCCGCGCGGCCGACGGCCAGGTGCCGGATCCGGCCGCCATGACCGAGGCACTCGGTGATGAAGGCACCGTCGTCAACTCCGGTCCCTACGACGAGCTCTCGTCGGCCGAGGCGCGCCGGCGCATGACCGCGGACGCGGAAGCCCGCGGCTTCGGCACCGGCTCGGTGCAGTTCCGCCTCAAGGACTGGGGCATCTCGCGCCAGCGCTACTGGGGCACGCCAATCCCGATGATCCACTGCCCGGTGGACGGCGTCGTGCCGGTGCCCGACGACCAGCTGCCGGTGGTGCTGCCGAAGGTGAGCGAGTTCACCGGCCGCGGCGACTCGCCGCTGGCGCACGTGCCGGAGTTCGTGAACGTCGCGTGTCCGAAGTGCGGCGGGCCGGCGCGGCGCGAGACCGACACCATGGACACGTTCGTGGACTCGTCGTGGTACTTCTATCGCTTCGCCGACGCCCACAACGACCACCTGCCGTTCGATCCGGCCGCCGTGAAGTACTGGGGGCCGGTGGACTTCTATTCGGGCGGCGTCGAACACGCCATCCTGCACCTCATCTACTCGCGTTTCTTCGCCCGGGTGTTCCGCGACCTCGGGATGATCGACCACAGCGAGCCGTTCACCCACCTGCTCACGCAGGGCATGGTGCTGAAGGACGGCAACGTGATGTCGAAGTCGAAGGGCAACGTCGTCGACCCCGACACCATGCTCCAGAAGGTCGGCGCCGATGCGCTGCGCGCCTACGTCATGTTCGTCGCCCCGCCCGAGAAGGAAGTGGAGTGGAGCGACGCCGGGCTCGACGGCATGTTCCGCTGGCTCGCCCGCGTGTGGCGGGTGGCCGACCAGTGGCGCGACGCCGCCGTGGCAGCGCCGCAGATCGAGGTGGCCACGCTCGCCAGCAGCGAGCGGGCCCTGCGCCGCAAGACCCACGAGACCATCCGCCGGGTCACCGCCGACATCGACACTCGCAAGCAGATGAACACGGCGATCTCGGCGATGATGGAGCTCGTGAACGACTTCTACCTCTTCACCGAGCAGCAGCGCGCGGCGCCCACGGCCCAGGCCGCGGCAGTGGCCCGCGAAGCGGTCGAGGCGCTGGTGCGGCTGGTCTCGCCGTTTGCACCGCACACGGCCGAGGAGTTGTGGGAGGCCTACGGGCACACCGGTGGCCTGGCCGCGGCATCGTGGCCGCTGGTGGACGACGCCGCCGCGAAGGCCGAGGAGATCGTGATCCCGGTGCAGGTGAACGGCAAGGTGCGGGCGCGCCTCACCGTGGCGCCGGACATCGCGGATGCGGCGCTCGAAGCGGCGGCGCTGGTCGATCCGGCGGTCGTGCCGCACCTGGCCGGCAAGACCGTCAAGAAAGTGGTCATCGCCAGGGGGCGTCTCGTCTCGGTGGTGGTGGGATGAAGGGGCGGGGACCGGGACTCGGGGCTCGGGGCTCCCTTCGACCTGGCTCAGGGGAGCCGGGGGGGGCGCTGACGCGCCGCGATTTGCTGGGCCTCGCTCCGCTCGTTGGCGCCTCGCTGGCGCTCGGCGGGTGCGGCTACTCGCTCGCGGGCCGGGGCTCGTTCCTGCCCGACTACATCCAGTCGCTCGGCATCCCGATGTTCGGCAACCGCACGCCGTATTCGCCGCTCGAGCAGATCTTCACCGAGAAGGTGCGGGTCGAGTTCCAGGGCCGCGGGCGCTATCAGGTGGTGCCGTCCGACACCGGCGTCGACGGCGTCGTGCGCGGCGAGATCGTGAACATCGGCGCCGCGCCGGCCGGCTTCAATCCGAATCAGCAGGCGTCGCGCTACCGCTTCACGGTGGTCGTCAGCGTGTCGTTCGCCGACACCCGGCAGCAGAAGGTGCTGTGGGAGAATCCGGCGCTGACCTTCAGCGACGAGTACGAGCTGGCCAGCGCGGCGAGCGCCAATCTGGCGGCCACTGGCGGCGCCGGCGCCTTCATCGACCAGGAACGGGCCGCGGTCGACCGCCTGAGCACCGACTTCGCGCGCTCGGTCGTGAGCGCCATCCTCGAGGCGTTCTAGGCTCCTGCCGATGACACCCGCCCAGGTTCGCGCGGCGATTGCCTCGGCATCGACGCACCCGATCTACCTGCTCGAAAGTGATGACGCGCCGTCGCGCTACGACCTGGCGCAGGCGTTCCTCGGGCTGGTGGACGAGGGGCTGCACGCCTTCAACGTGGCGTCGTTCCACGCCCGCGAAGCCGGCAATGCCGGCGACCGCGATGTCATGCTGTCGGCGATTCTGGGCGCCGCGCGCACGCTGCCGATGATGTCGCCGCGGCGGGTCATCCTCGTGCACGATGCCGAGTTCCTGCTGGCCCCGCGCAAGGTGAAAGACGACGAGGCGCCGCCGGTGGACGTGCCGGCGGGGAAGCGCAAGACGCGCGCGACCACGCCGGCCGAAGACTTCGAGGCCTACGTCTCCGCACCAGAGCCGATGACGACGCTGGTGCTCGACGCGCCCTCGCTCGACCGCGGCCGGCGGATCACGAAGCTGCTCCTGCAGAAGGCGATGGTGGTCGACTGCGGCACGCTCGAGACGGCTCCTGACGCCGCGCGCTGGATCACCGCCCGCCTCGAACAGGACGAGATGACGATGGACGCGGCCGCGATGCGGGCGCTCCTGGAGGCGACCGGGCTGCACCTGTCGCGCATCCGCGCCGAGATCGAAAAGCTGGTGCTCTACGCCGCCGGGGCGCACGCCATCACCGCCGCTGACGTGAGAGACGTCGTCGCACCGGTGGAAGAGCCTGGAGAGGACTTCGCGCTGGGGAAGGCGATCTGGGCAGGGAACACGGCGGCCGCCCTGCGCGAGATCGGCGCGCTGATGGACGGCGGCGCGCCGGCGCCGATGGTGCTCGGGCAGATTCGCGCGGCCGTCATCCGCTTGCGGCCCGACCAACGCGCGCGCGCCGCCCTCCGGCGGGTGCTGGAGAGCGATCTGGCGGTCAAGAGTTCACGCGGCGAGCCGCGCTACGTGCTCGAGGCGCTGGTGGTGGAAGTCTGCGCGGGCGTCCCGGGCACGCCCGCCGGCCCGACTAGGCGGTCTTGGGCTTGAGCTTGGCCGCGATCCGCGACTTGTAGCGGCCGGCCGTGTTCTTGTGGATGATGCCCTTGCCGGCCATCTTGTCCACCAGGGACGTCGCCGAGCCGAGCAGCGCCTTGGCTTCGTCGATCTTGCCGGCGTTGAGCGCGGCGCGGATCGCCTTGAGACCGGTGCGCAGGGTGGACCGCATATCGCGGTTGCGCGAACGGCGGACGACATTCTGACGGTGGGCCTTCAAGGCCGACTTGTTTCTCTTCGCCACGTGTACAAACCTCTAGCGTTCGACTTGCACCAAAACCCTGAGAATATCACACCTAGCGGCTGCCAGGGGCGGCGGCGTCGGCTTTGGCGGGCGTCTGGGGGCGGTCGGAATAGCGCACCACCTCGCGGCCGTCCACGACCTCGACCCAGCGGTAGATGCGGGTCGGCGGCTTGACTGGGGTGCCGGTGGCGCCGGGGCGGCCTTTGGTGATCTTCTGCACGTAGTCGCGCGTCTCGCGGTACGGCGGCACCTTCTGGCCGTAGCGGTCCACCGCGCCCGGACCGGCGTTGTAGGCGGCCAGCGCCAGCTCCACCTTGTCGTCGTAGCGGGAAAGCAGGCGCTTCAGGTAGCGCACGCCGCCGCCGATGTTCTGGTCGGGATCGAACGGGTTGCCCACGCCGAGCTCGACCGCGGTCGCCGGCATCAACTGCATGAGCCCCATGGCGCCCTTGGGCGACAGGGCGTGTGGATTGAACGCGGATTCCACCTGGATCACGGCGCGCACCAGATCGGGGTCGACGCCGTGGGTCGTGGCGTGGTCGTCGATGTAGCCGTCAAACTGCACCGAGCGCTTGTCGGGCGGGCGGGTGACGCGCACGCCGCGCGCCTTCGGCACCTCGAAGGTCTGCATCGGCGTGCCGCGGACCGGCGGCTTGTCCGAGAGCACCATCTGACCCGAGGCGTCGCGCCAGGCGTAGATCTGCGCCTGCGCCGTCCCGCTCAGGAGGACGTTCAGCGTGCAGACGAGGCAGAGGAGGCGGGCAGCCATTCGATACGTTGGGGAAGGCCCGGCGGCGAGACTCCCCCTGCGCAGTATCGGGCCGGCATCTGGCCGCCGCTAGCCCTCGAGGAGGCTCGTGATATGTCTCCGTGCAGCGGCCAGCAGATCCGGGATCTTTGCCGGGTCCTTGCCGCCGGCCTCGGCGAAGTCCGGTCGTCCGCCGCCGCCGCCGCCGACAATTGGCGCCAGGTGCTTCACGAGCGCGCCCGCCGGGGCCTTCTTCGCCGCGCCGGGGGTGACCGAGGCCACCATCGAGACCCGGCCGTCGCCGGTGGGGCCGGCCAGGAACACCACGCCGTCGCCGAGCTTCGACTTGGTCAGATCGGCCAGCGAACGCAGGGCTTCGCGGTCGAGGTCGGCCACCTGGCGCACCACCACCGTGAAGGCGCCCACCGTCGTCTCGGCGTCCGCGTCGGCGCCCCGTGTTCCGCCGCCCAGAGCGGCCGCGGTCTTGAGCTCGCGGTTGTCCTTGAGCGCGCGGGCCAGCTGCGCGCCCTGGTGTTCGATCTTCGCCGCGAGTTCCCCCGGCGCCGCGTGGGCGGCGTCGCAGGCGCGCTGGAGGTCGGCCACGGCCTGTCGCAGGTAGGTCAGGGCGGCCGTGCCCGTGAGCGCCTCGACGCGCCGCACGCCGGCGGCGACGCCGGATTCTTCGGTGACCACGACCAGGCCGATATCGCCGGTGGCCGCGACGTGGGTGCCGCCGCACAGCTCGGTGCTGAAGCGGCCATCGCCGATGGCGACCACCCGCACCTGGTCGCCGTATTTCTCGCCGAAGAGCGCGGTCGCGCCGCCGGCGATCGCCTGCTCGGTGTTCTTCACGGCGGTGACGACCGGTTGATTGGCCAGGACCGCGTCGTTCACCGTCCGCTCGATGGCCGCGCGCTCATCGGCCGTGACGGCGCCGCCGTGCACGAAGTCGAAGCGCAGGCGATCGGGTGCGACCAGCGATCCGGCCTGCTTGACGTGGCCGCCGAGCGTCTGGCGCAGCGCCGCGTGCAGCAGGTGCGTGGCGGTGTGGTTGCGGCGGATGGCCGCCCGGCGCGCATGGTCCACGGCGGCGACTACGCGGTCGCCGACGCGCAGCGGTTCTGCCGCCGACGTGATCCGATGCCCGCGCGGCAGGCCGGCGCCGAGGCGCACCACGTCGATGACGGCGGTGACAGCGCCCTGCGTGCCACGGAGTACGCCGGTGTCCGACACCTGACCGCCCGACTCGACGTAGAAGGGCGTCGTGGCCAGCACCACCACCCCGGCCGCGCCGGCATCGAGGGTCGCGACCGGCGCCAGATGCTCATCGAGCAAGGCGGCGATTGCCGTCGGCTCGCCGGTTTCGTCGGTGTAGCCGATGAAGCTCTCGCTGATGGGCGAGAGCGCGGCGCGGGCCTGGGCCGGGAGCTCGGCCTTCTTCGGGCCGCCGAACGCACTGTGCCTGCGGGCCTGTTCGCGCTGCGCCGCCATGCCGGCCTGAAAGCCCGCGACATCCACGCGCAGGCCCTGGCCCTGGCTGGCGGCCATGTCTTCGATGAAGTCGAACGGCATGCCGAAGGTGTCGTAGAGCGCAAACGCCTTGTCGCCGGGGACGACGCCGCCGGGCCCGGCCGCCTCCATCACCTTCTCGAGGCGGGGCAGACCGTCGGCCAGCACCGAGCCGAAGCGCTCCTCTTCCTGCCGCACCGTCCTGGTGACCACGTCGCGGCCCGCCACCAGCTCCGGATAGGCGTGGCCCATCTCGCCGACCAGCACGTCCACGAGGCGATACAGAAACGCCGTGTCGAGGCCGAGCCGGCGGCCATGCCGCATCGCGCGCCGCATGATCTTGCGCAGCACGTAGCCGCGCCACTCATTCGACGGCACCACCCCGTCGGCCAGCAGGAAGCTCATCGCCCTGAGGTGGTCGGCGATGACGCGCATCGAGACATCGGCCGGGTCCATGCTGCCGCCGTGGCGGCGATTCGCGAGGCCGCCGATGGCGTCGAGCAGCGGCGTGAAGAGCGCCGTGTCGTAGTTGGAAATCGAGCCGGCCATCACCGCCGAGATGCGCTCGAGGCCCATGCCGGTGTCGATCGAGGGCGCCGGCAGCGGCGTCAGTACGCCTTCGGCGCTTCGGTCGAATTCCATGAACACGTTGTTCCAGATCTCGACGAAGCGCTCGCTGCCCGACTGGATGTCGGTCATGAAATCGCCGCTGCCGGCGATGCCAGGGCCGCGGTCGACGTAGATTTCGGAGCACCGTCCGCAGGGGCCGGAGTCGCCCATCGACCAGAAGTTGTCGGCGGCGCCGAGTTCGCCAATCGACTCGGCGGGCACGAAGTCGCGCCAGCGCGCGTAGGCGTCGTCGTCGCGCGGGATGCCAGGCTCGCCCTTGAACACCGTGACGCGCAGGCGGTCGGCCGGCAGGCCCCATTCCTTCGTGAGGAGACTCCAGGCCAGCGCGATGGCGTCCTGCTTGAAGTAGTCGCCGAAGGAGAAGTTGCCCAGCATCTCGAAGAACGTGTGATGGCGCAGCGACGGTCCGACGTTCTCGAGGTCGTTGTGCTTGCCGCTGACGCGCATGCACTTCTGCGAGGTGGCGGCGCGGGTGTACGGCCGGGTGTCGCGCCCGAGGAACACGTCCTTGAACTGGTTCATCCCGGCGTTGGTGAAAAGCAGCGTCGGGTCGTCGTGCGGCACCAGCGGGGAACTGGCGACGGTGGTGTGGGCGTTGGTCGCGAAGTAGGCGAGGAACGACCGGCGAATCTCGTTCGGATGCATCAGGACCATGGTACTAGGGGCTAGGGGCTGGGGGCTAGGGCGGGTCCCGCCCGGCGCTGCTACGACTCGTCGTCAGGCGCAGCCGCGCCGCGGCGGCGGAGGCGGTTCATCACCGCCTGCGCATCGAAGCCCTGGCGCACGAGGGCACTGGCGAGGCGGCGGAAGGCGGAGCGATCGAGCTTGCCCGCGGGCTGGCCGCGCAGTCGCTTGTCGATCGCCCGTTCCAGCAGGGCATCGACGTCCACCTGCGCCAACGTCGTCTCGAGTGCCGCCTGCACCGTGGCGTCGCCAAGGCCCAGCGCCTTCAGTGCCAGTCGGGCGCGGACCGGGCCACGTCCACGGATCGAGGTCTCGCGGCGGGCTGCGGCAAGTGCCAGGCGTTCTTCGTTGAGGGCGCCGAGGTCGACCAACCAGGCGATGATCTCTTCGGCCACCTCGGCATCGACGCCACGGCGGCGGAGCCGCTGCCGCACCTGCAGCTTCGACAGCTCGCGCATGCCGAGCCAGCCGAGCGCCAGCGTGCGGGCCTCGCCGGGGGTGAGCGGCGGCCGCTCAGCTGCCGAAGCGCGTGATTTCCGGGGCACTGGCGGGAGGGGACGCCGGGCGCCCGAAGAGGGTGCTGGCCATCTGGTCGCGCGACAGTTCCGCCGTCGTCGAGATGCCCTGCACCTTGAGCTTGAACTCGTCGACGTTCGAGGCCCAGCGCAGGGCTTCTTCGTAGGTCACGAGGCCCTGCGAGAACAGGCTGAAGATCGACTGATCGAACGTCTGCATCCCGTACTGCGAGGTGCCTTGCGCGATGGCGCCCTTGATGAGGTGCGTCTTCTCCTTGTCCACGATGCAGTCGCGCACGAAGGGGGTGGCGATGAGCACTTCCACGGCCGGCACGCGCGAGCTGCCGTCGGTGCGCGGGATGAGGCGCTGGGCGACGGCGGCCTTGAGCACCGAGGCGAGCTGCAGGCGGATCTGCTTCTGCTGGTGCGGCGGGAACACCGAGATGACGCGGTTGATGGTCTCGGTCGCATCCAGCGTGTGGAGAGTCGAGAACACCAGGTGGCCGGTCTCGGCCGCGTGCAGCGCGGTCTCGATGGTCTCCATGTCGCGCATTTCGCCGACCAGGATGACGTCGGGGTCCTGACGAAGCGCGCTGCGCAGGGCGTGCGCGAACGAGCGGGTGTCGCTGCCGATCTCGCGCTGATTGAGAATCGAGAGGTTGTCGCGGTGCAGGTATTCGATCGGGTCTTCGATGGTGATGATGTGCGTGTCGCGCGTGTTGTTGATGTGATCGACCATCGCCGCCAGGGTCGTGCTCTTGCCCGAGCCGGTGGTGCCGGTGACCAGGATCAGGCCGCGCTGCTCGTTGGCGATCGTCTTCAGCACCGGCGGCAGGTCGAGTTCGTCGAAGGTCTTGACGCCCATCGGGATGACGCGCAGCACGATGCCGATGGTGCCGCGCTGCTGGAAGACGTTGCAGCGGAAGCGGCCGAGGCCGGCCACGCTGTAGGCGAGGTCGAGCTCCTGCGCGTCCTTGAAGCGCTGGCGCTGGTTCGCCGACATGATGGTCGCCGCCATCGTGACCAGCGCTTCATGGTCGAGGCGCACGCTGGTCGTCAGGGGCTTCAGCTGCCCGTTGACCCGCACGACCGGGTAGTTGCCGACCTTCAGGTGGACGTCTGACGCCCCCTGATCGGTGGCGTCTTTCAGCAGTTGGTTGATGTCCATGCCAGTTCGTGCAGGGGTGGAGGGACCACGACCTGCTCGCTGTGCGTATCGGCCGGCGGCGGAGCGGACTGCAGGGCCACCCGCGAGGGCGGTTACTGATTCTCGCCGCAGAACGGGCAGGTGACCGTTTTGGCGTGCAGTGGCTTGGCGCAGTGCCAGCAGAAGCGGGCCGGCGGCGTGTCGCGGGCCCGCAAACGCTCCCGGATGTCCTTGGCCGCCGGGTCGCGGTCGGCCACGGCCGTGCCGGCAGCGGGCCAGGGGCGGCGGCTGGCGCCGGCGGGGCGGGCGGCGAGAATGGCGTCGAGCAGGTCGTGCGCCCGGCCGTAGCGCTGCGAGACATCGGGCGCCATCGCCTTCAGCACCACGTCGGCGATGATTTTCGGGATCTTCGGATTGTGCATCCGGGGCGAGGTCGTGAGTTCGCCGCGCATGAGCTTGTCGAGGTCGCCCGGCGCCGGCGCTTCGTAGGGCAGGCGGCCCGTCAGCAGCTGATACATCGTGACGCCGAGCGAATAGACGTCGGAGGCGAACACCGCCTTGCCGTGGAACTGCTCGGGCGCCATGTAGGGCGGGCTGCCGATGACGGTGGTGCCGTGAGCCGCGATCTCGAGAAACCGCGAGGTGCCGAAGTCGGCCACCTTGGCGATCCCAGTCTCGGTCACGAGCACGTTGCCTGGACGCAGGTCGCGGTGGATGATCCCCTGCTGGTGCGCGTGATCGACGGCGTTGCAGATCTGGCAGGCGAAGTCGAGGGCGCGGCCGAGATCGAGCGCGCCGTCGCGGTCGGAGATCGCCTCGAGCGTCTCGCCGGCCACGTACTCCATCACGATGAAGAAGACGTCGTCGATGCGCTCGGCGGTCAGCACCGTGACGATGTTGGGATGGCTCAGCGTCGCAAGCAGGCGGGGTTCGCGCAGCAGCTCGCCGAAGTCGAGGCTCTGGCGGTGCGGCACCTTGAGCGCGACCTTCTTGTCGATCCAGGTATCTTCGGCGAGGAAGACGGTGCCGAATCCACCGCTGCCGAGCGGCGCCAGGATCTTGTACTTGCCGATCACCTGGTCGCGAAAGAACATCCGCCCGCAGTATAGACGAACGCTGCGCCGCCCGGGGCCCGGGGCCCGGACGGTATAATCCGCGCGTGATCGCGCGTGTGCTGGTGCCGGCGGCGAGCCATGAGGACGAGCGGCTGGAGGTGCCGGCCGACGAGGCGCAGCATCTGCTGCGGGTGCTGCGGCTCGGGCCCGGCGCCGCGGTACGCGTGTTCGACGGGCGCGGCCACGAGTGGGACGCGACCATCCGCCAGACGACGAAACAGCGTGTCGAGGTCGAACTCGGGACCGGGCGCGTCAGCGCGCCGGAGACCCGCATTCGCTACACGCTGGCCGCGGCGGTGCTGAAGGGCGACGGCACCGACCAGGTCGTGCGCGATGCGGTGATGCTCGGCGTCACCGCGATTCGGCCGTTCGTCTCGGCGCGATCGGAAGCCAGCGTGGCGGCCCTGGCGCGCGGGCACCGGCGCGAGCGCTGGGAGCGCATCGCGGTGGCCTCGGCGAAGCAGTGCGGACGCGCCGTCGTGCCGGCGATCCACGAAGTCGTCGATGTGGCCACGGCGATGATGGCCGACCCGGCCGCACTCAGGCTGCTGCTGGCCGAGCCGGCGATGGCTGTGCCGGCGACGACGCTGTCGGCGATTCCTGCCCCGACCGAGGCGAGTCTGGCGATTGGTCCGGAGGGCGGTTGGACGAATGCGGAAGTGGCGGCGGCGACCTCGGCCGGGTGGCGCGTGCTGCGCCTCGGCGGGCGGGTGCTGCGGGCCGACGCTGCGCCGGCGGTCGCGCTAGCGGCGTGCCAGGCCGTGTGGATGGACGACTAGCAGGCGAAGGGGAGCGGCACCATGAAGGCGACGATGTGGATCGTGACGGCGGTACTGGCGGCGGCGATGGGGATGTCGAGCGGGGCGGCGCCGGCGCCAGCCGAGCGCGATCCGGATCCGGTGGCGACGTTTTCGATCCTCGGTTACGACCCGGCCACCGGCGAAGTCGGCGGCGCGGTGCAGTCACGGGTGTTCTCGGTCGGCAACGGCGTGTTGTGGGCCGAAGCGGGCGTCGGCGCGGCGGCGTCGCAGGCCATCGTCGACGTGAGTTACGGACCGAAGGCGATCGCGTTGCTCAAGGCCGGGATGGCGCCGCCGGCCATTCTGAAAGCCATCTGGGACAGCGATCCCGATCCGCAGCCGGAGCGCTGGACCAAACACGGCCGCCAGTTCGCCGTCATCAATCAGAAGGGCGAAGCCGCCGCGTTCACCGGCTCCAAGGCCACCGAGTGGGCCGGCGACAAGCAAGGCAGATACTGCACGGCGCAGGGGAACATCCTGGCCGGCCCGGCGGTGGTGAGCGAGATGGTGCGGGCCTTCGAATCCACCCCCGGCCACCTCTCGCAGCGGCTCACGGCGGCGCTCGAAGCCGGACAGGTGGCCGGCGGCGACAAGCGTGGCATGCAGTCGGCGGCCATCCTCATCGTCGGCCAGGGCCAGGGCGTGTGGCTGAACAACGACGTGGTGATGCGGCTGCAGGTGGACGACAGCCGCGAGCCGATCAAGGAACTGCGCCGGCTGGTCGAGAGCTGGAATGACCGCCGCACCAAGGGCCAGCAGCGCGCGGTGAAGTAGGCGGCCGCCTGGTGTCCCGGAACGCTAGCGCCGGCGCAGGACGTCGGCGCACCACTCGTCTTCGTGGCGGCGTGACTCGACCGTGAAGCCGTCGAGCGCGGCTTCGACGTGGTCGCGCTCGTAGTGCATGAAGCCGCTCACGACCAGCGTGCCGCCGGAGACGACCATGGCGGCCAGCGGCGCGGCGGCGCGGATGAGCATGGCGCCGGTGAGGTTCGCGAGCACCACGTCCACCGGCGCCGACGGCACCGCGAAGACGTCGGCGGTCTCGAAGACCACCGGTGTGGGCAAGACGTTCAACGCGGCACTGCGCCGGGCCGCCTCGAGCGCATCGGCGTCGATGTCCACACCGCGCACGGCGCCGGCCCCGAGCACCGAGGCCCCCATCGCCAGCACGCCCGATCCGGTGCCCAGATCGAGCACCGTGCGGCCGGCCAACGGCAGCTCGCCGAGCGCCGCCAGGCACAGGCGCGTGGTCTGATGATGGCCGGTGCCGAAGCCCATCGACGGCTCGATGACGAGCACGTGCGTGCCGGCGGGCGGCGCTGGCGGCAGGTCCCAGGGCGGCGCCACGATGAAACAGCCGGCCGCTATGGCCGACAGCGCCTGCTGACTGCGCGCCACCCAGTCGTCATCGGGCAGATCGACGCGGTCGACGCTCAGCCCGAGGTCGAGCGCCGCGATCGCCTCGGCCGCGCCGTCACGGGTCGCGACATCGGCGAAGCACACGCGCCAGGCCAGCGGCGTCGGCGGCGGCTCGGGCGGCGGTGGCGCCGTCGGATCCCACAGACCGCCGGGCGGCAGCGGCGGCGGAATCAGATCCTGCACGGCCAGCGGCGCGTGATCGTGCAGGGTCGCGGCGACCAGATCGCCCAGCGTGCCGCCCTCGTCGATGCCGGCGGAGCGGACCTCCACGGCCGGCCAGCGGCGCGGCTCAGCCAAAGATGTCTTTGACCTTGCCGAAGATGCCCTTGTCGTCGTCCTTGCGCTCGCCGGGGCCGGCCGGCGCCAGCGTGGCCGCGAACTGCTCGAGCATCTTCTTCTGTTCGCGCGACAGCGACTTGGGCGAGACGCCGCGCACGGTCACCATCAGGTCGCCCTTGCCGCGGCCCGAGACGTCCGGCATGCCTTTGCCCTTGAGGCGGAACATGGCGCCGGTGGTGGTGCCCTCGGGAATCTTCAGCGTGTGCGGGTCGTCGATGCCGGGCACGGCGATCTCTCCGCCGAGCGCGAGCATCGTGAACCAGACATCGCTCTGGCAGTGCAGGTCGTTGCCGTCGCGGGTGAAGCGTTCGTCGTCCTGCACGAAGATGACGACGTAGAGATCACCGGGCGGCCCGCCGCGCAGGCCGCCTTCGCCTTCGCCGGTCAGGCGCAGACGCTGGCCGGAGGCAATGCCGGCGGGGATCTTCACGGTGAGCTTCTTCTGGTGTTCGACCTGGCCTTCGCCGCGGCAGGTCTTGCACGGCGTGGCGACGACCTTGCCGCTGCCGCGGCAGGCGCTGCAGGTGCGGGCCATCGTGAAGAAGCCCTGCTGGAAACGGATCTGGCCGGCGCCCTTGCACTGGCTGCAGGTGGTCGGCTGCGTGCCCGGCGCCGCGCCGCTGCCCTTGCAGGTGTCGCAGCTCTCGTGGCGCGGGATCTGGATCGTGGATTCGGCGCCCTTGGCCGACTGCGCAAACGAGATCTCGAGGTCGTAGCGCAGGTCGGCGCCGCGCTGCGGTCCGCCACGCCGGCGGCCCCCGCCACCGAACACGTCGCCAAAGCCGAAGATGTCGCCCAGTCCACCGAGGATGTCCTCGAAGCCGGTGAAGACCGAGGGGTCGAAGCCCTGGCCGCTGGCGCCGCTCACACCGGCATGCCCGAAGCGGTCGTAGCGGGCGCGCTTGTCGGCGTCGGCGAGCACCGAGTAGGCCTCGGCCGCTTCCTTGAACTTCTCCTCGGCGGCGCTGTCGCCGGGGTTGCGATCGGGATGGTGCTTGAGCGCCAGCTTGCGGTAGGCGCTCTTGATGTCGGCCTCGCCGGCGTCTTTGGCGACGCCGAGAACCTCGTAGAAGTCGCGCGCGCTCACGACGCTTTGGCCACGCGCACGAGCGCCGGACGCAGCAGGCGTTCGCCCAGCCGGTAGCCGCGCCGCAGTTCCGCCACCACCTGTCCGTCGCGGGCGCCCGGGCTTTCGTCGTAGGCAACCGCCTGGTGAACGGTGGGATCGAAATCCACCTGGGTGGTGTCGATCGGCTGCACGCCGCGCTTGCGCAGCACGTCGGCGAGCTGACGATGGATGAGCTCGATGCCCTCGCGGTATTTCGCCGCGTCAGGCGGCGCGGCCACGCCGAGCGCGCGTTCGAAGTCGTCCACCACGGCGAGCACGTCGCCGATGAGTTCGGCGGCCGCCCATTCGGCGAACTCACGGCGCTCGCGTTCGGTGCGCTTCTTGAAGTTGTCGAACTCGGCGGTCTTGCGCAGCAGGCGATCGTAGAGCTCGTCGCGCTCGCGCTGCAGGGCGTCGAGCGGCGACGGCGCGGTCTCGCCGTCGGGCAGGGTGGAAGGCACGGACGAAGCGTCGGACACGGGAATGTCACTCATGGCGTTCAGGGTCGAACCGGGACGAGTCAGTTTTCGTCGCGCAGAAAGCGGGCCACGGCGACCGCGGCGCCGTCAACGACGCTGATCGCGCGGGAGTAGTGCATGCGGGTCGGGCCGATGACGCCCACCGCGCCGCGCCGGGCGCCATCGCCGTAGGCGGCGACGACCAGACTGCAGCCCCGCAACTGCGGATCGTGATGTTCGGCGCCGATGACGACGGCGACGCCGGGACCTTCCAGATAGGCGTCGAGCAGCTGCACGAGGCGCTGCTTTTCCTCGACCATCTGCAGCAGCGTGCGCAGCGTCGAGAGCGACACCGGCGAGGCGTCACCGGTGTCGGCGAGCGACGAGGCGCCGTCGATGAAGACCGAGGTCGGGGTGTCGATGCCCTCGAGCGACCGGCGGGCCAGCGTGAGCGCCACCGCCCGCAGTTGATCGTAGAGCGTGCGTTCCTGCTCGAGGCGGGCGATGACGGCCTCGCGCACGTCGGCCAGCGGCATGCCGGCGAACTCGGCGTTGAGGTAGTTGGCGGCCTGGGTGAGGGCGCTCGGCGGGATCTCTTCGGCGGTATCGATGACCTTCTGCGAGACGTGATTGCCGCGCGCCACCGTGACCACCAGGACGCGCGACCCCGACAGCGGCACGAACTCGATGCGCTGGAAGATGGCGTGCTGGTCGGAGGGGGCGATGGCGAAGCCGACGTGGTGCGAGAACTCGAACAGGACGTGCGACGCGCTCGACAGCAGCTGATCGAAGAGGGGCGCCGCGCCCGCCTGTTCGCGCAGCCGCGCTTCGACGCTGGAGGCATCGCGGGTGACGCGCCGGGTGTCGAGCAGCATGTCCACGTAGTAGCGGTAGCCGAGATCGGTCGGCACCCGGCCCGCGGAGGTATGCGGCTGGCTGACGTAGCCCATGTCTTCGAGCTGGGCCAGGACGTTGCGGATGGTGGCCGACGACACCGCCAGCCCGGCGCGGCGGCAGAGCGCGGCCGAGGCGACCGGTTCGCCGGTGTCGATGTAGTCCTTGACCAGGCACGCCAGGACGCGGCGCGTGCGGTCGGACAGGGGCCCGGGCGTCATGTGGTTAGCACTCTTCAGGCGAGACTGCTAGAAACGAGTATAGCAGATGCCCGAAACGAGGGACCACGGCCGGGCTAGGACTGGACGGGTGTGCTGGCGAACTTCGGCGTCCATTTGAGCGACGCCCCGGCCACCGCCGGGTCGGCCGTGCGGCCGCGGCGCACCGCGATGAGCTCGGCCACGATGCTGACCGCGATCTCCTGCGGCGTGACGGCGCCGAGGTCGAGGCCAATCGGGGCGTGCACGTGCGTGAAGCGCTCGGCGTCGACGCCTTCGGCCATCAGCGCTTCGTAGACGCGGGCCACTTTGGCGCGGCTCCCGATGAGGCCCACGTAGCGCAGGTCGCGCGAGACCACGGCGCGCAGGGCGTCCAGGTCGTGACGGTGGCCGCGCGTCACGATGACGACATACGCGCTGGCCGGCAGGGTGGCCGCGGTCAGCCACGCCGGCACGTCGTCGACGACCACCTCGGCTGCTTCGGGGAACCGCTCGCGGTTGGCGAACTGCTCGCGGTCGTCCACCACGTTGACCAGGAAGCCCGACTCGTGGGCGAACTTGCCGAGGTAGTAGCCGACGTGACCGGCGCCGATGATGTACACGGCCGGCGGCGGCTCGATCGGCTCGATGAACACTTCCATCTGCCCGCCGCAGACCAGCCCGTTCTCCTGCGCGAAGTCGTCGTCGAGTTCGTACTTCACGCGCAGCGGCTTGCGAGTCTTCAGCGCTTCTTTGGCCTTCCAGAAAGCGTCGTTCTCGTAGCAGCCGCCGCCGACGGTGCCGACGGTGCGGCCGTCGGCGTAGACCAGCATCTTGGCGCCGACGCGCTGCGGCGTCGATCCGTTGGTGGCGACGATGGTGACCAGCGCCACGTCTTCCGCGCGCTTCATCGCCTCGCCGAGGGCCGCAAACACTTCCTGATTCATCGCTCTGGCTCGATTATCACTGAAACTGGTGCAACGGGCACCACGCGGCCGGCTCGGTGCCGGCGAGGAAGGCTTCGGTGGCGACGCGCGGGCAGCCGGGCAGCGCGAGGTGGCCGGTGTCGCGGTCAATCTCCAGCTGGACAATGCCCGACGGCGGCTGGAAGGGCACATTCGGGCGCCCGGCCAGGGCCCGCTTCATGAAGGCGGTCCAGATCGGCAGCGCCGACTGCGCGCCGCTCAAGCCCAGAACCTGGTTGTCGTCGAGGCCGACCCAGACGACGGCGAGGAGTTCCGGCGTGAAGCCGACGAACCAGCCGTCGCGCAGGTCGTTGGTGGTGCCGGTCTTGCCGGCGGCGTCGAGCGCGAAGCCGGCGGCGCGGGCCGAGGCGCCCGTACCCTCGTTGAGGACGCTGCGCATCATGTTGGTCACCAGGTACGTGACCGCAGGGGCGGCGACCGCGCGGCTCTTCGGCGCCGGCAGCGGACGGTCGCGCGGCCCGTGCACGATGCGCGTGATCGTGCGCAGCGGCACCTGGGTGCCGAACGTCGCGAAGGTCGTGAAGGCCTGTGCCACCTCGAACGGGGTCAGCTCGAAGACGCCGAGCGCGATCGACGGATAGCCGCGCAGCGGCGTCTTGCCGAGACCGGTGCGCGTCCACAGCGACGCCACCGTCGAGAAGCCCGCCTGCTCGGCCACCTTGATGGCGGCGACGTTGCGCGACAGCGCCAGGGCGCGGCGCAGCGTCACCATGCCGTCGTATTCGTCGTCGTAGTTGCCCGGTGTCCAGTCGCCCTCGGCCGCTGTCCACGTGGTGGGCTCATCGAGCACCATCGACGCTGGCGTCAAGTCGGTGCGGCCGTCTTTGGCGGCCTGGTCGAACGCTGCGAGATAGACGAAAGGCTTGAACACGGAGCCCGGTTGGCGGCGGGCGCCGGTGACGCGGTTGAACTGCGACTGGTTGTACGACCGGCCGCCGACCAACGCCAGGACCTCGCCCGTGCGCGGGTCGATGGCGATGAGCGCCGCCTGCGGCCGCACGCGGCGCTTGCGCCTGGTCATGGTCTCGTCCACGCTCGCGAGGCCCGTACGCACGGCGTCCTGTGCCGCCCGCTGCAGGTTGATGTCGAGCGTCGTGTAGACCTCGAGCGCGGTGTCGCTGCCGCTCAGTCCCGGCAGCATGGTCTCGAGTTCGTCGGCCACGTGATCCACGAAGTACGGGGCCTCGAAATCGAGCGCGCGCGCGGCGGCCTGCAGCGGCTCGGCCCGCGCCCGGGCGAGCCCGGCCGCGGGCAGATAGCCGGCGTCGTGCATCGCCTGCAGCACCACGTCGCGTCGTTCCCTGGCGCGGGTCAGGCTGGCGAAGGGGGAGTGATTGCCGGGCGACTGGATGACACCGGCGATGAGCGCGCCTTCGCCAATCGACAGGTTGCTGAGGTCCTTGGCGAAGTAGGTCCGCGCTGCCGCCGCCACCCCGTGCAGGGCGAACGAGCCGCGATGCCCGAGGTAGACCTCGTTCAGATAGAGCTCGAGAATCTCTTCTTTGGTCGCCCGCGTCTCGAGCACGATCGCCATGAACTGCTCGAGCAGCTTGCGCTTGACCGAGCGGCGCCCCGCCAGTTGCTCCTCGGCCATCTGCTCGGTCAGGAAGAAATTGCGCGCCAGTTGCTGCGTGATGGTGCTGGCGCCCACGAGATACCCGCGGGTGCCGCGCAGGTTGGTGACCAGCGCGCCCACCATGCGGATCGGATCGACGCCCGGGTGCGCGTAGAAGCGGCGGTCCTCTATGGCGAGCACGGCCTGCTGCACGTGGGCGGGAATGGCCGCCAGCGGCACCCGGCGTCGCCGCTCGCGCGTCGGCGTGGCGAGGCCGCTCAGCAGCGGCGGGTCGAGGGCCACTTCGGTGACGCGCGTGTCGCCGACGAGCACGCGCGCAATCGTCGCCAGCGGTGTGGCGGCGCCCGGCCGGGTGCCATCAGGCGCCGCCCATTCGAGCCGCACGGTGCGCCCGGCGTGGCGCCCGCCGCGCGGCACGATCGCGACCACCTCGCGGGTGGCGGCGAACTCGCCGCCCTCGCGCGGCGTCTCGCGGGAGGTGTAGCCCAGGTCGTTGAGCCGCTGCACGACGTCGTCGCTGGCCAGCGTCAGTCCGGGGCGCAGCGTCAGGGGCCGGCCATATACGCGCGGGATGACCCGCACCCGTTCCCCCTGCAGACGCGCTTCGATGAGCAGCGAAAACTGGCCGTAGTAGTAGCCGGCGGCGCCGGCCATCGAAAACATCGGCAGCACGATCGCGGCGGTGAGCAGGCGCGACCAGCGTCGGCGCGGAAGCCACGACCACGTCGCAAAGCGGCGCTTCAGATCGTGAGCACCCAGTGATGCCCGTGATCGAGCGGCAGCAGATCCATCAGGCGATCCACCGCGGCCGGCCCGTAGCGGTTGAGCAGCCACACCGCGCTCACTTCACGTTCCTGCGGCTGGCCGTTCGGGAAGAGTTGTCCCTGCGTGCGGTGGAACTGGCGGCGCAGCGTCTCGTCCTTGCGCTTGGCGGCGTGGATGACCTTGCCGTGCAGCGTCTGCAGGTCGTGCTGCATCTTGCCGAGCGTGGACCTGGCGGCGCCTTCGAGCGTGCTGTCGACGACGCTGGCGGCCGCGGTCACGGCCTCGAGGCGGGCGGCGATGGCGGCGGTGGCGTCGGCGAAGCTGCGATCGATCTCGGGCGGCAGCTGGCGCTCGAGCAGCTGGTTGAGCGTCAGCTCGTCGCGACGCTGATAGCCGGCAAACGCGACGTCGACCTTGCCGAGCGTGCGCAGCGTCGAGGAATCGACCACCGAGGCCGACGCCCGCGGCATCACCAGCGGCATCGGGACGTCGAAGTGGGCGTAGACGCCTTTGAGCTGACCCAGATACGCAAGCTCTGCCGGACCGCCCACGTAACAGATGGTGGGGAAGATCGTGTCCTGCACGAGCGGACGGAGCAGCACGTTCGGGCTGAAGCGTTCGGGATGGCCGGTGGCGAGGGCGACCAGGTCTGCCATCGGCATCTCCTGCTCACCGACGACCGCGTGGTCGGCGGTCCAGCGGATGGCCTGGCGCGAGCCGTTCATCAGAAAGAGCGGCGCGGAGTGTTCGGCCGCCGTCACCTGCGCGTGATAGCCGAGCTGTTCGAGCCTGGCGCCGGCGTCGCTGGCCAGCTGCGAGGTCACGCCGGGGCCTTCGAGGGCGCGCGCGAAGAGGCGCGCGGTCAGCGGCTTGGTGGCCGGGTCGGCCGCATCGTAGACGACCAGGCCGTAGCGGCCGAGCATGTGTTCGAGCACGCGGCCGAACGCCGCTGACATCGAGCGGCCCGGAGCGTAGGCGCGGGCGAGCGTCGTCAGCAGGTCGTCGGTGAAGGCGGTCGCCGGCATCACGGCCTTGAGGGCCTCGACGGCCGCCTGGCCCTGGCCCTGGAGCACGAGCCGGGCGATCGAGCGATCGCCGGCGCCCTCGAGGGTCGCCAGCTGCACCGAGTGTGCCTGCTGCTCGTCGTCGAGCACCGTACACCCGCGCACCTCTTCCCAGTCGTGATCTTCCGAGTCGATCCAGAACACCGGCACCGCGCGCACGCCGCGTTCCGCCGTCACCTTGCGGGCCAGCTTGATGGCGGTGATGGCCTTGTGCAGGGTGTAGAGCGGCCCGCCGAAGAGGCCGGCCTGCTGACCGGTGATGACGGCCACGGTGGTGGGGTCGGC
>JANNIB010000157.1:0-12695 GCA_031404695.1 Acidobacteriota bacterium
GCGTCGGCTTGAGGAAGAGATACGGCACGCCGCGCTTGGCCCGCCGCTCGGCCTCGGCCTTCTTCTGCTCCTCGGCGGTGCCGGTCTCGCCGACGTGGGTGTAGAAGTTCACGGCGGCGTTGAGCATCTTGCCGGGCATGAGCGGCGCCAGGACGTCCACGCCCTTCACGTCGTGCACGTAGGCGGCGCGCTGCGCGCCGGCGAGACGATTTCCCCGCACGAGCGCGTTCACAATCTCGTAGAGGCGCGTCTTCATGCCGTATTCGTAGCGGCCGATGAGATCCACCATCGTCGGCGGCATCGGAATGGGCGGGTAGGCCGGGTCGCGCTGCAGCGCCCGGTTGGCCGCCGCGAGATCGACGACCAGCGTGTCGCGCAGGACGATGCCGATGCGCGGCTCGCCGGCGATCTCGAAGGTGCCGAGCTTGAACGGCTCGGCGCTGCTGATGGATGGGTCGCCCTGTGCCGCTGCCAGCGCCGGACTCCCGAGAACGGCCAGTGCCGTCAGGACCGCGATCACTCTCATGTGCCCTCCTCCGCGAATGCCGCCCATTTGTACCAGACCGGAGCCCTCTCCGGCCCGTAAAACGATGTCTCGCGTATGTCTGCGACTTGTCTCAGCCGTGGCCGCGGCGCCGCGATAGACAAGTTGCAGACATACCTTTGACATGGTTTGACATCGCAGACGACGGCGAACCGCTACGCTCTCGGCCATCGAGCGTCTCCGGAAAGGGAGAGTTCACATGGTGGCTGCTGCCCGGCTCCTGTCAGTCGTTCTGAGTGTGTCCCTCGCCCTGGTGTCTCCGGCACTGGCGCAGCAACGAGGTTCGATTTCCGGCAAGGTGCTCGATCCCGACGGGCTGGCGCTGCCGGGGGCCACCGTGGTTGTGACCAACGCCGGCACCGGCTTCACCCGCGAAGCCATCACGGCCGAGACCGGCGCCTACTCGGTGCCGAATCTGGAACCGGGCACCTATGACGTCGCCGTCACGATGGCCGGTTTCGGCACCGCCTCGCGCACCGGCATGGTGCTGTCGCCGGGCTCCTCGGTCACGCTCGAGCTGAAGCTCACCGTGGCCGGTGTGCAGGAGAACCTGGTCGTCACCGGCGAGGCGCCGCTGGTCGAACGCACCAGCAACCAGATCGGCGGCAGTCTGTCGCGGCGCGAGATCGAGGAAGTGCCGTCGAACTTCCGGAACTTCACCGGCCTCACACAGCTCATCCCCGGGATGACGCCGAACCCGGCGACGTCCACCTTCGAAGGCGGCCAGGTGGTGGCCAACGGGTCGCCGTCGCAGCAGAACGTCTACCTGATCGACGGGATGTACAACAACGACGACCGCCTCGGCGGCAGCCAGGGCACGCAGGTGCGCATCGTCCTCGACAACATCGAGGAATACCAGGTGCTGGCCAACCAGTACAGCTCCGAGTACGGCGGCGGCGCCGGCGCCATCATCAACATGGTGACCCGCGGCGGCACCAACGACATCCGCGGCCGCGTCTACTCCTACTTCCGCGACGAAGCGCTCAATGCCCGCGGCCTGTTCCTGCCCGACAGCCAGCCGAAACCGCCCGAGCGGACCTTGCAGGCCGGCTTCGGCCTCGGCGGCCCGATCGTCAAGAACCGCGCCCACTTCTACTTCACCTACGAGCGCGACAACGAGGACATCGCCGGACAGAAGCGCTTTCCGGCCGCGGCGGCGCCGCTGGCCGTGGACCAGGTCGGCTTCTTCACGGTGCGCGCCAACAACTATTTTGCCCGCGCCGACCTGCAGATCAACGACCGTAACTTCATCAACGGGCGCTGGCTGCTCGAGGACGCCAACTCGCGCGGCGAGGGCTTCAACACCAACAACGAGACGCCCGACGCCAGGGTCTGGGAGGCCGACCACGACACGCTGTGGGCCGGCACCTACACCAGCGTGCTCACCGACCGGCTGTCGAGCGTGACCCGCTTCGGCCGTATCGGCGAGTCGCTGACGACCGCCCCACAGGGCTTCTTCAACGAAGACGGCAAGGCGATCGGATTCGGCGGCCGTGACCCGTTCTCGATCGGCCAGCGCAACACGCACCCCAGCTACATCACCGGCACTGG
Source organism: Acidobacteriota bacterium (assembly GCA_031404695.1). Lineage (GTDB taxonomy): Bacteria > Acidobacteriota > Vicinamibacteria > Vicinamibacterales > UBA2999 > CADEFD01. Next base: position 2,096 of record JANNIB010000157.1, read on the forward strand.
CGGCACCGGGCCGACCACGGTGATCCGCAGCTACGTCGTAGACCAGGCGTTCAGTTACTTCATCCCCAGCCTGTTCGGGGGCGAGCACACGGTGAAGGCCGGCGGCGGTTACAGCTGGAACAACATGGACCCGCGCTCGACCTTCGATTCCGGCACCTTCCAGTTCCGCACCGACGCGCCCTACAATCCGGCCGACCCGGCGACGCACCCCTTCCAGTTCGACGTCACCGTCGGCCCCCGGAACGACTACGGCTACGCGGTCGTGTCGAAGGACCAGCGCCGGTATCTCTTTGTCGAAGACAAGTGGAGCGTCACCGGCAACCTGACTTTCAATCTGGGCCTGCGCTGGGACAACCACAAGCAGACCCCCAACCACGACAACGCCATCGCGCCACGCGCCGGGTTCGCGTGGGACGCATTCGGTACCGGCCGCACGGTGGTGCGCGGCGGCGTCGGCAAGTTCTTCGCCTACGTGCCGGTGGTGCACGACCTCACCTTGCAGCAGAGCGGCGTCAGGACCCTGTTCCCGTCGATCTCGATCAATGCCGCGAGCCCCAACGCGAATCTCGTGCTGATCCCCGACGTGATCACCGACACCGCCGGCAATCGCGGCGTCGCCCGGCTGTCGCCGGCCGGTCAGGCCGTGTTGAACGCGCTGCGCGATGCGGTAATCGCCGGCACCGGCTTCAACCGCAACCCTCGGGTCGACAGCGAAGACCGTAAGATGCCCCACACTTGGTCGTGGAGCGGCGGCATCAGCCAGGAGCTGTTTGGCCAGATGGCGCTGTCGGTGGACTACGTGGCCAACGCGTCGCGCGACCAGCTCGGCGTCATCGACATCAACGAGCCGGTCAACGGCGTGCGGCCGGGCGTGGCCGCGTTCGACCCGACCGGGTCGCTCATTCCGGCCGAAGCCCGCGGCGTGAGCTTCCAGCGCGTGCTGCAGTCGCAGACCAGTGAGGTCTTCAACGGCGATTACAAGTCGCTGCAGGTGTCGCTCGTGCGGCGCATGGCCAACCGGTGGAGCGGGCGCCTGGCCTACACCCTGCAGCGCAGCAACTACGTGGGCGCAGGCAATCCGGACGCGCGGCGGGTATGGCTCGACAACGACGTCCGCGCCGACTACGGCGAGTTCGCGTCCAACCGCACCAACGTGCTCGCGGCCAGCGGCAGCTGGAACCCGTGGCGGTCGCTCACCTTCGCCACTGTGCTCAGCGCCATCAGCGGCGCGCCGATCAACGAGACGGTCGGCCGCGACGTCAACGGCGACCTCGACAACAACGACCGGCCGATCCGCGGCATCGACGACCTGACGCGGCCGATCGTCTCCGCCCTCGACGATCAGGGCCGGGCGGTGCCGTTCGGCATCCGCGGCCCGGGTTCTTTCACCACCGACCTGTCGATCCGCTACCAGCTCCCGCTCGGCGGCCGGCTCGACAGCCTCGACTTCTTCGTCGACTTCTTCAACATCTTCAATCGCCTGAACGAGGTCGCGCCCACCGGCAACCGCTCGTCGCCGAACTTCATGATCGCGACGTCGGCGCAGTTCGCACGGCAGTCGCAGCTCGGCATCCGGCTGCGCTTCTGAGGTGACCGTGATGCGGGTTCTGAGTCTCCTCGTCGGCGCGGCGCTGCTCTGCGGCGCCACGCCGGTTGTCGCCCAGATGGAACTGGGCGTCATCAAGGGTCGCGTCGTCGACGACGCCGGCCAGCCGCTCGCCGGCGTGACGATCAAGCTCGTGAACCTCGACCGCGGACGCGAGACCACGCTCACGACCGGCAAGGACGGCCGCTTCTACCGGCGCGGCCTCCAGGCGGTCGAGTACGAGATGTCGGTCACCAAGGACGGTTACCAGCCGGTCAACGACAAGATCAAGCTGGTGGCCGGCACCGACCGCAACTTCGACTTCAAGCTGGCCAAGGCGGCGGCCGGCGGCTCGAAGGAGTTCCAGGCCGGGGTCGCCGCCTTCAACGCCGGCAACTTCGAGCAGGCGGCGACGCAGTTCCAGGCGGCCATCGCGCAGGCGCCCACGGTGCCGGCGCTGCACGTCAACCTTGCGCTGGCCTACCTGGGAATGAAGCGGAATGCCGAGGCCGTGGCCAGTCTCGAGAACGCCGCGACGCTGGCGCCGGCCGATCCGGCCGTCCAGTTCCAGCTGGGCAGCGTCTACGTCGACCTGCAGGCCTACGACAAGGCTGTCCCGGCACTCGAAAAGGGCCTGTCGATCAAGGGGGACTTGAAAGACCCGCTGGCCGCGGACGCGGCGTCGACGCTCGGCGCCGTCTACTTCGCCCAGGGCAAGGTGGCGGAAGCGGAAGCGCAGTTCCAGCGCGTGCTCGTAGCCGTGCCCGGCAACGCCGGGGCCTCGCTGGGCATGGCGAAGGTGCAGTTCAGCAAGGGCGACGCCGCGAAGGCGCTCGAGCTGTTCGAACAGGTCGTCGCCGCCCATCCGGGTACGCCCGAGGCGGCACAGGCGGCGACCTTCATCAAAGAGCTCAAGAAGGGCCACTAAGGAGGCCGGTCGTGATCAAGCATCTTGGCATCGCAGGTGCGTCGCTCGCGCTGCTATTGGGCGCAGTGGTCATCGCTCAGGAGAAGGGCGGTGGCGACGAGACCGGACCGTATGACCTGGTCAGGGGCTGGCCGCAGAACTACTGCGGCGAGGGCCACGTCATCGGCTCCACGGCCGGAATCTGGGCCGAGAGCCCCGACCGCGTCTACATCTTCAACCGCGGCTGCCTGCCGGTACTGAAAGACGCGCGCGGCGCCGCCGACGCCTTCATCCCGTCGCGCAATGCTTCCGGTTACGACCTGTCGCAGAAGGATCCAGCCCGGCATCCGCGGTGGGATCACGTGTTCAACGTCGTCGACCGCGACGGCAAGCTCATCGAGTCGTGGGACCAGCACAACAAGCTGTTCGTGCGCCCGCACCGCATCCTCGTGAACCCCTACGACCCGGAGCGCCACGTCTGGCTGGTGGACGACGGGGCCCACGCCATCTACAAGTTCACGCGCGACGGCAAAAAGCTGGTGATGACGGTGGGCACGCCGATGCAGCCGGGTGATGACGCCACGCACTTCAACCGCCCGACCGACGTGGCGTGGCTGCCCGACGGCACCTTCTTCGTCAGCGACGGCTACGTCAACACCCGCGTCGCCAAGTTCGACAGGAACGGCAAGTTCCTGCTGACGTGGGGGCAGAAAGGCAACGAGCCCACCGAGACCCGCCCCGGCTACATGAACACCGTGCACGCGATCGTCATCGACAAGCAGCGCCGGCTCTATGTCAGCGACCGCGCCAACGCCCGCATTCAGGTCTTCGACGAGAACGGCAAGTTCCTCGACGCGTGGCCGAACGTGCGGCGGCCCTACTCGCTGCTCCTGTCAGAAGACCAGCACCTGTGGGTGGCCGATGGCCACACGCAGAAGTTCACGAAGTTCGACCTGAACGGCCGGCTGCTCTTCTCGTGGGGGACCTTCGGCGCGTTCCCGGGCGGCTTCTGGGGCGTGCATCAGTTCCACACCGACGCCGAGGGCAATCTCTACACGGCGGACGTGCACGTCGGACGGCCGCAGAAGTTCCGCCCGAAGAAGGGCGCCAACCCGGCGCACATCATCGGCACCTACATGCGCGGCACCAACTGACTGGCGGCTAGGGTTTAGCGGCTAGCGGCTGGAGACGCAACTGAACCGCCTTCATCACGTGGCTGGCGCGGGTACGCCCCGCGAGAGGAGATTCGTTATGCGCATGCCCATTCGCTCGCAAGCGCTCGTCGTCCTGTCGCTCATCGCCGCCGGCTGCGCCGCGCCGCCGCCTGCCGCCGACGCGCCGGCCGCGGCCGCGTCCGCTGCGGCGCCGGCCGTGGTGCAGGAACGCGGGGGCCAGGAGGAATTCGGCCCCTACGAGCCGGTGCCGAACTGGCCGCAGCCGTTGCCGGATGGTCCCGACGGGGTGACACACGACGGCTGGACGTGGGGCTCGGTGGGCGCCGTCTTCGCCGAGAGCCCCGACCGCATCTGGATCGCGCAACGCGGCGAGCTGCCGCTGCCTGCCGGCGCGAAGCCGTGGACGCCCTACGCGATGCTGACCCCGTCACGCGGCAGCGCCACCGGCAACGACGACGGACTCGGCGCCACCTGTGAACCGGCGCCCAAGCGCGGCTGGGAGCGCCGCTATCACCACGTCATCTTCGTGGTCGACCGCGAAGGGAAGATGGTGCAGTGGTGGCCGCAGCACGACACGCTGTTCCAGGCGCCGTGCGGTCGCGGGCCGCACAAGATCAAGATGAGCCCCTACGATTCCGAGAAACACGTGTGGGTGTTCGACGACCAGCTGCACGTGATCTACAAGTTCACCTACGACGGCAAGCTCGTGCTGACGCTCGGCACCAAAGGCCAGCGCGGCCGCGACGCCGGCCGGCTCTTCGATCGCCCGACCGACATCGCCTGGCTGCCCGACGGCACGTTCTTCATCAGCGACGGCTACGGCGGCACGCGCGTGGCCAAATTCGACAAGGACGGCAAATTCCTGATGGACTGGGGCACGCCGCCCAAGGACGCGAGCAACCCCGGGCCCAACGAGTGGAACACCGTGCACAGCATCGCCATCAGCGACGACCGCAAGCTCTACGTCGTCGATCGCGGCCACCGCCGCATCCAGGTGTTCGACGAGCACGGCAAGTTCCTCGACATGTGGAGCACCGGCGTCCGCTCCTCGCCGTACGCGCACTTCATTTCGACCGACCAGTTCCTGTGGGTCGCCGACGGCGGCACCATGCGGATGCTCAAGTACGACCTGAGCGGCCGCTTTCTCTACGGCTGGGGTGGTCCGGGCGGCCAACCCGGACAGTTCAACGGCCCGCACTCGCTCACGGTGGACCAGGAAGGCAACATGTACACGGCCGAGGTGTTCGGCGGACGGGTGCAGAAGTTCCGGCCGCGGCCGAGTGCCGACCCGGCCAAGGTCATGGGACAGGAGCCGCGATATCGCGCTGGCTCCTGATGCGAACCCGCGCGCGGGGTGTGCCGGAGCGCCTTGACAGCTCACACACGGAGACGTAAGGTCGCCGGCAGAAGAACTGCCCGATGCGTTTAGCTCGTCGCGACTGGCGTCCACCACCACTGGTGCTCGCGATCGTCACCACGATCGGCGCGGCCGGGCTGGTCCTGTATCTGCAGCAGCGGGCGATGACCGCGCTCGAGTTGCAGAACCAGGTGATCGTCCGCCAGCTCGCCGAGCAGACCGCGTCGGACATCGCCACCGAGCTGCGGCGCACGCTCGACGGCCCGATCTTCGACACGCTGGCCGCCGTCAATCATCCCGAACTGCGTGCCGGCCGGCTGGATCTGGTGGCGCAGCACTTCTCGCGCGGGCTCGAAGCCTACCCGCACGTCGATCGCTTCTTCGCCTGGAGCGCCAGCGGCGGGCGCGGCGCGGCCGGCGAACCCGACGTGCTCTTCTACGGCCGCAGCGGCGTCTTCGGCCGCGATCCGGATCTCGGGCAGGCGGTGCTCGGCCTGGCGCGCCGCCATGCCGGCACGCAGCAGATCTACGTCGCTGCCGAAGGCATCGGCAGCGAGCCCCGGCAGGTGTTCCTGCGGCTGTTCTGGACCGACGCCCGGCGGCAGGAGTTCTTCGCCGTGCTGGGCTTCGTCGTCGAACCGGCCAGCATGCGAGAGCGGCTCTTTGCCGGCGCGCGTGGCCGCGCCTTCGACGACGTGCTGCTGCGCCGCGGCGCCGAGGTGCCGCTGCAGCTGCGCATCACCGACGAGGCCGGCGAGCTCGTCTACGGCACGCTGCCGCGCGAGGTCGAAGGCGTGCGGCTGGCCTTTCCGATGCTCTTCTATCCGGCCGACGACATCCGGACACGTCTGGCGGCCGGCGTCTCGCCGCGGCCGTGGGCGATCGACGTCGGGGCGGCGCCGTTCGCCACGGCCTTCGGCATGGCCGGACAGCGTTACTGGCCGACGGCGCTGTCGCTGCTGCTGATGCTCGCCGCGCTCGGTCTCACCGTGCAGGCGCATCGCCGCTCGACCGAGCTGGCCCGCATGCAGACCGATTTCGTGGCCCACGTCTCGCACCAGCTGAAGACGCCGCTGTCGCTGCTCAGCACCGCCACCGAGACGCTGCAGATGGACCGCATCCGCTCGCCCGAGAAACTCTCGGAGTATCTGGACACGATCCGCGCCGAAGCGTCACGGCTGTCGGCGCTGGTGCAGCGGGTGCTCGAGTTCTCGCGTGTGCAGCAGCAGCGCAGCTACGAATTCGAGCAGGTGGACCTGGGCGCGCTGGTGCGTGAAACGGTCGATGCCTTCGCGCACGGCTTGAATCAGGCGGGCCGTTTCCAGGTCGTGCTGAACCCGCCCGGCCCGTTCGTGCAAGCCGATCCGGCGGCGCTCGAGCAGGTGGTCGCCAACCTGCTCGACAACGCCGTCAAGTACTCGAGCCCCGATCAGCCGGTCACCGTCACGGTGCGGACCGAGCGGCTGTCGGCTGTCGTCGAGGTCACCGACAAGGGCGTCGGCATCGCATCCGCCGACCAGCTGCGGATCTTCGAACGCTTCTACCGGGTGCCGGGCGCCGGCCATCGCCAGGGCTTCGGGCTCGGTCTGCCGATCGTCCGCGAGCTGGTGCACGGGCACGGCGGCCGCGTGGATGTGTCGAGCGCGCCGGGCGCCGGCAGCACCTTCTGCGTCACGCTGCGCTGCATCACCGGACCGCTGTCGAGTGACAGTCCACCGCTCACCCAGCCGGAGGCCGTCTCATGAACACCGCGCCGGCAAAAACTGATGACGCCCGCCACGTGCTGGTCATCGAAGACGAGCCGCAGATGCGCTCGATGCTCACCGACAACCTGGAGTTCGAGGGCTACCGCGTGACGGCGGTGGCCTCGGGTGAAGAGGCGCTGCAGGCGGTGAGCTCGCGGCACTTCGCGCTGCTGCTCGTGGACGTCATGCTGCCCGGCATCAGCGGCTTCGAGGTCTGCCGGCAACTGCGTGCCCGCGCCGTCCACGTGCCGATCGTGGTGCTCACGGCCCGCACCCACGAGCAGGACCGCGTCCGCGGGCTCGACCTCGGCGCCGACGACTACGTGAGCAAACCCTTCAGCGTCCGCGAGCTGCTGGCCCGCGTGCGGGCGCTCGTACGGCGCGACGACTGGCATGCGCCGGGGAGCGGCGAGTTCCTGGTCGGCGACGTGATCGTGAAGCCGCGCCAGCGTCTGGTGCTGAAGAAGGGGCGCCGAGTGGCGCTGTCGGCACGGGAGTTCGAGCTGCTGCGCTATTTGTTCGCGCACCGCAACGAAGTGGTGAGCCGCGAACAGCTGCTGCGCGACGTCTGGGGCTACAGTCACCTCTCGGTCACCCGCACGGTCGACAACTACGTGGCCAAGCTGCGGATGCACATCGAGCCCAGGCCGCACGACCCGCGCTACATCATCACCGTGCACGGCAGCGGCTATCAGCTGCTCGCGTAGCAGCGTCGATTGCCTGGCCCGAGCCCGCCGGCGGGTTGGCACTCCTTACTTACATCGTGGTATCGTCATTCCAGTAAGGAGACGATGTTGGGTATCACCACGATCACGTCGAAGGGCCAGATTACGCTGCCCAAGGGCATCCGGGACCGGCTGGCGCTGAAGGTCGGCGACCGCCTTCGGGTCTCCACCGACCGGCACGGACGGGTCACGCTCGATCGCGAGCGCGGCCCGGCCGCCGGTGACCTCTTCGGCGCGCTCAATCGCCTCGCGCCGGCCCGCCCCGCGTCACTCGACGACATGCGTGTGGCGGTGCGGCACCGGGCCGCTCGGGCGTTGGCGGGGAAGCCCCGGTGATCGCGCTCGACACCAATGTGCTGGTGCGGTTTCTCGTCCGCGACGATGAACGCCAGGCGCGCCGGGCGCGCGTGCTCATCGAGGGCGCGGCCTCGGCCGGTGACCGCTGTCTCGTCACGAGCCCGGTGCTCTGCGAACTGGAGTGGGTGCTGGAGGGCGTCTACCACGCCTCACGGGCCGACATCGCCGACACGGTGCGCGATCTGCTGACGACGCCACCGTTCGTGGTCGAGGACGACGCCCTGGTACGCCGCGCCCTCGCGTCCTATATCAAGGGCAAGGCCGATTTCTCGGACTACCTCCTCGGACAACTCGGACGCGCCGGTGGCGCGCGAACGACCTACACCTTCGACCGCGCCCTGCGGAACGTCGAAGGCTTCACGGTGCTGACATAGCGTGCTCTCGCGGCCTCGCCGGCCTCACGGCGGCGGCTCTGTGCCTGTCGGTCGCGTTGCTCGCCGCACAGCTGCCGACGCCCTCGGGCGCCGTGAACGACTTCGCCGGCGTGCTCACCGCCGACGAAGAACGTGCCCTCACCGCACTGGTGCAGGGGGTCGAAGACGCGACCACCGTCGAGATCGCCGTGGCCACCGTGACCGGGCTCGACGGCATGCTGGTGGATGAGTACGCCACCCGCCTCTTCGCCGAGTGGGGCGTGGGCCAGGCAGACAAGGACAACGGCGTGCTCATCCTCGTCGCCCCCGGCGCGCGCGAGATGCGCATCGAAGTGGGCTACGGCCTCGAGGGCGTCCTGCCGGACGGGCTCGCCGGCCAGATCATCCGCGAGACCTTCCTGCCAAGGTTCCGCGACAACCAGTACGGCGCCGGCATCGTCGAGGGCACCACCCGGGTCGCCGAGATCGTCCGCCGCAACGAGACACTGTCGGCAGACCAGCTCGCGGCGCTCAATCAGCCGGGCGTTACAGGCGTGTCGGTCGCGTGGTTGATCGTCCCGTTCCTCGGCATCTTCATCGTGATCGGCTTCGGCATGATCGGCGCCGGCCTCGGCTCGCGGGCGTTCACTGCGGTGATGTTCGGGCTGATTTTCGGGGGCGTGCCGTTTCTCATCGTGCAGGCGTTCACCGAGGGCCTGGTGGCCTGGGGCGTCACTGGTGTGACGCTGCTGGCGGCGGTGGTGGGCTACCGGATCGGCCGCCGGCCCTCGTTCCGCAAGAGCATGCGCGGCTCGGGCGGCGCCGCGAAGAGCGGCTGGGTGTGGGGCGGCACCAGCGGCAGCAGTGGCGGCCGGGGATCCTCCGGGGGATCGAGCGGCGGATCGTCAGGCAGCTTCGGCGGTGGCAGCTCGGGTGGTGGTGGGGCCAGCGGGCGCTGGTGACCCGGCGTCACCGGTCCACGATGATGCCGAGCTCGACGTAGCGCGGCCGCACCGATTCGCGGAAAACCGGAAGCTGCCGCCAGAACCACAACGCCATCAGCAGGCAGGTGCCGCCGCTGAGCGCGTAGGTGGCTTCCACGCCGATGCTCGCTGCCATCGCTCCGCCGAGCAGGCTGCCGAGCGGCCCCGACCCGGCCAGCGCGATGGTGTAGAACGACATCACGCGTCCGCGCTTGTCGTCATCCACGATGGTCTGGACGATGGTGTTGGTGGCGACGACCTGATACATCAGCCCGTAGCCGGTGACCGTCATGAGCGCCATCGAGAGCCACAGCCACGGCGACTGGCCCAGTAGCACGCAGCCGATGCCGAAGGCGCCCACCGCGTAGCTCATGAGGCGCGCCAGGCCGAGGACGGTCGTGCGCAGCACTAGCCGCACCGCGCAGGCGAGGGCGCCGACGCCGGTGGCCGCCATCAGCAGGCCCAAGGTATTTGCGCCGCCGCCCAGGGTGCGCCCGGCAAGCACCGGCATCAGCACCGAATACGGCGCGCTCAGCACGCCGATGGCGGCCAGGAAGATGAACAGGTTGCGGATCGGCGTGTAGTGGACGATGTAGCGCCAGCCTTCGGTCAGCTCGTGCCACACGCGACGTTCGGTGCGCGGACGCTGGTCCGGCGCGAGGCGCATCAACAGGAGTCCCCAGATGACGGCGAGGTAGCTGAGGCCATCGATGAGGAAGCAGTAGCCTTCGCCCACCGCCGCCACCAGCACCCCGGCGATGGCGGGTCCGACTAACCGGGCGCTGTTGAAGTTCGACGAGTTGAGGGCGATGGCGTTGCCGAGGTCGGCGCGGTCGTCGATCATCCGCACCACGAACGCCTGGCGCGTCGGAATCTCGACCGCGCTCACGACACCCTGGAAGAGCGCCAGACCGATGATCCACGGGATCGTGATGAGGTCGCTGAGCGTGAGCGCGGCCATGGCCAGCGACTGCGCCATCGCCAGCACCTGCACCACGATCAGCACCTTGTGCCGGTCGTAGCGATCGAGCCACACGCCGGCGAGGGGCGGCAGGAAGAGCGACGGCGCCTGGCTCGAAAACGCCACGACGCCGAGCAGGAACTCCGAGTCGGTCAGGCGATAGACCAGCCACGACGTGGCCAGCCGCGTCATCCACGAGCCGATGAGCGAGATGCCCTGGCCGATGAAGAACAGGCGGTAGTTGCGCGACCGCAGCGCCCGAAACGGCGAACTCACTTAGTGTCCCGAGTCAGAGATGCGTTGAAGAATTCGCGGGCGGGGCATCCCGCCTCGCGTCGTGGGGGGGGGGGGGGCTGTTGGAGGGAAGGGGGGGGGACGGCGGGGGGGGTGGGGGGGCGGGGGCGCCCACGGGAACCACACAAAAAGATGGACTGGGTGGTCCAGGGCGGGGG
>JANNIB010000158.1:0-2112 GCA_031404695.1 Acidobacteriota bacterium
TTCGCGATCTCCGAGAAGATCCGGCGGCTGCTGCCACAGATGGCCGACGTCCCCGAGGAACTGCAGAACCTCGAGGAGATGCTGTCAGACACCTACTTCTGCAACTTCTCGCTGTTCCAGTCGATTCCCGACAGCTGGGCCATCAAGCAGCTCTTCCCGGTCGTGCCGATCCACCGGCTGCTCGAGAAGCCGACCAATCACGCTGTCATCGGCGACATCACCTGCGATTCCGACGGCAAGCTGGATCAGTTCATCGACCGGCGCGACGTGAAGAAGACGCTGCGGCTGCACCGCGACAACGGCGAGCCGTACTTCCTGGGCGTGTTCCTGGTGGGCGCGTATCAGGAGATTCTCGGCGACCTGCACAACCTGCTCGGTGACACGCACGCGGTGCACGTCAGCCTGAACGGGAACGGCGACGAAAACGAACCGGCCCGCGTTGACCACGTGATCAAGGGCGACACGGTCAACGAAGTGCTGCGCTACGTGCAGTTCGACCCGGAAGAGCTGCTTGGCAAGCTGCGCCGCGACGTCGAGCTGGCGGTGCATGCCGGCCAGCTCCAGGACCAGCAGGCCGGACGTCTGCTGCGCTTCTACGAGGAAGGCCTGCAGGGCTACACCTACCTCGAAGACCCGAGCGTCGAGTAAAACCACCGGCCAAGACCCCTCACTCGCGGGGCGACAGTCGCCGATAGAGCCACACCTTGGCCAAAGCCCAGTCGCGCGCGACCGTGGCGGGCGACATCTCGAGCGCGTCGGCCGTCTCGTCGATGTTGAGCCCCGCGAAGAAGCGCAATTCCACGACGCGGCACTGGCGGGCATCGAGTGCAGCCAGCGCCTCCAGCGCCTGATCGAGCGCGAGCACGTCCACACTGGCTGGTTGAGTCGCTGGCGACACGTCGTCGAGGCTCACCATCGTGACGCCGCCGCCGCGCTTGTCGGCGTGGTGCCGGCGGGCGTGGTCGACGAGGATCTGGCGCATCAGCACGGCCGCCACCCCGTAGAAGTGGGCCCGGTTCTTCAGCGTCATGCGGTCCACATCCACCAGTCGCAGGTAGACCTCGTGGACGAGCGCCGTTGCCGGGAGGGCGTGCCCCGGCGCCTCGCGTCGAAGGCGGCGGCCCGCCACGCGGCGCAGCTCCTGATACACGAGGGGGACCAGGCGGTTGAGCGCCGCGGCGTCGCCCTGGCGCCAGGACAGGAGCAGTCCCGTGACATCGTCCACGCGGCCGGTCATTGGCTCATGAGAGGAAACGGCGCTGGATTGCGCTTCTCATCTTATAGCCCCCGCAACCCAAGGAGCCTCTATGAGCACCGTTCGTACTCGCAGCCGCGTTGCCTGCTTCGTCGGCGCGATGGCGCTGCTGTTCCAGTTCGCACCCGCGATGGCCGGGAGCCACGACGATCGCAATCGGCCCGTGCAAGTGACCTTCACGAAGTGGGGCGCCCCGCCTCCCGCAGTGCCCCCGGTTCCATTCTTTGGTCTCTTCGAAGGCTTTTCCGGTGACGGTCCCCTCGGCTCGTTCGTCGCGGAGTTGCTCTGGCGACAGCAAAGCGTCAACGGGCACGTCGCGGGACTCGAGGCCCTGTACGAGGTCGTGGACGGCGACCGTTCGTTCAGCGCGCTCATCCGGGGCGGGTCGAACGCGGCGGGCGCGGCCCTGCTCGAAGGCGTCATTCTGGCCGGGTGGCGCGTCGGCGCGCGGGTACAGGTCGAGTTCCAGAGGTATCCCGCGATTGTCGGGATGCCGAGCTGCGAGGGGGCCCCAGAGAACAAGACGTGCTTCGTGGGCACCATCCACGTTGGGCGCGCCCCACGGGACTGAGCACGCCGCGGGCAGAAGCGCCGGGGCTTCATTGGGGGGCCAGGTTACTCACGCAGCAGCCTGGCCCGTCAACGCACGCCCGACCACAGGCGTCGTCCGGACACTACTTCTTCGACAACGGCGACGGCCAGTTCAAGACCACGGTGATTGGAGGGGACACTTTCTGCTCGGGCACGACCAGCAGAAAGCGTTGACCGGACGGATCGACGGCAAAGCGATTCAGTCCTCCGCCAATGTGTCGTTGCATGAAAAGCATTCGAGAAGCTCCGGCGCGCACCGTCGAACC
>JANNIB010000159.1:0-1818 GCA_031404695.1 Acidobacteriota bacterium
CGGTCGCGTCGTAGCGCATCGCGACCAAGCATAGAGGCTGGGGGCACGCGACCTTGCACCCGAAGCGCCTTGCATTGCCCGGACCGGGACCCTATGCTCGAAGCGTGTCCAGGTCGCCCCTCATCAACGTCGACGAGCCGATTGGTCGCGTCGTCGGTCGCCGCGCCGGGCCGGAGGGCCTGTCCACCGCGACCAGCCGGGCCGACCATGCGAAGGCGTGGACCCACGCGCTCGGTGGCGCGCGGGTGCCGCGCGGGGTCTACCGATTCGCCACCCACGAAGAGGCGGACCGCTGGCTATGGCGGATGCTGACGCGCCAGACGCGCTAGCGTCCCGGGAACCGACGGTCGAAGACCTCCGCGACCTCTGTCGCGCGCTGAACGATCGCAGCGCCCGGTACATCGTCGTCGGCGGATTTGCCATGCGGGCCGCCAATTACATCCGCGGCACCATGGACATCGACCTCATCGTGGCGGCAGACCCTGAAAACGAAGCACGTGTATTCGAGGCCGTTGCCACCCTGCCGGACCAGGCGGCACGCGAACTCGGGACTGGCGACCTCGTGCGCTACACGGTCGTTCGCGTGGCGGACGAGATTGTCGTCGATCTCATGCGCTCGGCCGGTGGGATCGACTATGAACAGGCAGCGAAGGATGTGGTCGTGCGGGAGGTGGACGGTGTGCCGATCCCGTTTGCCTCACCGCGGCTGCTCTGGCGCATGAAAGTCGTCACCGGTCGCGAGAAGGACGCGGCGGATCTCGTGTTCCTGCGCCACTGGTTCGCTGAGCGCGGTGAGACGCCGCCGGCCGCGTAGACCAGGAAGCCCGTGGAACCGACGTCCTCGTGGCTACAGTGGCAGGTGGACGGCCTGCCCGGTCCTGGCGCTGCGGTGCACGGCCTCGGTCCACTCCATGTAGTGCACGCCGATCTCGAACGTGTTGGTGGTCACCGGTTCGAGGCCCCGGATCGCGTTGACGAACTCGAGCTCCACGCGAGAGGCGGCGCGGTCCGCGGGCGGATTCGGGATCTCTTTGAGATCCGTGTCGCCGCGCTTGCCGCCGAAGACGGCCTGTCGGGCATCGACGTAGAGGGTGCCCTCGCTGCCGTGGATCCAGGTCTGGTTGCCCTGCGACAGGCCCGTGGTCTCGCTGAACCGCATGTGCACCTGCGCGCCGTTGGCCAGCTCGTAGACCACGTCGACGTGGTCGGGCAGGGCCACCGACACGCGGGCGCCGCCGGCGCCGCGGCGGTACGGCACGTGGACCTTTGCCATGGCCATCACGCGCGTGCCGCGCCCGAGCCAGCGCATCACCGACTCGTAGGTGCCGCCGGCGTTCAGGATGTTCAGACCGCTGAACTCGTCGTTGTGGCGCCAGTCGAGCGGCCCGTTGCGATCGGCGAAGGCGCGCCCCAGCCGCTGGATCTCCACCGACAGCACCTCGCCGGGGTAGCCCTCCGCGAGCAGCCGCTTCAGAATGTTGTCCACCTGATAGCTCCCCGAGGTGGGCACCAGCTGGCACACGAGGTCCGGGTGCGCCAGCGAGGCCGAAAGCATCTCGCGCGCCTCCTGGGCGTTACTGGCCATCCGCGCCTGACACAGCACGTGCTTGCCCACGGCGAGCGCCGCCAGCGTCAGCGTGTGGTGCATGTACGGCCAGGTGCCAATCACCACCGCGTCCACGTCGGCGTCATCGAGCAGGGCCTTCCAGTGCGCGTAGGGCTTCGGGATGTTGAACTCGGTGGCCACCCGGCGGCTCGACGCCAGGCTGGTGTTGGCGACCGCGACGAGCTGGCACTCCGGGATGCGCCGGAACGCCG